>NZ_JAANNX010000052.1:0-37260 GCF_013363615.1 Streptomyces sp. CAI-85 | reverse complement strand
GGATGTCCATCTCCCGGTACCGCTTGCGGAAGCTGTCGCCCTTGCCGTCGCGGATTGAGTTGATGAACTCGTTGGTGAACTCCTCCGAGCTGACGTACCGCACCCGGGTGCCCGGGTAGAGGCTCCGCGCGTAGTGTCCGATCGCGTGCAGCAGGTGCGTCTTGCCGAGTCCCGACTCCCCGTAGATGAACAGCGGGTTGTACGCCTTCGCGGGCGCCTCGGCGACGGCCACCGCGGCCGCGTGCGCGAACCGGTTGGACGCGCCGATGACGAACGTGTCGAAGAGGTACTTCGGGTTCAGCCGCGCGGTCGGCTCACCGGGACCGCTCGGCGCGGGCGACTGGGCGGACGGGCCGCCGGGCCCGCCGGGACGGTGCGGATGGCCGCCGCCCGACGACGGCTCGGGCAGCTCACGCCGGCCCTGCTCGCGCGGGTCGTAGTCCGGGCGGGACGTCTCGTAGTCGGGGCGCTGCTGCTCGTACTGCGAGGGGGCGTACGGCGGGCGGTCCATCGCCTGCGGGCGGTAGTCCTGCGGCGGCTGGCCGTACGACTCCTTCGGCGCCGGCGAACCGTACGGGTCCTGGCCGCCGTAGGAGTCCTGCCCGCCGGAGTCGCCGTAGGAGTCCTGGGACGGGGAGGCGTAGGGGTCGCGCTCCGGGAAGCCCAGGCGCTGCTGCTGCCAGCCGTACTCGTCCTGCTGCGGCGGGCGCGGCCAGGCGCCCGGCTCGGGGCGCTGGTACTCCGAGGGGTAGGCGGGGCGCGCGGTGGGCAGTTGCTGGTCCTGCCGGTTGCCCGGGTGCTGCTCCTGGCGCGCGCCGGGGTGCTGCTCGCGGTCGCCGGGCGGCGGGGGCATCTGGTCGGCGCGATGCCGGCCGTACCCCTCGTACGGGTTGTCGTAGCCCTTGTCGTACGAGGGCAGTTCGGGTTCCTCGTAGCGCTGCGGCGCGGGCGCGGGCGGGGCCGGGGGTTCGCCGACGGAGTCGTCGACGGTGATCGCGATACGGATCGGGCGGCCGCACTCACGGCTCAGCGTCTCGCTGACGATCGGCGCGAGCCGGCCCTCCAGCACGTTCTTCGCGAATTCGTTCGGTACGGCGAGCAGGGCGGTGTCGGCGACCAGCGCGAGCGGCTGGCAGCGCCGGATCCAGTGCTCGTCCTTCGTCTCGACACCCTGGCCACGGCCCTCGAGGAGCTGCTCCAGTACGCGTGGCCACACTGCGGCAAGATCGGCAGGTACGTCAGCCACAGGGCACGCTCTCTCGTGGGTCCCACGTAGGTGTGACGGTGGGACGGTCAGGGATTCAGATCGGGTGGAGGCAGGGACAAAGGAACGAATCGGAGTCCAGCCACGGTAGTCAGGGCGGCGGGTACGGTTCAAGTTGTTGTCCCCAGCCTGTGGACAGTGTCTCCCGTAGACCCCTGGTTTGACCGGATGGCGTAGCCGCGCGTACCGTAACCAGGTCGAGTTGTCGATGGCTGCTGCCGCCTGCCTCCGATGGGCACAGATCGCGTCAGGTGATCGGGAAGCGGTGCACTCGGGCGTAAGCGAGAGCTACTCGTGGGCGCACGGTGACAGCCAGGACGGCACCCGCCACACCGATTTGATTTCTGGAGCCCCCGAGTGAGCAAGCGCACCTTCCAGCCGAACAACCGCCGTCGCGCCAAGACCCACGGCTTCCGCCTGCGGATGCGCACCCGTGCCGGCCGCGCGATTCTCGCGAACCGCCGCAGCAAGGGTCGCGCCAGCCTGTCCGCCTGAGCCTGATCAGGTCATGACGTCGTGCTGCCTACCGAGCATCGGCTGAGGCGGCGCGAAGACTTCGCGACCGCGGTACGACGAGGTCGTCGGGCAGGCCGCCCGACCCTCGTGGTCCATCTTCGAAGCGGTGACACGGACCCGCACGCGCCTGGGGAGAGCGCTCCCCCGGCACGTGCGGGTTTCGTCGTGAGCAAGGCCGTGGGTGGAGCGGTGGTGCGTAACAAGGTGAAGCGCAGACTGCGTCACCTGATGCGCGAGCGAGTCGTTCTGTTGCCCCCCGGTAGCCTGGTAGTCGTACGGGCGCTGCCCGGTGCGGGTGACGCCGACCACGCACAACTGGCCCACGACCTCGATGCCGCTCTCCAGCGGCTGTCGGGAGGGGGCGCGCGATGAAGTACCCGCTGCTGGCTCTGATCAAGCTCTACCAGTGGACGATCAGTCCGCTGCTCGGGCCGGTCTGCAAGTACTACCCGTCGTGCTCCCACTACGGGTACACGGCCATCGACCGGCACGGCGCGATCAAGGGGACGGCACTCACCGCCTGGCGCATTCTGCGGTGCAACCCGTGGTCGCTGGGGGGTGTGGATCATGTCCCGCCGCGGAAGCGCCCGCGGTGGCACGAAATGCTGCGGGACGCCTGGCGTGCACGCAGGGGCGGGACCTCCGCCGCCGAAACGGCCACCGAGGAGCACCCTTCTTCGAGCCCGGCCGCAGAGACACCGTCCCATGCCCAAGGAGCATGATTAGTGGACACGATTGCCAGCCTCTTCAGCTTCATCACGACACCCGTTTCCTGGGTCATCGTCCAGTTCCACTCGGTGTACGGAGCCATCTTCGGCCCTGACACGGGGTGGGCCTGGGGCCTGTCCATCGTGTCTCTGGTGATTCTGATCCGTATCTGCCTGATCCCGCTCTTCGTGAAGCAGATCAAGGCCACGCGGGCCATGCAGACGCTCCAGCCGGAGATGAAGAAGATCCAGGAGCGTTACAAGAACGACCGGCAGCGCCAGTCCGAAGAGATGATGAAGCTGTACAAGGAGACGGGCACCAACCCGCTCTCCTCGTGCCTTCCCATCCTGGCGCAGTCGCCGTTCTTCTTCGCCCTCTACCACGTGCTCAACAGCATCGCGAACAACGACACCATCGGTGTCATCAACCAGAGCCTGCTGGAGAGCGCGCAGAAGGCGCACATCTTCGGTGCCCCGCTCGCCGCGAAGTTCACCGACAGCGCCTCCGAGGTCGCGGCGCTCGACGCCTCGCTGACCACGGTCCGCATCGTCACCGCGGTCATGATCGTCCTGATGTCGGCGTCGCAGTTCTACACGCAGCGCCAGCTCATGACGAAGAACGTCGACACCACGGTGAAGACGCCGTTCATGCAGCAGCAGAAGATGCTGATGTACGTCTTCCCGATCATGTTCGCCGTCTTCGGCATCAACTTCCCGGTCGGTGTCCTCGTCTACTGGCTGACCACCAACGTGTGGACCATGGGCCAGCAGATGTACGTGATCCACAACAACCCGACCCCGGGTTCCAAGGCCCAGGCCGCCTACCTGGAGCGCCTCTACAAGCGGGTCTCCCACCACGGCAAGACCCGTGGCCGTGGTGAGAAGGCCATCGTCAAGGCCATCGTGGCCAAGGGCCGGGACCGCAACGACGCCGAGCGCAAGTTCATCAACGGTCTGACCAAGGTGGGCCTCGCGGCCCAGGCCGACGGCAATGTGATCAAGGGCGAGTCCCAGGCCGTCGGCGAGACCGAGGACGGCACGCCCACGACTGCGGCCGCCCGGCGTCAGCAGCCCAAGCGGCAGAGCAAGTCCCAGCGCCAGGGCGGCCCCAAGGCGGCCGGTGAGACGACCTCGCTGACCAAGTCCGACCAGCCCGAGGACGCCACTCCCTCCGGTGCGCCCCAGCAGGCCGGCGCCGCCAAGCAGACCGGGTCCAAGCCCGGCAGCGGAGGCGGCCGCAGCAAGGCCCAGTCCGGGCAGCGCAAGGGCGGCCCGCAGCGCCCCAAGTCCCCGTCCAAGAAGTAAGAAGGAGCCCATCCCGTGACGGAAGGCACCACCTCCGCCGCCGCCGAGGGTGCAGACACCCTTTCCCGCCTGGAGCAGGAGGGCGAGATCGCCGCGGACTACCTCGAGGGTCTGCTCGACATCGCCGACCTCGACGGCGACATCGACATGGACGTCGAAGCCGACCGTGCCTCGGTGTCGATCATCAGTGACGCCGGCGGCCGTGACCTCCAGAAGCTGGTCGGCCGGGACGGCGAGGTGCTGGAGGCGCTTCAGGAGCTGACGCGCCTGGCCGTGCACCGGGAGACCGGTGACCGCAGCCGGCTGATGCTGGACATCGCCGGCTACCGGGCGCAGAAGCGTGCCGAGCTGTCGGAGCTGGGCGCCAAGGCCGCCTCCGACGCGAAGAACAGCGGCGAGCCGGTCAAGCTGAAGCCGATGACCCCCTTCGAGCGCAAGGTGGTCCATGACGCGGTCAAGGCCGCGGGGCTGCGCAGCGAGTCGGAGGGCGAGGAGCCGCAGCGCTTCGTCGTCGTTCTGCCCAACTGATTCGGCCTGCCTCATTCGGTACGTACGTTGTCCCCGGCCCCGTCTGTTGCGCAGACGGGGCCGGTCTTTGTCAGCCTGTAGTTCTGGTGGTCGGCGCTGGACGCGCTGATGCGGTACGGAAGGACGGTCCCCGTGACGGAGGCAGCGGAGCTCCCCCCTGCGCCTGAAGTGGCACGCGAGGTATTCGGCGATCGCTACGCGGACGCGGTCCGGTACGCCGAGCTCCTTGCCGAGGCAGGAGTGCAGCGCGGGCTCATCGGCCCGCGTGAGGTGCCCCGGCTGTGGGAGAGGCACATCCTGAACTGCGCGGTCCTCTCCGAGGTCGTGCCCGACGGTGTGACGGTCTGCGATGTCGGATCGGGCGCCGGCCTGCCCGGTATCCCGCTGGCGCTGGTGCGCGAAGACCTCAAGATCACCCTGCTGGAGCCGCTGCTGCGGCGCACCAACTTCCTCACCGAGGTGGTCGAACTGCTGGGCCTGGACCATGTGACCGTGGTCCGCGGTCGCGCCGAGGAGGTCATGGGCAAGCTTCCGCCGGTCCATGTCGTCACCGCCCGCGCCGTGGCCCCGCTGGACCGTCTGGCCACCTGGGGCATCCCGCTGCTGCGGCCCTACGGCGAGATGCTCGCCCTCAAGGGCGACACCGCCGAGGAGGAGCTGAAGAGCGCGGCCACCGCCCTGAGCAAGCTCGGCGCGGTCGGCACCTCGATCCTCCATGTCGGTGAGGACGTGGTCGATCCCCTCTCCACGGTGGTGCGGGTCGAGGTCGGGGAGAGCCCCGGCGGTGTCCGCTTCGCCGCCAAGCGGGCCAAGGCGGCCCGCACCGGGCGGACCCGTCGCCGTCGCTGAGGACGGCGATACTCCACCCAAGCTGCCCGGTCCATGTATGACGGAGTGTCGCGGCCGTTCGGCAGCGAGCGCTGGGCATCGTGTTTCACGTGAAACGTCGCTCATTGCTCCACGGCATCATCAGCCGCGGTCGCGCCGCTGCTGAACCCCGCGACCGCAAGCCCCTAGGTTCACTCGATAAGGGACGGGAGTTGTCCACAGAGGTGGATTTCTCCACAGAACCCCTGGCCTCACTGGTTCGCGACCCCGAAGACATGGCAGGCTCTGTTCATTGCGAGCTTGAAGTCGAGGAGAGTGAATCCTTGCGGTCCGACGCCAACATCGCGGGACCGATGGCCGACCCGGTCCCCGGTCCCCGTACCGAGTCCTTGGGGGAGGATGTTTCACGTGAAACACCGCCCCCGATGGACGACACCCCGATCGGTCGTGCTGCCCAACTGGCGGTGGAGGCACTGGGCCGCGCCGGCGAGGGTCTGCCACGTCCAGAGCAGACCCGGATCATCGTCGTCGCCAACCAGAAGGGCGGGGTGGGCAAGACGACGACGACCGTCAACCTTGCCGCTTCCCTGGCCCTCCATGGCGGCCGCGTCCTGGTGATCGACCTCGACCCGCAGGGCAATGCGTCCACTGCGCTCGGGATCGACCACCATGCCGAGGTTCCGTCGATCTATGACGTCCTGGTCGACAGCCGCCCGCTGGCGGAGGTCGTTCAGCCGGTCCCCGATGTCGAAGGTCTCTTCTGTGCCCCCGCCACGATCGATCTCGCCGGTGCGGAGATCGAGCTGGTGTCCCTGGTGGCCCGAGAGAGCCGGCTCCAGCGGGCCATCCAGGCGTATGAGCAGCCGCTGGACTATGTCCTTATCGACTGCCCGCCGTCCCTCGGCCTGCTGACGGTCAACGCACTGGTGGCCGGCGCGGAGGTCCTCATCCCGATCCAGTGCGAGTACTACGCACTGGAGGGCCTGGGCCAGCTCCTACGCAACGTCGACCTGGTGCGGGGGCACCTCAACCCCTCCCTGCATGTGTCGACCATCCTGCTCACCATGTACGACGGCCGGACGCGTCTCGCGTCCCAGGTCGCGGAAGAGGTGCGCACCCACTTCGGCGAGGAGGTGCTGCGGACGAGCATTCCCCGCTCGGTCCGTATCTCCGAGGCGCCGAGCTATGGGCAGACGGTGCTGACCTACGATCCGGGGTCGAGCGGTGCCCTCTCCTACCTTGAGGCGGCCCGAGAGATCGCGCTGAGAGGCGTCGGCATCAGCTACGACAGCACACACGCCCATATCGGCGCCCAGAACAATCCGAGCATGGTGGAGGGGATCCAGTGAGTGAGCGACGGAGGGGGTTGGGCCGTGGCCTTGGCGCACTGATCCCTGCTGCCCCGACGGAGAAGAACCCGGCGCAGTCCGCCGTGGGAGGCAGCGGTGCTGTGTCCCCGGCGACCGGTCCGGTCCTGACGAGCGAGCGCGGGGTGGCCGCGGCGAAGGTGGCCACGCTGCCGCCTGTTTCACGTGAAACAGAGGAATCGCTGTCGATCAGCGTCGTGGAGACGCCCGCGCCTCCCATCGGCGCGCACTTCGCGGAGATCCCGCTCGACGAGATCACGCCGAACCCGCGCCAGCCGCGCGAGGTCTTCGACGAGGACGCGCTGCACGAACTGATCACCTCCATCCAGGAGGTCGGTCTGCTCCAGCCGGTCGTCGTACGGCAGCTCGGCCCCGGCCGCTATGAGCTGATCATGGGTGAGCGGCGCTGGCGGGCCTGCCGTGAGGCGGGCCTGGAGGCGATCCCGGCGATCGTGCGGGCCACCGACGACGAGAAGCTTCTCCTGGACGCCCTGCTGGAGAACCTCCACCGGGCCCAGTTGAACCCGTTGGAAGAGGCGGCCGCCTACGACCAACTGCTCAAGGACTTCAACTGCACGCACGACCAGCTCGCGGACCGCATCGGCCGGTCCCGCCCGCAGGTCTCCAACACCCTGCGTCTGCTGAAGCTCTCCCCGGCGGTACAGCGCCGGGTCGCGGCCGGAGTGCTCTCCGCCGGCCACGCCCGCGCCCTGCTCTCCGTGGACGACTCGGAGGAGCAGGACCGGCTGGCCCACCGGATCGTGGCCGAGGGGCTCTCGGTGCGGGCCGTCGAGGAGATCGTGACCCTGATGGGGTCCCGTCCTCAGAGCGCCCAGCGCGCCAAGGGTCCGCGGGCCGGCGGCCGGGTCTCCCCGGCGCTGACCGATCTGGCGACCCGGCTCTCGGACCGCTTCGAGACACGGGTGAAGGTCGACCTCGGTCAGAAGAAGGGCAAGATCACCGTGGAGTTCGCCTCCATGGAGGACCTGGAGCGGATCCTCGGCACTCTCGCGCCCGGCGAGGGCCCGGTCCTTCCTCGGGGCCTGGAGGAGGGCGCGGAGGACGACGCGGACGAGTGAGCCGAGGTCCGCAGACGCTCTGAGCGAGTCGTGTCCGGTGTGTCCGGAACACGGCTCGCTCTTTGCTTTCAGGCGGTATCGATGGAATCGCAGGGTGGATACGATGCCGTGGGGTTATGGCGCACCACCGAGGCAGTAGTCGGACCGGGAGGCGGGGGCCATGCGAACGATGAGCCGGACCGGACTGGTGAGCGCGGGGTTGGGGCTGGGCGCCGTCGGCGGCTTCGTCGGCAGCCTGCTCAGGGAACACAGTGCTCTGACCGCCGCTCGCGAGGCAGCGGGCGAAGGAAGCGAGGATCAGCCTTCATGGGGCGTCGGCTCGTACCGCTCACGCTGGACAACCTTCAGGACCTCCCCCAGCGCTGCCGCGGATGCGTCTTCTGGGAGCTGGACCCCGTCAGCGGCGAAGCCGCGATAAAGGCCGGTACGGCCGCGATGGAGAAGGAGTCCTGGATCTCCGCCGTCCTGCTGGACTGGGGCTCCTGCGGCCGGGTCGTCTATGTCGACGACGTCCCCGTGGGCTTTGTGCTCTACGCCCCGCCCGCCTATGTACCGCGGTCGACGGCGTTCCCCACGAGCCCGGTGTCACCCGATGCCGTCCAACTGATGACCGCGTTCATCATGCCGGGCTACCAGGGACAGGGGCTGGGGCGCGTGATGGTCCAGACGGTCGCCAAGGATCTGCTGCGACGGAACTTCAGGGCGATCGAGGCGTTCGGCGACGCCCGCTGGAAGGACCCGGGCTGTCTGCTGCCGGCCGAGCATCTGCTGGCCGTCGGCTTCAAGACCGTACGGCCGCACCCCTCCCATCCCCGGCTGCGGCTGGAGCTGCGGACCACCCTCTCCTGGAAGGAAGACATGGAGATGGCGCTGGACCGGCTGCTGGGAGGCGCTCGGAAGGAACCGGCGCTGCGGCCGCTGTGAAACCGGCGCATGCGAAGGGGCCAGCCCGAACGGGCTGGCCCCTTCGTGTTTCACGTGAAACATCGACCGTCGGCTCGACGGTCCGGCGTCACTCGGAGATGAAGGTCTCCAGGTCGCGGACGAGCGCGGCCTTCGGCTTGGCACCGACGATCGTCTTGGCGACCTCGCCACCCTGGTAGACGTTCAGGGTCGGGATGGACATGACGCCGTACTTGGCAGCCGTGGCCGGGTTCTGGTCGATGTTGAGCTTGACGATCTCGATCTTGTCGCCGTGCTCGGCGGCGATGGCCTCCAGCGAGGGGGCAATCTGGCGGCACGGGCCGCACCACTCGGCCCAGAAGTCCACCAGGACGGGCTTGTCGCTCTTGAGGACGACCTCGTCGAAGTCGGCGTCGGTCACATTCTTCAGGGTGCCGGCCACAGGGGGCTCCTTAATTCCTTGTGCGGTGGGGCGGGAGGGGGGTCAGACGGAGGTCTTCTCGGGCTCGGCCTGCTCCTCGTCCGCGAGGGCGGCGAGGTAGCGCTCGGCGTCGAGAGCCGAGGAACAGCCGGTGCCGGCGGCCGTGATCGCCTGGCGGTAGGTGTGGTCCACCACATCGCCGGCGGCGAAGACACCGGTCACATTGGTCCGGGTGGAGGGGGCGGCGACCTTGAGGTAGCCCTCCTCGTCCAGGTCGAGCTGGCCCTTGAACAGCTCGGTGCGTGGGTCGTGGCCGATCGCGATGAACAGGCCGGTCACCGGAAGGTCGGTCAGCTCACCGGTCTTCAGGTTGCGCAGCTTCAGCCCGGCCAGCTTCTGCTCGCCCTGGACCTCGGCGACCTCGCTGTCCCAGACGAACTTGATCTTCGGGTCGGCGAAGGCACGCTCCTGCATCGCCTTGGAGGCGCGCAGGGTGTCCCGGCGGTGCACGATGGTCACGGACTTGGCGAAGCGCGAGAGGAAGGTGGCCTCCTCCATCGCGGTGTCACCGCCACCGATCACGGCGATGTCCTGGTCCTTGAAGAAGAACCCGTCACACGTGGCGCACCAGGAGACTCCGCGCCCGGAGAGCGCGTCCTCGTTCGGCAGCCCGAGCTTGCGGTGCTGGGAGCCGGTGGCGACGATGACGGCCTTGGCCCGGTGGACGGTGCCGGCGGTGTCCGTGACGGTCTTGATCTCACCGGTGAGGTCAACGGAGACGATGTCGTCCGGGATCAGCTCGGCGCCGAAGCGCTCGGACTGGGTGCGCATGTTGTCCATGAGCTCGGGGCCCATGATGCCGTCCTGGAAGCCGGGGAAGTTCTCCACCTCGGTGGTGTTCATCAGGGCACCGCCCGCGGTGACGGCTCCCTCGAACACCAGCGGCTTCAGGGAGGCGCGCGCGGTGTAAAGGGCCGCGGTGTAGCCGGCGGGCCCGGAGCCGATGATGATCACGTTACGGACGTCGCTCACGGCTTGTTCCTCGTCTCTGGTCTGCGCAGTACGACCGGTGGGAGCTGCTCTGAACTCTCACCCCACCCAACGGATCCTAAGGGGCGTACATTCCCGCTGTGCCCGGGCACACCAAGGGGTGACCCGGTACCAGGGGGCCAGTGAGGCGCGTGAGTCGTCAGCGGCGGGTGTAGGAGTTCTTGAGCAGTACGTCGGCGTCACCGACGGACGGGTCCTTCACACAGGTCGCATCCATCACGTACGCGGTGACACGGGTGGTGTCGGAGGCGTCGGGGAGCACGACGAGGAGGGCGTCCTTGCCCTGATAGGTGCCTTCGTCGGTGACGACGGCCGAGTCGCCCCGCTCGGTGCCCTTGCGCTCGATGCCCTTCTGTACGCAGGGCGGCACGACGGGCTCGCTCTTGATCCTGGGGGAGGCGTTGCCCGGCTCGCCCTGGATGCCCATGGAGGTGCGGGGGCCCTGGGCCGTCGCGAGGAGATCGGTGACCTGCTGCTCCAGCGTGCCCTCGGAGAAGGAGTCCGCGGCGCTGGTCTGCCCGCCGTGCGCCGAGGGCGTCGGGCCGCCGCTGTCGGTCAGGGAGGCCACCAGGACGGAGCCGAGCCCCAGCGTGGCGACGGTGAGGACGGCGCCCAGGACGGCGACCTTGCGGCGCCCGCCCCGTCGGCGCGCCGGGTGGTCCTTGCGGCCGGGGCCGGTGGTGGAGGGGCGGGCCTGTCCCGCCGGGCGGTCCGCCGTCGGCTGGGTCTCGCGGCCGGACGCCGTCGATGTTTCACGTGAAACAGGGGCCGCCTCAGCGGGGGGCTCCGACCGGTCCGGGGCTTCCGCTGGGGTCGGGGTTCCGGCTCGGTCCACGGCTTCCGCGGCGAGCGCGGCGTCGATGCGGCGGGCGATGTCGTCGGGCATCGGATCCGGCTCGGGGAGTGCGCCGAGGAGGTCGCGGATCTCCTCCAGCGACGCGTGGACGTCCGCGCACGGCTCGCAGCCGTCCAGGTGCTGCCGTACGTCGGCGCTCCGGGACGGGGTGAGCAGGCCCTCGGTGAGGTCGGAGAGCTCGTCGACGTCCGGGTGCCCGGTCGTGTCCGTAGCCGATGTCACGCTCGCCCACCTCCGCCCTTCACAGCAGTTGAATCGCCCGTCCCGGCGTGATCCGGACCCTCGTCGCGAGGTCCCGCTGCCGGTGGGACGGATGTCCCCTGCGCCCGGTTCCGTCCTGGGCCGCTTTCCTCCGGGTCGCCGGTGTGCTCGGGGCGCAGATGGGTGAGCAGCGGGAGCAGTCTGGCTCTGCCCCGGGCGCAGCGGCTCTTCACGGTCCCGGTCGGCACGTCGAGCACGCGGGCCGCCTCGGCGACGGGGTAGCCCTGCATGTCCACCAGGACCAGGGCGGCCCGCTGGTCGGGCGGGAGCGTGCCGAGGGCCTCGATGAGCTGACGGTGGACGTCGTTGCGCTCGGCGGGGGCGGAGGCCGACTCGTGCGGCTCCAGGAGCTGGTCCAGGCGCTCGGTGTCGTCCACCGGTGAGGTCTTGCGGGAGGCGGCCTTGCGGGCGCGGTCCAGGCAGGCGTTCACCGTGATCCGGTGCAGCCAGGTCGTGACGGCCGACTGGCCCCGGAAGGTGTGGGCGGCCCGGTAGGCGGACACCAGGGCGTCCTGGACGGCGTCAGCGGCCTCCTCGCGGTCTCCCAGCGTCCGCAGGGCCACCGCCCACAGCCGGTCGCGATGACGCCGCACCAGCTCACCGAAGGCGTCGGGATCGCCTTCCACATGGCGGGCGAGGAGGTCCTGGTCGCTCACTTCGCCGATGTCGACGCCCTCCACGGTCGGACCTCCTCCCCCCTCGCCAAGTCGTCAGCCCGTGAACTTCACGTCGGTGACGGCCTGCTTGTAGCCGGGGTCGCTGTACTGGTCGCCGGGCGCGTGGGGCAGCGCCGTGAGCCAGACAAGCACGTACCGCGATTTCACGGGCTTGGTGACCTTGACCGTGGCGGAGGTGCCGTTCGTCGTGACCTCGCCGAGCTTCCGCATCGACTCGAGGGCGCTCGGGGCCGGGTTCAGCGAGTCCGCGGCGTACAGGTCCACGGTCGTGTGATCGCCGCCGTAGTACAGCCCTATGGTGGCCGCCGAGACCTCCTGGGTGGAGCCGAGGTCGTAGACGATGCCGACGCCCGGCTTGTACGGCGCGAGGACCGGGCCGCCGAGGAAGCTGGAGGTCCGCCAGTACGTCGAGCCGTCCCCGTCGTACGTCTGGTCGACGTCGTTGGGGTGCTGGGCGCCGCCGCTCACGACGTACTCGGCCGCGTCCTGGATCTTGAGCGGCTGGACCGGCTTCGGGGCGGCGCTGTTCTTGTCGCCGTCGTCCGTCGTCTGGGTCCGGTTCGTGTCGTCGGACTTGCCCTGGTCCATCAGGGCGTCCGCGAGCTGCCAGCTTCCCAGGCCGAGCGCGGCGATGAGCAGGGCGGAGACCGCCCACTTCAGGGCCTTGCCGGTGCGGCTCTGGAGCGGGGCCGGCGGGGCCGTCACGGGCTGCGTTGCGCCGGGGTGCGGCGCGGGGCGGCCGTAGGTGCCCTGCTGGTAGGTGGTGCGCTGGTACTCCGGCGGAGCGGTGAACGCCGGCTCCGGCGGGCGGATGCGCGGCATCTCGCCGATTGCCTTCACCAGCTCCTCCGGCGTGGTGCACGCCGACTCGTGCCGGGAGGCGGTCGCGCCGTCGTTGGCGAGGGCGCGCATCGCCAGCTCCGACAGGCCCCGGTGGACACCGGCGCGCACCTGGTCGGGGGCGATGAGCCCGATGTCCTTGGGCAGCCCGGACAGCCCGTAGGCGTCGTTCTCGTACGGCCAGCGCTGGGTGAGCGCCGCGTAGAGCAGGGCGCCGATCGCCTCGGTGTCGGTGCGCTGCGGGGTGTCGGAGGCGACCCCGCGCAGCGCGGCGTTGACGGCGAGGCCGCGGATGCGCCACTGGCCGGAGGAGGTGCGCAGTACGGCGTTGGGGTTCAGACGCAGATGCGACAGACCCTCTCGGTGCGCCGCGGACATGGCCGAGGAGATCTGACTGACCATCTGGTACGCCTCGTGCGGCTCCAGCGGGCGGGACATCAGGAGCGTGGTCAGCTCGGTGGCGTCGGGCAGCCACTCGTGGACGACGTAGACGAGGTCGTTCTCCTCGACGGCGTCCAGGACCTGGACGAAGCGGGGATCGCCGAGCAGCGCCGACGAGCGGGCCGCGGCCAGCACCGAGCGGGCTCGGGCGTGGTCCGCGGGCAGGATGTGGACGCCGACCGCGCGACGGAGTTTCTCGTCGACGGCTCGCCAACTGCTGAAACCGTCCAGACGGGTGACGCACTCCTCCAGGCGGTAGCGCCTGGCGAGTTTGTGGCCGCTGTGGAGTTCTGGCGGTGAGGCATGGCCGGGACGTTCGGTCCCGGCACTCCCCTGTGCCTCGTCGCTGTCCGTGTCCCGCTCCCGGTTATTGGCCACCCCGTCGGCCGTGGACTGGTCCGCCTGCGCGGTCAGCGGCTTGTCGCCGCTGTTGTCTGCCACGTCGACGGCAGCCGTGCTCCGTTCCGCCACCGTCGTTCCTGCCTCCCCATCCAGTGCGCGCCGCCGACCTCGTGCGCGCCGTCCGACGCCGGATCCAATTGTGCCCACAGTCCGCCGCTATGCACGACACACGATGGCGGACGATGGTTGTGCGGGTACCCCCGGTCTCAGCGACCCAGGCGTCCGCGCACCATACCGACGAGCGAGTTGAGCTCGGCGATCCGCATCCGCCGGGCCGCCACGAAGAAGACGCCGAGCAGCAGGACCCCGCCCACCAGCAGTGCCACGAAGGAGCCGGAGACGCCCTGGCCCAGGGTCTGCGCGATGCCGTAGCAGGCCGCGCCGCTGATGAGGGCGGCCGGTACGGAGGCGATGCACAACCGGGCGTAGGTGCGCAGGACGTGGGAGCCGTCGAGGTCGCCGCCGAGCCGTTTGCGCAGCCGGTTCCAGGCGACACCGACACCGATCGCGTAGGCCAGGCCGTAGGCGGCGGCCATGCCGACCACGGCCCAGCGGGCCGGCAGCACGAAGTAACAGACGGCGGAGGCGGTCGCGTTGACGGCGGCCACGATGACCGTGTTGTAGAAGGGGGTGCGGGTGTCTTCATACGCATAGAAGGCGCGCAGGACGACGTACTGCACCGAGTACGGGATCAGGCCGAGGCCGAAGGCCATCAGCATGAAGCCCATGTTGGTGGCCTCGCTGGTGCCGGACGAGCCGAAGATCAGGGTGCACATCGGGATGCCGAGCGCGAGGAAGCCGAAGGCGATCGGCACGATCGCCACGGCCGTGGTGCGCAGGCCCTGGGAGATGTCGTCGCGGACCGCGCCGCCGTCGCCCTCGGCGGCCGAGCGTGAGATGCGCGGCAGCAGGGCGGCCATCAGCGAGACGGTGATGATGGCCTGCGGCAGGCCCCAGATGAGCTGGGCGTTGGCGTAGGCGGCGAAGCCGGTGCCGTCGACGGGCGAGTCCTTGCCGGCCGCGGTGGAGAGCTGCGAGACGACGATCGCGCCCGCCTGGTTGGCGAGGACGAACAGGAACGTCCACTTGGCGAGCGTGACGGCCTTGCCCAGGCCGTGGCCCCGCCAGTCGAACCGCGGCCGCAGCCGGAACCCGGTCTCGCGCAGGTAGGGGATCATCGCGAGGGCCTGCACGACGAGGCCGAGCAGCACACCGATGCCGAGGAGCCGCTGGCCTTCCGGCGGGATCGTCGTGACCTTCATGCCGGAGTCGGCGGAGGTGCCGTAGACCCAGATGAACATGCCCAGCGTCACGATGATGACGATGTTGTTCAGGACCGGCGTCCACATCATCGCGCCGAACCGGCCGCGCGCGTTGAGGATCTGGCCCATCACCACATGGACGCCCATGAAGAAGATCGAGGGCAGGAAGTAGCGGACGAAGGTGATGCCGACCTCGTTGGCCGCCGGGTTGCTGGCGACCGGGTTGGACAGTGCCCGGATGAGCAGCGGCGCGGCCGCGACCGCGGCGACGGTGAGCACGCCGAGCGCCACCATGACGAGCGTCAGCAGCCGGTTGGCGTACGCCTCTCCGCCGTCGTCGTCCTCCTTCATGGCCCGCACCAGTTGGGGCACGAACACGGAGTTGAGGCCGCCGCCGACGGTCAGGATGTAGATCATGGTGGGCAACTGGTAGGCGACCTGGAAGGTGTCGCCGAGCAGGCCCACGCCCAGCGCGGAGACGATCAGCGCCGAGCGGACGAAGCCGGTGAGCCGGGAGACCATCGTGCCCGCGGCCATCACGGCGCTGGACTTCAGCAGTCCCGTGGCGCGGCCGCCCTTCTTCGCGGCGGGGGCCGGGGCGGGCTCGCCGTCCGGCTCGTCGGCCGGGTCCTCGAAGCGCGGGGCCTGCGCCTGGTACACCTGGCCCTGGGGAGGCTGGCGGCCGGGTCCCGCGGGGCCGACCGGGGCGTGGGCCGGGCCCGGAACCGCGGGGGACTCCACCGGCGGGCGCGGGCCCGCCTGCTGCTGGTCCTTGAAGAGGTGCGCGAAGGCGTCCGGCTGCTGCTGCCGCTCCCCGGAGTGCGTCACCAGATCGTCGACGCCGACGAACTGCGTCGTACGGGGGTCGTCGCCGTACGGCAGGTACGGGGCGGCGACGTCCGGCTCCGGCGCCGGCGTCTGCGCCCACACGCGCGGGTCGGGCGCGTTCGGGGACTGCTCGGGGGCGCCGTACAGCGGCTGCTCCGGGTAGGTGCCCGGGGGCGGCGGGGGGTGCGCGGCACGGTCGTAGAGCGCCTCGGCGACCGGATCCTGCGCGGTGAGGTCCTGGGACCGGTAGGGGTCCTGGTCGTAGGCGTCCTGGAGGTACATGTCCGCGGGGTGCTGCGGCGGCACCTGGCCGTGCTCGGGCGGCGGGCCCTCGGGGTGACCCGAGCTGCCCGCGGCCTGGCCGCGGTCACCGTCGTACGGCGCGTTCATGGTTACCCCACCTCATCGTCCCGGGCCCACCGGCCACGACATCCTCAACGGTCCACTCTCTCACCCGTGCCCGAGGGGTCCGTGCTTTCCGCTGCGGTGTCCGGGGTCTCGTCACTCGGCTGCTCCGGGTCGTCCGCCCCCGGCGGGACGACCGACTCTCCCATGAGACGTTCCTCGGGGGCGTCGTGGTTCACCGGGCCGCCGTCGGCCGGGCCGGACTCACCCGCCCCGCCGGCCTCGTCGGAGCCGTCGGTCTCCTCCGCGTCCTGCGGGTCGCCCGCCTCGGCCGCGCGGGCCGCCGCGCGCTTGCGCTGGGTGTACATGCGGAAGCCCGCGAGCACCAGCAGCAGCACACCGCCGCCGATCACCAGCATCACCGTGGCGGTGATCTCGGTGACCTTCACGTCGAAGGTGACCGCCGAACCGTACGGCCTGCCGTCCTCCGTGTAGAGCTGCGCGATCAACGTCGTCTTGCCGTTGACATGGGCGGAGGTGGGGAACTTCACCGTGGTGCTGTGGCCGCCGGAGACCTCGATCGGCTCCTGGACCGAACCCTCGCCGCCGAACTCCATACGGGTCGGGTTGGTCGAGGTGAGCCGCAGCACCAGATGGTCCACGCCCTGCACCAGGTTGTTCTGCACGGTCACGGGGATCGTGGCGCTGCGCCCGGAGAGCTTGGTCTCCGACTTGTCGATCAGCTTGACCTGGCCGGCCAGGGTGTCGAGGTAGGCGCGCACGTCCTGGCGGAAGGCGCTCGCCTCGGCGGCCCGGCCCCGCCACGAGGTGGACATCTCGCGGTTGACCGCACGGCCGAAGGGGGTCACCACCCGGGACTGGTCGGTGAGGATGACCTTGAAGTTGTCGAGCTTGTCCTGCGTGGTCCCGATGTCCTGGAACGCCGACCGCGTCAGCTCCTGCTTGCGCAGCGCCGAGGGGTACGCCGACCGCGACGGCACCTTCGTGGTGGCCCCGGCGTCCGGCTTGGCCTTGGCGGCCTCCGTCAGCCCCTGGGGCTGTGTCCAGGTGCCGCCCTGGAGGGCGGTGACGGCGGCCGCCATCGCCTGGGCCTGCTTCGCGGTGGGCATCCGCTGCGGGGCGATCACGATGCTGCGCTGCTTGGTCGTCTGGAGGTTCAGCGCCAGGCTCTGCGCGAGGAACTCCTGCACGGCGAGCGTGGCCGCGGACGCCTTCGTCAGATCGCCCTGGAACGCCTTCGACAGCCGGCCGTCCGCGACGACCGCCGTGGTGCCGCCGCCGATCGGACGGGCCGCCGAGGGGCTGTAGGGGAGGCCGCCGGTCTCCTTGAGGCTGTCGTTGCGCGCGATCACCTTGTCGGCGCCGGCGGAGGTGGCGACCTTGACGATGGACCGGTCGACGGCCCCGTCCACCGGCCAGGCGAAGTCGGTGCTCGGCGTCACGTGCAGCACCGTCTCGACCGTGGTGGCGGCGACGTCGGTGGCGGCCTTGAGCTGGCTGAGGGAGCTGGTGACACCGGTGCCGTTGTGGGCGAGGGAGGCGAGGTCGGGGTCGGCGAAGGGCAGCGCGACGACCTCCTTGTCCCGCACGGCCTCCTGGAGGGCGGCGAGCCACTGCTTGGCGACCGCCTGCTGGGTGCCGGCGGTGGTGGTGCCGTCCTTGCCCCGGATCCGGTAGCTGTCGGTCATGGCGTCGACCGACGCCAACAGGTCCGGGTCGATCACCCAGGTGACGTCCAGCTCCTTGCCGAGCGTCAGGAGCTGCTCCAGGCGCCCGCCGGGAGCGATCTCCGCGGCGAGGCCGTCGTCCAGGAAGACCGGGGTCTGCCCGGCGTCCGAGCCGGTCTCCACCGTCATGTGGGCGGTCGAGATCAGCGGCCACAGGACGGTCGTGCGCGTCTGCGTCTCCGCCCCGTCGGGCTGCCACGGCAGGAAGGTCCGCTGGACCCCCAGCACCCGCTCCCAGGGCTGCGCCGCCGTCTCGCCGGAGAGGGTCACCCCGAGGGGGTAGACGCCGTCGCCGCCGAGGTCCAGCTCGTCGACCGGGACGGAGATGGTGAAGTGCTCGGCCACGCCCGGGGTGAGCTTGTCGAACTCGGCGACGTACTTGCCGCCCACCTCGGTGCCGCCGCCGACGTCCGGGTCGTCCGCGTCCCGCGCCGCGTCGTCGATCGCCGAGCGGGTCGTCAGCACGGGCCCCACCCGCAGGCCCACATGCGCCTCGGTGACCGCCTGCTTGCCCTTGTTGGTCACCGTGCCCGACACCGTCAGGGTGTCCCCCTCGCCGGGGACGGCCGGGGTGAGCGAGTCGACGGCGACGGCCACCGAGCCCGGGCCGGAGGCCGCGCGGGCGGAGTCCGCCGGGTCGGCGTGCGCGGGCAACTGGAGGAGACCGGCCAGCAGGGGCACCCCGGCGAGCAGTGCGCCGGTGCGCCGCAGCCACCGGCGGGCAGGGGAAGGAGCCGTCCCCGGAGAGTCTGCCGCCTCGGCCACGCGTTCGCCGTCCCTCGTCGTCGTCAGTGGTCGTCGGAAAGTGCGTCCACGCATGGTAACGATGCCCGCTGAGGGGAAGTGCCGCGGTCTGCTCCACAAGATCGGGTGCGAGCGCCCCCATGCCCTCTATGTATAGGTATAAGGAGCGGAGTCCGTGAACATCCCCACAGCATGATTCTGCGCTGCTATCGGGCCATATGTCCGCCGGCCGGCCGTCGGCAGCCCGCGGGCCGTAATCGGGGAGCCCGTGGTCCGCCGGGCCACGTACCCTCTTCTGTTGTGCCGAACGCCAACGAAGACAACCTCAGTGCCCTGAGCCAAGTGCAGCACCGCGCGGTGGACGAACTGCTGCGGATCGCGCCTGTCGCCGACGATCTCGCGCGCCGGTTCCAGGAGGCGGGGTTCTCCCTCGCCCTGGTCGGCGGCTCGGTCCGGGACGCGCTGCTGGGCCGGCTCGGCAACGACCTGGACTTCACCACCGACGCCCGCCCCGAGGACGTCCTGAAGATCGTGCGGCCGTGGGCGGACGCCGTGTGGGACGTCGGCATCGCCTTCGGCACGGTCGGCGCGCAGAAGGACGCCTGCGTCGAGGGCGTCGACCGCAGCTTCCAGATCGAGGTGACCACGTACCGCTCCGAGGCGTACGACCGCACCTCGCGCAAGCCCGAGGTGGCCTACGGCGACTCCATCGAGCAGGACCTCGTCCGCCGTGACTTCACCGTGAACGCGATGGCCCTGGCGCTCCCGGAGAAGGAGTTCATCGACCCGCACGGCGGCCTCGAAGACCTCGCGGGGCGGGTGCTGCGCACCCCGGGGACGCCCGAGGAGTCCTTCTCGGACGACCCGCTGCGCATGATGCGCGCCGCCCGCTTCGCCGCCCAGCTCGACTTCGAGGTCGCCCCCGAGGTCGTCACCGCGATGACGGAGATGTCCGGCCGTATCGAGATCGTCTCCGCGGAGCGGGTCCGGGACGAGCTGAACAAGCTGATCCTCTCCCCACACCCGCGCAAGGGCCTGTCCCTGCTCGTGGACACCGGGCTCGCCGGCCATGTGCTGCCCGAGCTGCCCGCCCTGCGGCTGGAGAGGGACGAGCACCACCGCCACAAGGACGTCTACGACCACACGCTGATCGTCCTGGAGCAGGCGATCGCGCTGGAGGAGAACGGTCCCGACCTCACCCTCCGGCTGGCCGCGCTGCTGCATGACATCGGCAAGCCGCGCACCCGTCGCTTCGAGCAGGACGGCCGGGTCTCCTTCCACCACCACGAGGTGGTCGGCGCGAAGATGACCAAGAAGCGCATGCTGGCGCTGAAGTACTCCAACGAGCTGGTGAAGGACGTCTCCCGGCTCGTCGAGCTGCACCTGCGCTTCCACGGGTACGGCACCGGCGAGTGGACGGACTCCGCCGTCCGCCGCTATGTACGGGACGCGGGGCCGCTGCTCACCCGGCTGCACAAGCTGACCCGCTCCGACTGCACGACCCGGAACAAGCGCAGGGCTGCCGCGCTCTCCCGGGCCTACGACGGCCTGGAGGAGCGCATCGCCCAGCTCCAGGAGCAGGAGGAGCTGGACGCGATCCGGCCCGACCTCGACGGCAACCAGATCATGGAGATCCTGGGCGTCAGCCCCGGCCCCGTGATCGGCCAGGCGTACAAGCACCTGCTGGAGCTGCGCCTGGAGAACGGCCCGATGGAGTACGACGCGGCGGTGGCGGCCCTCAAGGAGTGGTGGGCCGAGCAGGGCTGAGCCTGAAAGAGGCGGGCATGTTTCACGTGAAACATGCCCGCCTCTTTCAATGCAGCTGCGCATCAACCGCGCATATCCGTGCCGCGTCTAGCCTACGGGTTCTGCAGGCTAGTGCTTCCAGTGCCATTGCGGCCGACCTTGAGCACTTGCTTCTTGTCGTAGGAGGCGGTGGTGCCATCAAAGTTCCAGATGATTGAGGCGATGGCAGTGTGGCCGCCGACGCACCTGCCGCCGCGCTCGCAGAACTGTTGTGTGCCGAGGGACGTCTTCGCCTTCTCCTTCTTGATGCTGATGGGGCCCCACCTTTTCGCGGCGCCGTCGGCATCGATCACCTTGGTGATGTCGCGCCCATTGCTCTGAAACTTCACCCAGATGGAGAGCTGCGCGACCGGGACGCCAAGAGCCTTGATCGTGTTGTAGCGCTTCACCTCGTGGATGCCCGCAGGAAGGACACCGCTTGCGGAGGCTGTGAGTCCGCTGACAACGCTGTTGGACTCGAACGTCACATCACCGTCCCGGAGCGAGACGGTCCGGTTGGTGTCTGCGGTGAGAGCGGTGACGCTATTCTGCTCGTCGGCGCTTGAGACGATGAAGTCCTTGTACAGAGCAGGGTCCTGGACGTAGCGCAGGAACTGGCTCTGCTTGTTCGGTGAGAGGGCCTCAAATCCCTTGAGTGTCTCGAGCGCGCCCTCTTCGTTCGAGTGCTTGAGGTAGTCGGCGTACGCGGTCGGGCTGGCGAACGCATTCGCTGGCACGGACTCGGCGGCCGACACCTGGGTGGTGGTCCCTGCGAGCACCGCGACGGTAGCGACGGCTGCGGTGAGCGACGCGGCAGCGCGTAGTCTCATGTTGTCCCCCTTGCTGTTGGAGAAGGCTATTCAGAGGGGAGTTCCTCGGGCCTTCGCTGGCGGACTGGTCAGGTCCGCTCGAGTACTGATCCTCTTGCGTGGAGGATGTAAGCGGCAAGGGAGTTGAGGTAGTTCAGAGGTCAGGGTGCGACGAAGGTCCAGACGTGCAAGAACGCCGTGTCGCGACTGGCTGGCACGGCGCTCTTCCGGGTTCGTGACGAGGTTTCACGTGAAACATTCACGTGACGTCGGGCGGCGATGCTCTACTTGATTTCCTTCAGGCAGAGCACGACATCGTGATTGTCGCCCTGCTGGTAGTAGGAAATCTCTGCTTCCTGGATTGCTTCGCACTTGCCGCTGTCGCTGGTGTTGTCGAACTTCTCGACGACCTTGTACTTGGCGTCGCTGGACGAGCAGTCGACCGTCTTCAGGTCCGGCGATATCTGGGTGCCCTTGTTGTACATGCAGCTTCCCACGGACGTGGTCTCGGCGTCCGTCTTGCCCATCTGCCACTTGACGACGCCGATGATGATCGCGAGGACGATGATGCCGACAATACGCAGCAGTTTCTTGCTGAAGCGCCGGGCGGGCGGGGCCGGCGGCACCGGCGCGAACGGCGCGGTGCCCTGCTGCGGCGGGTACGGAGCCTGCGGCTGACCCTGTGCGAACGGGTTCTGGCCCTGGGGCGGCGGAGTCGACATGGGGGTCCCCCTGGAACTTAGGCGTGTGGCGCGAAAACAGACGCGCTGTAAGACGCACGTAAGCTACCGGGCCCCACTGACAATCCTCCAACGCGGGGGGAGTCTGTGGCATTGATGTGACACTTATCGGCGTTCAAAACGGGCCATAGCCCCAGCAACTGCCGCGTAGATAACGGCGACCGTTACCACCAGTGCCGGGGAGCGTCCGTTGGGTGGCAGCATCAGCGCGGCCACCCCGGCTGCGCCGACGAAGGCGACGTTGAACAGCACGTCGTAGAGAGAGAAGATCCGGCCACGGAAGCGGTCCTCCACCGAGGACTGGACGATGGTGTCCGTGGCGATCTTGGCGCCCTGGGTGACGAGCCCCAGGACGAACGCCGCGACGAACATGGTGGCTTGGGTGAAGGGCAGCATCAGGGCCGGTTCCAGGACCGCCGCCGCGGCCGAGCAGACGACGATCCAGCGCCCCGGTCCCAGCCGTCCCGCCGCCGACGGCGTCACCACGGCAGCGGCGAAGAAGCCGACCCCGGAGACGGCGACGGCCACCCCCAACAGGGCGAGGCCCTGGTCCGGTTCGGACGACCAGGCGTACCGGCAGAGCATCAGCACCATGACCGTCAGGGCGCCGTAGCAGAACCGCATCAGCGAGATCGCCCCGAGCGCCCAGGCGGCCTCCCGGCGCTTCGGCCGGGCCAAGTGGCGTACGCCGGCGGCCAGTCCCCGGGCGGTGCCGCGCAGTGCGGTGGACAGCCGCGTGGGGAGGCGTTCGCGGTCGGGTCCCAGCAGGTCGGCCGCCATGGTCAGGGAGGCGAGCGCGGCGCACAGATAGAGCCCACAGCCCAGCAGCACCACCGCGGCGTCGGTGTCCGCCACCGCCAGCCGTACGACGAAGGCGAGGCCCCCGCCCGCGACCGCGGCCAGTGTTCCGGCGGTCGGGGAGAGGGAGTTGGCCATCACCAGGCGTTCGGCGTCGACCACCCGGGGCAGGGCCGCCGACAGTCCGGCGAGGACGAAGCGGTTGACCGCCGTGACGCACAGCGCCGAGGCGTAGAAGAGCCAGTCGGGCACCTGGCTGACCATCAGGACGGCCGTCGCGGAGGCCAGGAGGGCCCGCAGCAGATTGCCGTAGAGGAACACCTGACGGCGGCGCCAGCGGTCGAGGAGGACGCCGGCGAAGGGGCCGACCAGGGAGTACGGCAGCAGCAGGACGGCCATCGCCGAGGCGATCGCGGAGGCGGAGGTCTGTTTCTCCGGCGAGAAGACGACGTACGTGGCGAGCGCCACCTGGTAGACGCCGTCGGCGCACTGGGACAGCAGCCGTACGGCCAGCAGTCGCCGGAAGTCACCGAGGCGCAGCAGGACGCGCAGATCGCGGACGACGGCCATGGGCACAGCCTCACATACGGGGAGGGTCCCCGGGTCGTGCGACCCGGGGACCCTTCTCAGCCCTGGCAGGAGCGAATCTTCGTTCCGGGTCGAGCTAGCGCTCGACCTCGCCGCGGATGAACTTCTCGACGTTCGCGTACGCCTCGTCGTCGAAGTACTGGACCGGCGGGGACTTCATGAAGTAGCTCGACGCCGACAGGATCGGGCCGCCGATGCCGCGGTCCTTGGCGATCTTCGCGGCGCGCAGCGCGTCGATGATGACACCCGCGGAGTTCGGGGAGTCCCAGACCTCGAGCTTGTACTCCAGGTTCAGCGGGACGTCACCGAAGGCACGGCCCTCGAGGCGGACGTACGCCCACTTGCGGTCGTCCAGCCAGGCCACGTAGTCCGAGGGACCGATGTGGACGTTCTTCTCGCCCAGGTCGCGGTCGGGGATCTGCGAGGTGACGGCCTGCGTCTTCGAGATCTTCTTGGACTCGAGGCGGTCGCGCTCCAGCATGTTCTTGAAGTCCATGTTGCCGCCGACGTTGAGCTGCATGGTGCGCTCGAGTCGGACACCGCGGTCCTCGAACAGCTTCGCCATCACACGGTGCGTGATGGTGGCGCCGACCTGCGACTTGATGTCGTCACCGACGATCGGGACGCCCGCCTCGGTGAACTTGTCCGCCCACTCCTTGGTGCCGGCGATGAAGACCGGGAGGGCGTTGACGAAGGCGACCTTGGCGTCGATGGCGGCCTGGGCGTAGAACTTCGCCGCGTCCTCGGAACCGACGGGCAGGTAGCAGACGAGGACGTCGACCTGCTTGTCCTTGAGGATCTGGACCACGTCGACCGGGGCCTCGGCGGACTCCTCGATGGTCTCGCGGTAGTACTTGCCGAGACCGTCGAGCGTGTGACCGCGCTGGACCGTGACGCCCTTGTTCGGGACGTCGCAGATCTTGATGGTGTTGTTCTCGCTGGCACCGATGGCGTCCGAGAGGTCGAGGCCGACCTTCTTCGCGTCGACGTCGAAGGCGGCGACGAACTCGACGTCACCGACGTGGTAGTCCCCGAACTGCACGTGCATCAGGCCCGGGACCTTGGACGCCGGGTCGGCGTCCTTGTAGTACTCGACGCCCTGCACCAGCGACGCGGCGCAGTTGCCCACGCCGACGATGGCTACGCGAACCGAACCCATTCCGGTTGCTCCCTGTGTGTACGAGTGAGGCCCTGACTGGGCGCTCACGTGGCGGTGTCGCCGGGCGTATCCGTCCCGGGGATGCCCCCGGGACGGGGCAGGCCGCCCGTCGATCCAGATGTGGTGTCCTGCTGAGCGGCTCCCCCCGGAGCGGAACCCTTGAGGTCCCGTCCGGCCCGCTCGCTCTCGATGAGCTCGTTCAGCCAGCGCACTTCGCGCTCCACGGACTCCATTCCGTGGCGCTGGAGCTCAAGCGTGTAGTCGTCGAGGCGCTCCCGGGTGCGGGCCAGTGAGGCCCGCATCTTCTCCAGGCGCTCCTCCAGCCGGCTGCGGCGGCCTTCGAGGACGCGCATCCGGACGTCGCGCGAGGTCTGCCCGAAGAAGGCGAAACGAGCCGCGAAGTGCTCGTCCTCGTACGCGTCGGGCCCGGTCTGCGAGAGCAGGTCCTCGAAGTGTTCCTTACCTTCCGCCGTCAACCGGTAGACGATCTTGGCGCGACGTCCCGCCAGTGGCGCGGCGAGGGCGTCCTCGGGGGTGTGCCCCGGTTCCTCGATCAACCAGCCGTTGGCGACCAGCGTCTTGAGGCAGGGGTAGAGCGTGCCGTAGCTGAAGGCACGGAACACCCCCAGTGACGTATTGAGTCGTTTGCGCAGCTCATAGCCGTGCATCGGGGACTCGCGGAGCAGGCCGAGTACGGCGAACTCGAGGATGCCGGATCGCCGGCTCATCGTCGCCTCCTCTCGCCGTTGACTCGCTTATGCCGCTCTGATGTATCGACTCGATACATCACGACGATAGAACGGCCATCCGGATGCGACAAGAGGGAAGATGGTGAACGGGATCACATCACCGATTCGTTGCAGGCGAGTTGCCTGATTTGGGGTGAACCTCGGGCCTAGGCAGGTTTTGACGGTGCGTAGTCTGTCCGCCATGCACACCACCGGGACTCATGGGACGCCGGGGGGCGTCGAGGCCTCCGGTGCCGTACGGATGAATGAGCGACCGACCGCATCCGTACTTCGGGGGGACAGGAAACCAGCCGCCCTTCTCAGGCGCGCACGGATGCGCCTGCCCTAGGAGTAATCGTTCGATGAGCGAGCACCGTCGCAAACCGCCGCAGCCGCAGGGAGGCGGACGTGCCGCGGCCCGACGCGGCCAGTCCGGTGCGTCTGCCGGCCGCCGCGCGGCACCGCGAGGCGCCACCGGATCTCCTTCCGACTACGGGTTGGGTCATGGGTCGGGAAGCGAGGAGCAGTCGTACGGCGGCCGCGCCGAGTCCCGGCGTGCCCCCCAGAGAGGCCCGGGCGGCCGGCGCAGAGCGGCCGAGCCCGCGGGAGGCCGCCGCGGCGCCGCGGCCGGGCCCGGCCGGGGCAGAGGACGGGGCGCTTCCGACCGAAAGCGCCTGATCGACTATCCGCGTGCCGACAAGTACGGCTGGCAGCGCTGGGTGCCGTCCTGGAAGCTGGTGGCCGGCCTGTTCGTCGGCTTCATGGGCAGCCTGGTGGCCGTGGCGGGCATCGGCTACGCCATGGTGGGCATCCCCAAGATCGACGAGACGGCGGAAGCCCAGAACAACGTCTACTACTGGAAAGACGGCACCCAGATGGTTGCCACCGGTGGTGAGGCGAACCGGCAGATCATCGATCTCTCGCAGATCCCCGAGGAGATGCGCTGGGCGGTGATCTCGCAGGAGAACAAGACGTTCTACGAGGACAGCGGCATCGACCCCAAGGGCATCGGGCGCGCCGTGTTCAACATGGCCCGGGGCGGACAGACGCAGGGTGGCTCGACCATCACCCAGCAGTACGTCAAGAACGCCATGCTCAACGACCAGTCGCAGACCATCTCCCGGAAGTTCAAGGAGATCTTCGTGTCGATCAAGGTCGGCGCCAAGCTCGACAAGAACACGATCATGGCGGGCTATCTGAACTCCGCCTACTACGGGCGCAACGCCTATGGGATCCAGGCCGCCGCCCGCGCCTACTTCGAGAAGGACGCGGTCGACCTCAGCCCGGGCGAGTGCGCGTTCCTGTCCGCGACGCTGAAGGGTGCCACGTACTACGACCCCATGGGGTCGCCCACGATCGATCCGGTCAACGCCACCCGCGAGAAGAACACCAAGCGTGCCCTGCTCCAGATGCAGGACACCCTCGACAAGATGGTCGAGTACGGCCATCTCGACCCGGCGACGCGGGCCAAGTACACCACCCTTCCCAAGGTGGCGAACCCCAGGTCGAACACCGACCTGAAGGGGCAGATCGGCTACCTGGTCGACCTCGCCAACGGTTACCTGGTCAGCAACAGCAAAGAGACCGGGATCACGCAGAACGACCTTCAGCAGGGCGGCTACTCGATCTACACGACCTTCGACAGGAAGAAGGTCAACCAGCTCGAAGAGGCCGTGAAGAAGGTCCGGAAGGACAACATCAAGCCGAAGGAACGCCCGGAGAAGGACACCCACGTCCAGTTCGGCGGAGCCTCCGTCGACCCGACCACGGGTGCCATCCGGGCCGTCTACGGCGGTGAGGACGCGACCAAGCACTTCACCAACAACGCGGACCAGACCGGTGCCCAGGTCGGCTCCACCTTCAAGCCGTTCGTGCTGGCGGCCGCGATGACCTGGGGCGTGCGGGACCCCGACCTGGGGTCGTCGCAGGCGCAGGACGAGCGCACGATCGTCTCCCCCAAGAGCCTGTTCAGCGGTCAGAACAAGCTCAAGATCAGGAACTACGACAAGACGATCTGGAAGGACGAGAAGGGCAAGGAGTGGCTCCAGACGAACGACGGCAACGTCTCGCTCGGCACTCCGCCCGAGTTCAAGATCGACCTGCGTGAGGCGATGCGCGAGTCGGTGAACTCCGCCTTCGTGCAGCTCGGCCAGGACGTCGGTCTGGACAAGGTGAAGGAATCCGCCATGAACGCGGGCCTGCGCGAGGACAGCCTGACCGGTGCCGGCTTCCCGTCGTTCTCGATCGGCATCTCCGACCCGAGCGCGATCCGGATGGCCGGGGCCTACGCCACCTTCGCCGCCAGCGGCAAGCAGCGCGACCCGTACTCGGTCGAGAAGGTCACCAGCGAGAAGGGCCAGATCTTCACGCACAAGACCGAGTCGGAGCAGGCGTTCACCTCGAAGGTCGCCGACAACGTCACGGACGTCCTGAAGACCGTGGTGGAGAAGGGCACCGGTACCAACGCCCAGCTTCCGGGCCGTGAGGTGGCCGGCAAGACCGGTACCACCGACGGCAACAAGTCCGCCTGGTTCGTGGGCTACACCCCGCAGTTGTCGACGGCGGTCACCATGTTCCGGCTGGACGACGACGAGTCCAACAAGAACCGTGCGTTCCTGGAGATGTTCGGCACGGGTGGCCAGGAGAAGATCCACGGTGCCTCGTTCCCGGCCCAGATCTGGCACGACTACATGGCCGAGGCGCTGAAGGGCCAGCCCGCGGAGAGCTTCCCGGAGCCCGAGCCGATCGGTGAGATCGTCAACGCGGAGCCGTCCCCGTCCCCGACCCCCTCGGCGACCGAGTCCGAGGAGCCGGAGCCGTCGCCCACCCCGACGCCCAGCCAGCCGGTGGTTCTGCCCTCGCCCTCCCAGAGCGAGACCTGCAACCGCTTCTTCGGCTGTGAAGAGGACTCGGGCGGCACGAACAGCGGCGCCACGGACGGCGGCAGCGGAGGAGAGACCAGTCCGTCACCGACCGATACGGAGACGGAGGACACCTCCAGAGGCAATCAGAACGGCGGGAGCTTCTTCGGAGGCTCGACCGGGTAGCCGCCGCGCCCAAGCCGGGTGTTTCACGTGAAACAGGCATATGTTTCACGTGAAACGAGGGCCGCCTCACCGCACCAGGTGGGGCGGCCCTCGGCTTTTTCCTAGGCCGGTACGGCAGGATGTGGCCCATGCCCAGTGCAGAATCGACGCCGACCCCCGTGCCCGAGCCTGAGCTCCAGCCCTCGCCCGAGCCGGACCTGGTCCCGCCGACCAGGTACGACAAGGTGGCCGCGGCCGGCAGTGAGCTGATCGGCGGCCCTCTCGGGCGACGGGCCCTCATCGGAACGTCCTGGTGGACGCCCGTACGGATCGTCGCGCTGGTGGCGATCGGGATGTTCGCCCTCGGCCTGATCCAGAAGGCGCCCTGCTACAACGGCGGCTGGTTCTTCGGCGCCAGCTCCCAGTACACCCACGCGTGCTACTCGGACATCCCGCACCTGTACCAGGGGCGAGGCTTCGCCGACGGCCTCGTGCCGTACTTCGACAAGCTCCCCGGCGACATGGACTTCCTCGAGTACCCGGTCCTGACCGGTGTGTTCATGGAGGTGGCCGCCTGGCTGACGCCGGGCAGCGGCAGCATCCAGGACCAGGAGCAGTGGTACTGGATGGTCAACGCCGGGATGCTGATGGCCTGCGCGGCCGTTATCGCCGTCTGTGTGTCCCGTACGCACGCCCGGCGCCCGTGGGACGGCCTGCTGGTCGCCCTGGCGCCCGCCTTCGCCCTCACCGCGACCATCAACTGGGACCTGCTGGCCGTCGCTCTGACGGCCGCGGCGATGATGATGTGGGCGCGGGGCCGCTCCCTCGCCTTCGGCGTCCTCCTGGGGCTCGCCACGGCCGCCAAGCTGTATCCGGTCTTCCTGCTCGTCCCGCTGTTCGTGCTGTGTCTGCGCGCCTGGAAATGGCGGGACTTCGGCAAGGCGCTTTCGGGCGCGGTCGTGGCCTGGCTGGTGGTCAACCTGCCGGTGATGCTCTTCGCCTTCGAGGGCTGGTCGAAGTTCTACCGCTTCAGCCAGGAGCGCGGCGTCGACTTCGGCTCGTTCTGGCTGATCCTGGCCCAGAACTCCGACGACCCGCTCACCACCGAGAGCGTGAACACCCTGGCCGCGCTTCTGACGATCCTCTGTCTGGCCGGCATCGTGGCACTGGGGGTGTCCGCGCCGCGCCGCCCCCGCTTCGCCCAGCTCGCCTTCCTGGCGGTGGCGGCCTTCATCCTCACCAACAAGGTCTACTCACCGCAGTACGTGCTGTGGCTGGTGCCGCTGGCGGTGCTGGCCCGGCCCAAGTGGCGGGACTTCCTGATCTGGCAGGCATGCGAGGTCGTGTACTTCCTCGGGATCTGGATGTACCTCGCGTACACGACCAGCGGAGACGCCCACAAGGGACTGCCCACCGACGGCTACCACTGGGCCATCGGCGTGCATCTGCTGGGCACGCTCTATCTGTGCGTGGTGGTCGTGCGGGACATCCTGATGCCGGAACGGGACGTGGTGCGCCAGGCCGGCGACGACGATCCCTCGGGCGGGGTGCTCGACGGGGCCGAGGACTTCTTCGCCATCGGCTCGCGGGCCCGCCCGCCCCGGCACGCCTCGCACTTCGAGGGGCCTCAGGTGGAGTGGGGCAGGCAGGACGCCGTCGACAGTTCGCCCTGAGCGAACAGGGCAGCTAGCGGGCCGGGCTTGGAGACGCGAAAGGCCGTACACGGGATTCCGTGTACGGCCTTCGTGCTGTTCTGCCCGTCCGGTGCGGCTCAGCGGTCCACGAGGCGGTCGAACTGCGTGGTGGTGTGCCGCAGATGGGCCACCAGCTCGTCGCCGACCGCCGGCTCCGGCGCGTCCGAGGGCACGAAGAGGATCGACACCTGCATGTGCGGCGGCTCCGCGAACCAGCGCTGCTTGCCGCCCCACACGAACGGCGAGAGGTTCCGGTTCACGGTGGCCAGGCCGGCCCGTGCGACACCCTTGGCGCGCGGCATGACGCCGTGCAGGGCCTTGGGGGCCTCCAGGCCCACGCCGTGCGACGTACCGCCCGCCACGACCACCAGGAAGCCGTCGGAGGCCGCCTTCTGCTGCCGGTAGCCGAACCGGTCGCCCTTGGCGACCCGGGTGACGTCCAGGACGGCACCGCGGTACTCGGTCGCGTCATGGTCCCCCAGCCACAGCCGGGTGCCGATCCGGGCGCGGAAGCGCGTCTGCGGGAACTGCTGCCGGAGCCGGGCGAGTTCGTCGGCCTTGAGATGGCTGACGAACATCGTGTGCAGCGGCAGCCGGGCCGCGCGCAGCCGGTCCATCCAGCCGATGACCTCCTCGACGGCGTCGGAGCCGTCGGTGCGGTCCAGCGGCAGATGGATGGCGAAGCCCTCCAGCCGGACGTTCTCTATGGCGGCGTGCAACTGCGGCAGGTCCTGCTCGCTGATGCCGTGCCGCTTCATCGAGGACATCACCTCGATGACCACCCGGGCGCCCACGAGGCCGTACACGCCGTCGATCGACGACACCGACCGCACGACACGGTCGGGCAGCGGGACGGGCTCCTCACCGCGCCGGTACGGCGTCAGCACCAGCAGGTCGCCGCCGAAGAAGTCCTTGACGCGAGCCGCTTCGTACGTCGTGCCGACGGCGAGGACGTCCGAGCCCAGCCGGGTGGCCTCCTCCGCCAGCCGCTCGTGCCCGAAGCCGTAGCCGTTGCCCTTGCAGACCGGGACGAGCCCCGGGAACTGCTCCTGGACGTGCTTGTGGTGCGCCCGCCAGCGCGCGGTGTCGACGTAGAGCGTGAGCGCCATGGCCGGACCTGGGACCTTTCTGGTGGCTGCGGAGTGGGGAAACGCCTCGAAGGGGCCGAGGAGTCAGGGGTGGTGCCGGGGTGTCAAAGGTACGGAATCGCCGGGCGGGACGTCAGCGGCGCGACATGTAGATGTCGAGCGCCTTGTGGAGCACCTTGTTCAGCGCGAAGTCCCACTCGCCGAGGTACTCGGCGGCCTGCCCGCCCGTGCCCACCTTGAACTGGATCAGACCGAAGAGGTGGTCCGTCTCGTCCAGGGAGTCGGAGATGCCGCGCAGGTCGTAGACGGTGGCGCCGAGCGCGTAGGCGTCGCGCAGCATCCGCCACTGCATGGCGTTCGACGGACGGAACTCACGGCCGATGTTGTCGGAGGCGCCGTAGGAGTACCAGACGTGCCCGCCGACGATCAGCATCGTCGCCGCCGACAGGTTCACCCCGTTGTGGCGGGCGAAGTACAGCCGCATCCGGTTGGGGTCCTCGGTGTTGAGGGCCGTCCACATGCGCTGGAAGTACGACAGCGGACGCGGCCGGAAGTGGTCGCGGACCGCCGTGATCTCGTACAGCCGCTGCCATTCCTCGAGGTCGTGGTAGCCGCCCTGGACCACCTCGACGCCGGCCTTCTCGGCCTTCTTGATGTTGCGGCGCCAGAGCTGGTTGAAGTTCTTGTGGACCTCTTCGAGGGAACGGTTCGCCAGCGGCACCTGGTAGACGTAGCGCGGCTGGACGTCACCGAAGCCGGCGCCGCCGTCCTCGCCCTGCTGCCAGCCCATCCGGCGCAGCTTGTCGGCCACCTCGAAGGCGCGCGGCTCGATGAAGTCGGCCTCGATGTCCCGCAGTCGCTTCACGTCCGGGTTCTGGATGCCCGCCTTGATGGAGGTGGCCTCCCAGCGCCGGATGATCACCGGCGGGCCCATCTTCACGGAGAACGCGCCCTGCCGCTTGAGGTGCGCGAGCATCGGCTCCAGCCACTCCGTCAGATTCGGCGCGAACCAGTTGATGACCGGGCCCTCGGGCAGATAGGCCAGGTAGCGCTTGATCTTGGGAAGCTGCCGGTAGAGGACCAGACCCGCGCCGACCAGTTCACCGGTCCGCTCGTCGAACCAGCCGAGGCTCTCCGAACGCCACTCCGCCTTGACGTCGGCCCAGGCCGGAACCTGCATGTGACTAGCCGCCGGCAGGCTCTGGATGTACGCCAGATGCTGCTCGCGGCTGATGGTCCTCAGGGTCAGGCTCATTCGGGGCGCTCCTCGGCTGGTGTGTCCCCATGGGTTCAGGGGCTCCGGCTCACGCGCCGAAGCCTACTGCGCCGTGCGCCTGGCCCGACTGGCCGTACGGCACCTGCGCCCCGGCCTCTGGGAGGCCGGGGCGTTACGGCAGGTTTCGTACGTGTTCTACGAGTCCGTCAACGGGTCCTCTTCCCCGAGTCCGTCAACGGGTCCCTGGTGGACGACGGGACGGGTGGGGTCGGCTTGCGGTGCCGGGCTGATCACCACAGCCCGCCGAAGAGGCCGCCGTGTGCCATGCCGAGGAAGAAGCCGACCCCGGAGGCACCGAGACCCAGGATCAGACCGAAGCGCTCACGGGTGGTCTCGGAGATCCACTGTCCGTACGCGCCGGTCAGGATTCCCACCAGACCGGTCCAGGAGCTGAGCAGATGCAGGTTGTGGAACATCGCCGTGACGAAGGACACCACTCCGAGCACCAGGGTCACGATCACCAGCGTGTCCTGGAGGGGATGGGGCCTGCCGTCCGTGGCGAAGAGAGAGCCGGCGGTGTTGGGTCGCAATGCCTGTGCCATAGGGCACCTCCTGCGGAAGGCGGCGCATCGTAGCGCCGTACACACCCGATGTGTACAGACTGGCGGTCTCCCCGGCCGGATTTCAACCGGAAGCAGGTGTGCGGGTAGTCTGTACCGTCTGCACCGGTGTCTGCCCAGGCACAGCCAGGAACTCCGCCCAGCTCGACGTGGGGATGTCGCTCCGCGACCCCCCGTTGTCAGTGGCGGCCGATACCGTTGCGTACGCATCACAACCCTCCTGCCACGGATCGACCGTGGCCGCTGAGTCCAAAGGAGGTGGGTTCCACATGCGTCACTACGAGGTGATGGTCATCCTCGACCCCGATCTGGAGGAGCGCGCCGTCGCCCCCCTGATCGAGAACTTCCTCTCCGTCGTCCGTGAGGGCAACGGCAAGGTCGAGAAGGTCGACACCTGGGGCCGTCGTCGTCTCTCGTACGAGATCAAGAAGAAGCCCGAGGGCATCTACTCGGTCATCGACCTTCAGGCCGAGCCTGCGGTCGTCAAGGAGCTCGACCGCCAGCTCAACCTGAACGAGTCGGTCCTCCGGACCAAGGTCCTCCGCCCCGAGACCCACTGAGCCTCACCGCTCAGTCGATCTCGGGACTCTGAGTAGCAGCACTAGCAGCCAGCAGCAGCAAACCCGCCGAGAGGTTCCCCATGGCAGGCGAGACCGTCATCACGGTCGTCGGCAATCTTGTCGACGACCCCGAGCTGCGCTTCACCCCCTCCGGTGCGGCGGTCGCGAAGTTCCGTGTCGCGTCCACTCCCCGCACCTTCGACCGCCAGACGAACGAGTGGAAGGACGGCGAGAGCCTGTTCCTGACCTGCTCGGTCTGGCGCCAGGCGGCGGAGAACGTCGCGGAGTCGCTCCAGCGAGGCATGCGCGTCGTCGTGCAGGGCCGGCTGAAGCAGCGGTCCTACGAGGACCGTGAGGGCGTCAAGCGCACGGTCTACGAACTGGACGTCGAGGAAGTCGGCCCCAGCCTGCGCAACGCCACGGCCAAGGTCACCAAGACCAGCGGCGGCGGCGGACGCGGTGGCCAGGGTGGTTACAACGGCGGTGGCGGCCAGGGTGGCGGCGGCTGGGGCGGTGGCCCCGGCGGCGGTCAGCAGGGCGGCGGCGGCGCTCCCGCGGACGACCCGTGGGCGACCGGTGCTCCCGCCGGTGGCCAGCAGGGCGGCGGCGGTGGCGGTGGCGGCTGGGGTGGAAACTCCGGCGGCGGCAGCGGCGGCGGCTACTCGGACGAGCCCCCCTTCTAGGGCCTGACGTCCGGCCTTCGGGCCGGGCCGGTCACAGGGGTGGGCCGTACCCACACTTCTTGATCACACAGGAGAAACACCATGGCGAAGCCGCCTGTGCGCAAGCCTAAGAAGAAGGTCTGCGCATTCTGCAAGGACAAGGTCACGTACGTGGACTACAAGGACACGAACATGCTGCGGAAGTTCATTTCCGACCGCGGCAAGATCCGTGCCCGCCGCGTGACCGGCAACTGCACGCAGCACCAGCGTGACGTCGCCACGGCCGTCAAGAACAGCCGTGAGATGGCGCTGCTGCCGTACACCGCCCAGGCGCGATAAGGGAAGGGTGACCGACACATGAAGATCATCCTCACTCACGAGGTCTCCGGCCTCGGTGCCGCCGGTGACGTCGTCGACGTCAAGGACGGTTACGCCCGCAACTACCTGATCCCGCGGAACTTCGCGATCCGCTGGACCAAGGGTGGCGAGAAGGACGTCGAGCAGATCCGTCGCGCTCGCAAGATCCACGAGATCCAGACCATCGAGCAGGCCAACAGCGTCAAGGCCCAGCTCGAGGGTGTCCGGGTCCGTCTGGCCGTCCGCTCCGGCGACGCCGGTCGTCTCTTCGGTTCCGTCACTCCGGCCGACATCGCTTCCGCGATCAAGGCCGCCGGTGGTCCCGAGGTCGACAAGCGCCGCATCGAGCTGGGCTCGCCGATCAAGACGCTGGGCGCCCACGAGACGTCCGTGCGCCTGCACCCCGAGGTTGCCGCCAAGGTCAACATCGAGGTCGTCGCGGCCTGATCGCCGTGCTTGGCTCTACGGGCTGTTCGGCTCTTGAAGAGCTGAGGGGCTGGAAGAGCTGAGAAGGGGCCACACCCGCTGAGGTGTGGCCCCTTCCGCATGTTTCACGTGAAACGTCAGGGACGTCGCCCGGTACGTCGTCTGGTTTGGCAAGGAGCCCGTAGGAGACGTCAGCGGGTCGCGCCGGTGACGATCCAGCGGCCCGAGCGGGTCCGAAGCCAGAGCGTCAGCATCCGTACGACCATCATCAGCGCCAGCGCGCCCCACACCGCGGTCAGTCCGCCGCCGAGCACCGGTATCAGCAGAGCGACCGGTGCGAAGACGGCGAGGGTGCCCACCATCGCCCAGGCCAGGTACGGGCCGTCCCCCGCGCCCATCAGCACCCCGTCCAGCGTGAAGACGATGCCGCTCACCGGTTGGGAGAGCGCGACGACGAGCAGGGCGGGCAGCGCGGCGGCCTTCACCCCGGCGTCGGTGGTGAACAGGGGCAGGAAGAGCGGCCGCGCGAGGACGACCAGCACGCCGAGGCCGATGCCCACACCGATGCCCCACTCGACCATCCGCCGGCAGGCGTCCCGCGCGCCCTGGGCGTCCCCGGCGCCGAGATGGCGTCCGATGATGGCCTGCCCGGCGATCGCGATGGCATCCAGGGCGAAGGCGAGCAGGCTCCACAGGGACAGGGCGATCTGGTGGGCCGCGATGTCGGCGTCTCCGAGGCGGGCGGCCACGGCGGTGGCGATCATCAGGATCGCGCGCAGCGACAGCGTACGGACGAGCAGGGGAACGCCTGCCTGTGCCGAGGCCCGGATGCCGGCGGCGTCGGGGCGGAGCGAGGCGCCGTGCCGGCGGGCTCCGCGGACCACCACGACCAGATAGACCGCGGCCATGCCCCACTGGGCGATCACCGTGCCCCAGGCGGAGCCTGCGATACCGAGGCCGACGCCGTAGACGAGGGCGGCGTTGAGAATTGCGTTGGCGACGAAGCCGCCGACGGCGACGTAGAGCGGGGTCCTGGTGTCCTGGAGTCCGCGCAGGACGCCGGTCGCGGCGAGGACGATCAGCATGGCCGGGATGCCGAGTGCCGAGATCCGCAGATACGTCGTCGCGTAGGGGGCGGCGGTCTGCGAGGCGCCGAAGAGATCGACGAGTGCCGGCGCGCTGGGGAGGACGGCGACGATCACGGCGGTGCCGAGGAGGAGGGCCAGCCAGATTCCGTCCATGCCCTGGCGGATGGCGGCGGGGAGATCACCGGCGCCGACCCGGCGGGCCACGGCGGCCGTGGTGGCGTAGGCGAGGAAGACGAAGACACTGACGGCGGTGGTGAGGAGGGCCGCGGCGATCCCGAGTCCGGCGAGCTGGGCGGTGCCGAGGTGGCCGACGATCGCGCTGTCCGCCAGCACGAAGAGGGGCTCGGCGACCAGCGCGCCGAAAGCCGGGACGGCCAGCGCGACGATCTCTCGATCGTGCTGTCGCCTGGTGGCCCTGGGCATCGGGGGAGCCTGTGTCATGACCACCAATCTAATCGTCCACAGGTAAGAGATACAAGCGGCTTGTGACCCTTACCATGGGTGGGACGGTGCGTCGTTTCCCACAGTGTTCGAAGGGATCTTGGCCCGACCGGGAAAGTTTTTCTTCTGCACAGCCGGTGGATGGGAAACGTGCAGGTCAGCTCGGTCAGCCGGGAAAAGGCGAGTGCTTGTTCACAGGGCTGTCCACCGGGTCGTGCACAGGTTTTGCGGAGTTGTCCACAGCATCGGGGCCGTCGTCCACATGGCCTGTGGATAACCAGATTGGCTGACGGTGCCCGCGGGCCTACCGTTGTCCGGCGCCCCCTCCGCCTGTCGGCCGCTGAAACCCTCACAAAACCGACGCTCCACAAGTGGAGTTGGGCCTCTCAATTGTCAGTGTCGTGCCGTAGAACTGAAACGCACGGCGAGGTCCGCTCGGCGGACGGGAGGAGGCTGCTCGGTGAGCATTTCCGAGCCCTTGGACGACCCGTGGGCCGACAGCGGACCCAGTGATCGTCTGCCCGCCTCCCGCCGCCGCGGAGACAGCGGCGGCCGTGGCCGGGACGAACAGCACGACCGGGGCCGGGACAGCGGCGACTGGGAGGGCGGGACCGCGTTCGAGCGGGTGCCGCCGCAGGATCTCGACGCCGAGCAGTCCGTCCTCGGTGGCATGCTCCTGTCGAAGGACGCCATCGCCGACGTCGTCGAGGTCCTCAAGGGCCATGACTTCTACAAGCCCGCGCACGAGACGATCTACCAGGCGATCCTCGACGTCTACGCGAAGGGCGAGCCGGCCGACCCCATCACGATCGCCGCCGAGCTGACCAAGCGCGGCGAGATCAACAAGGTCGGCGGGGCGTCGTATCTGCACACCCTCGTCCAGACGGTGCCGACCGCGGCGAACGCCGAGTACTACGCGGAGATCGTGCACGAGCGGGCGGTGCTGCGTCGCCTGGTGGAGGCAGGCACCCGCATCACCCAGATGGGATACGCGGCCGACGACGACGTCGACGAGATCGTCAACCGCGCCCAGGCCGAGATCTACGCCGTCACCGAGCAGCGCACCAGCGAGGACTACCTCCCGCTCGGCGACATCATGGAGG
>NZ_JAANNX010000129.1:0-5502 GCF_013363615.1 Streptomyces sp. CAI-85 | reverse complement strand
TGCCGACCAGGACGCCCATGTCCATCTGCTCGGCACCGGAGTTGTCGATGAGGTCGGGCGGGGTGCCCTGGTTGAAGCGGGGCTGGAGCGTGGACTGGATCTTCTGGGTGGCCGCGAACTTCACCGTGGCGCCGGGGAAGTTCTTCTCGTAGATCTTCACGGCGTCCTCGGCGTACTCCTTGCCGAAACCGCCGTCGAAGAGGACGAATTCCATCTGGGCGGTCTCATTGACCGCGAGCGGGTTCTTGTCCGTCTTCTTTCCCGCTTTGGCCTTGTCCTCGCTGCCGCCACCGCTGCTGGCACAGGAGACCAGGAAACTCATCGTGGGGACGGACAACAGGCCCAGTGCGGCGGACCGCCTGATCAGATCGCGGCGGCCGACACCCGTGGAGTGATCATTCTCGGAGGTGGATCCCATGCTCAAGTCCTCGCCTTCTCCAGGACTCAGGCGGTGAACCGGATCCTTCCCGGCACCGCGGTCAGGTCAAGCAGGGTCGTGCGGATCGCGTGAATTGCCGACAGGTATAGTCCACTTCCCGCCAGCCGGGCAAGATCGAATGCAAGGTTGGTCATCGGTCTTTTCCGAGTTGAGACCTGCCGGACATATGAACCGACCTGGTCCGGACTTATGAACCGGCTGTGCACGGCGTGACGGAAAAGTCGCGACATACCCCCCGGACGCCACGGTCAACACCCTTGACATCGCTGGCCACTTGACCCACTACTGGTCCTTGCGTCGAGTTTTGACAACGTTGTCCAGACGATCGCAGGGAGGGTGCTGGCGTATGCGGCACAGAGCGCGGCACGGATGGGGTCCGGCCGTCGTCGTCACGGCTGCTTTCACCTTGGCGGTGGCCTCGCAGGGGGCCGCCGTCGCACTGCCGGACAAACCGGCCAAGGCCGACCGGGAGTTCGCGTCCTCGTTCGAGGCGGACGAGCCGGCGCCGGACTGGCTGAACACCGTGGACACCACGGCCGGCGGCGCCAAGCGCGCCTCGGGCGTGGACGGCGGCTACAGCTCCGGCATCCCGGGCAATGTCACCGATCACGTCACGGACGTGCGGGCGAGCAGCGAGAACACCGGCGGCGGGGAGGTGAAGGAGAACCTCGTCGACGGCGAACCGACCACCAAGTGGCTGACGTTCGCCACCACCGGCTGGGTGGAGTTCGACTTCGACAAACCCGTCAAGCTCGCGACCTACGCCCTCACCTCGGCCAACGACTACGCCGAACGCGACCCCAGGGACTGGACGTTGAAGGGGTCCACGGACGGCAAGGACTGGAAGACGGTCGACACCCGGGCCGGCGAGTCCTTCCCCGAGCGGTTCCGGACCAAGAGCTACGACCTCGCCGAACCGGCCGAGTACCGGTACTTCCGGCTCGACGTCACGAGGAACAACGGCGCCTCGGGCATCCTCCAGCTCGCCGACGTGCAGTTCTCCACCGGCGGCGGTGACAACCCGGTGCCGCAGGACATGCTGTCGCTGGTCGACCGCGGTCCGAGCGGCTCCCCGACCGCCAAGGCGGGCGCCGGCTTCACCGGCAAGAAGGCCCTGCGGTACGCGGGACGCCATACGGCGACCGGGCGGGCGTACTCGTACAACAAGGTCTTCGACGTGAACGTGGCCGTCGGCCGCGACACCCGGCTCTCCTACCGGATCTTCCCGTCGATGGCGGACGGCGACCGCGACTACGCCGCCACGAACGTCTCCGTGGACCTGGTCTTCACCGACGGCACCTCGCTCGGCGGCCTCGGCGCGAGCGACCAGCACGGGTTCGGGCTGACGCCCCGGGAACAGGGCGCGTCCAAGGTGCTCTACGTCAACCAGTGGAACAACGTGGTCTCGCGGATCGGGTCGGTCGCGGCCGGCAGGACCGTCGACCGGATCCTGGTGGCGTACGACTCCCCCGGCGGCCCGGCGAAGTTCCGCGGCTGGCTGGACGACGTCGTGATCGACCGGGCGGCGCCCGAGAAGCCGAAGGCGCATCTGTCCGACTACGCGCTGACGACCCGCGGCACCAACTCCAGCGGCGGCTTCTCCCGCGGCAACAACTTCCCCGCGACGGCCGTGCCGCACGGCTTCAACTTCTGGACCCCGGTGACCAATGCGGCGTCGTTGAGCTGGCTCTACGACTACGCGCGCGGCAACAGCGACGACAACCTGCCGACGATCCAGTCCTTCAGCGCGAGCCATGAGCCGAGCCCCTGGATGGGCGACCGGCAGACCTTCCAGGTGATGCCGTCCGCCGCGTCCGGCACCCCGGACACCGGCCGGGAGGCGCGGGAGCTGGCCTTCCGGCACGAGAACGAGACCGCGCGGCCGTACTACTACGGCGTACGGTTCGAGAACGGCCTGAAGGCCGAGATGACCCCGACCGACCACGCGGCGGCGCTGCGCTTCACCTACCCCGGCGCCGACGCGAGCGTGCTGTTCGACAACGTCACGGACCAGGCGGGGCTCACGCTCGACACCGAGAACGGGATCGTCACCGGCTACTCGGACGTCAAGTCCGGGCTGTCGACGGGCGCCACCCGGCTCTTCGTCTACGGCGTGTTCGACAAGCCCGTGACGAGCGGGGCCTCCAGCGGCGTCAAGGGGCATCTGCGCTTCGACGCGGGCGCCGACCGCACGGTCACCCTGCGCCTGGCCACCTCGCTGATCGGCGTCGACCAGGCCAAGGACAATCTGCGCCAGGAGATCCCGGAGGGCACCTCCTTCGACACGGTCAAGAAGCGCGCCCAGCGTGCCTGGGACCGGATCCTCGGCAAGGTCGAGGTCGAGGGCGCCACGCCGGACCAGCTCACCACCCTGTACTCCAGCCTGTACCGGCTGTACCTGTACCCCAACTCCGGCTTCGAGAAGGTCGGTTCCAAGTACCAGTACGCGTCGCCGTTCTCGCCGATGCCCAACCCGGACACCCCGACGCACACCGGCGCGAAGATCGTCGACGGCAAGGTGTACGTCAACAACGGCTTCTGGGACACCTATCGGACCACGTGGCCGGCGTACTCCTTCCTGACGCCCTCTCAGACGGGCGAGATGGTCGACGGGTTCGTCCAGCAGTACAAGGACGGCGGCTGGACCTCGCGCTGGTCCTCCCCCGGCTACGCGGACCTGATGACCGGCACCTCCTCGGACGTGGCGTTCGCCGACGCGTACGTCAAGGGCGTCGGCTTCGACGCGAAGGCGGCGTACGACGCGGCCGTGAAGAACGCGACCGTCGTCCCGCCGTCCTCCGGTGTGGGCCGCAAGGGCATGGCTACCTCGCCGTTCCTCGGCTACACCTCCACCACCACCCACGAGGGCCTCTCCTGGGCGATGGAGGGATACGTCAACGACTACGGCATCGCGAAGATGGGCGAGGCGCTCTACAAGAAGACCGGTGAGAAGCGCTACAAGGAGGAGTCGGAGTACTTCCTCAACCGCGCCCGGGACTACGTGAACCTGTTCGACTCCAAGGCCGGTTTCTTCCAGGGCCGCAACGCGCAGGGCGGCTGGCGCGTGGAGTCGTCCGCGTACGACCCGCGGGTGTGGGGCCACGACTACACGGAGACCAACGGCTGGGGCTACGCCTTCACCGCCCCGCAGGACAGCCGCGGTCTGGCCAACCTGTACGGCGGCCGCGGCGGGCTCGCCGACAAGCTCGACGAGTACTTCGCCACGCCCGAGACCGCGTCCCCGGAGTTCGTCGGCTCCTACGGCGGGGTCATCCACGAGATGACCGAGGCGCGGGACGTCCGGCTCGGGATGTACGGGCACTCCAACCAGGTCGCCCACCACGTCATCTACATGTACGACGCGGCCGGGCAGCCCTGGAAGGCGCAGAAGAACGTCCGTGAGGTGCTGTCGCGTCTGTACACCGGCAGCGAGATCGGGCAGGGCTACCACGGCGACGAGGACAACGGCGAGCAGTCGGCCTGGTACCTGTTCTCGGCGCTCGGCTTCTACCCGCTGGTGATGGGCAGCGGCGAATACGCCGTCGGCTCCCCGCTGTTCAAGAAGGCCACCGTCCATCTGGAGAACGGACGGGACCTGGTGGTCAAGGCGCCGAAGAACAGCGCGAAGAACGTGTACGTGCAGGGTCTGCGGGTCAACGGCCGTGCCTGGACGTCGACTTCACTGCCCCACTCGCTGCTGGCGAAGGGCGGGGTGCTGGAGTTCGACATGGGGCCGAAGCCGTCGTCGTGGGGCACCGGCAAGAACGCGGCGCCGGTGTCGATCACCCAGGACGACAAGGTGCCGGCGCCTCGGGCGGACGTACTGAAGGGCGAGGGGGCGCTGTTCGACGACACCTCGGCGTCCTCGGCCACCGTCACGACGGTCGACCTGCCGGTCACCGGTGCCACGAAGGCAGTCCAGTACACGCTGACCTCGGCCGCCGACCGCACGAAGGCACCGTCCGGCTGGACCCTCCAGGGCTCGGCGGACGGCACCACGTGGAAGACACTGGACACCCGGTCCGGCCAGTCGTTCACCTGGGACCGCCAGACCCGGGCGTTCACGGTGTCCAAACCGGGGACGTACGCGAAGTACCGCCTGGTGCTGAGCGGCGAGTCGGCACTCGCGGAGATCGAACTCCTGGCGTGACCGTCCGCCCCGTCGGGGAGGGGGTGGGGCAGGAGCGCCCCACCCCCTCCCGGCGGGTTCCGGTCCGCCGGGAGGGGATTACTCATGGGAGCGCTCCCACCACACCTGTGGCGGAAGGTAGCGCTGTGGGGGTGACTTGTAAACGGGGTTCGCCGGTCCCGTCGTGCTACGCGTCCTCGTCGTCGTCCTCTTCCGGTCCGACGTCCCGGAAGACGCTGCGGTAGTCCCCGGTGCGGACCAGTTCGTCCACGACCTCCACCATCGCGTCGATCCCCGCGTCCCGGACGATCAGCCCGTCCCAGACGTAGAAGTACCGGCCGCCGAGGCATTCGCCGGAGTCGCGGCACGCGTCCATGTTCCGGTGCACGACGTCGAGGGTGTGGACGGTCCCCGACCAGCGTTCGCCGTCGTCGAGGATCACCCACATGTCGACGTCGTCGATCTCGTCGAGAGGTGTGTCCGCGTCGGGCACGAAGAGGATCTCGTACCCGTCCCGCCGGACCCGGTAGAACGGCCCGTCCCACATCCTGTGCCCCCGCTGCTGGTACACGGCGGAGGGCCGCACCCCCGTGGGACGGGGGTGCGGCCCTCAACCCGCTTGGTGTGGTGCTTGGTTGTTACTTGCGGATCAGGCTGCGCAGGACGTACTGCATGATGCCGCCGTTGCGGTAGTAGTCCGCCTCGCCGGGGGTGTCGATGCGGACGACCGCGTCGAACTCGACGCCGGTGTCGGTGGTGACCTTCACCGTGCGCGGGGTGGTGCCGTTGTTCAGCTCCTCGACGCCGGTGAAGGAGAAGGTCTCCTCGCCGGTCAGGCCGAGGGACTCGGCCGAGGCGCCCTCCGGGAACTGGAGCGGCAGGACGCCCATGCCGATGAGGTTGGAGCGGTGGATGCGCTCGTAGGACTCGGCGA
>NZ_JAANNX010000051.1:0-37768 GCF_013363615.1 Streptomyces sp. CAI-85 | reverse complement strand
CGGGCTTGGCGCCCTGGGCCATCTTGATCTGGATGTCGTCCGCGTTGACCAGGTACTCCGAGGTCACGCCGAACCGGCCGGAGGCGACCTGCTTGATCGCCGAGCGGCGCGCCGGGTCGTACAGACGGTCCGGGTCCTCGCCGCCCTCACCGGTGTTCGACTTGCCGCCGAGCTGGTTCATGGCGATGGCGAGGGTCTCGTGCGCCTCCTTGGAGATGGAGCCGTACGACATGGCGCCGGTGGAGAAGCGCTTGACGATCTCGGAGACCGGCTCGACCTCGTCCACGGGGATCGAGGGGCGGTCCGAGGTGAAGCCGAAGAGCCCGCGCAGGGTCATCAGCCGCTCGGACTGCTCGTTCACGCGCTCGGTGTACTGCTTGAAGATGTCGTAGCGGCCGGCGCGGGTGGAGTGCTGGAGGCGGAAGACCGTGTCCGGGTCGAACAGGTGCGGCTCGCCCTCGCGGCGCCACTGGTACTCGCCACCGATCTCCAGGGCGCGGTGCGCCGGGGCGATGCCGGAGGCGGGGTACGCCTTGGCGTGCCGGGCGGCGACCTCCTTGGCGATCACGTCGATGCCGACGCCGCCGATCTTGGTGGCGGTGCCGTTGAAGTACTTCTCCACGAAGGCGTCGTCGAGACCGACGGCCTCGAAGACCTGGGCGCCGCGGTAGGAGGCGACGGTGGAGATGCCCATCTTGGACATGACCTTCAGGACGCCCTTGCCGAGCGCGTAGATCAGGTTGCGGATCGCCTGCTCGGGCTCCAGGCCGCTGATGAAGGTGCCCGCGCGCAGCAGGTCCTCGACGGACTCCATCGCCAGGTAGGGGTTGACGGCGGCGGCGCCGAAGCCGATCAGCAGGGCGACGTGGTGGACCTCGCGGACGTCACCGGCCTCGACGAGCAGTCCCACCTGGGTGCGCTGCTTGGTGCGGATGAGGTGGTGGTGGACGGCCGCGGTGAGCAGCAGCGACGGGATCGGCGCGTGCTCGGCGTCCGAGTGGCGGTCCGACAGGACGATGAGACGGGCGCCGTTCTCTATGGCGGCGTCGGCCTCGGCGCAGATCTCCTCGATGCGGGCGGCCAGCGTGTCGCCGCCGCCGTGCACCCGGTACAGACCGGAGAGGGTGGCGGCCTTGAAGCCGGGCATGTCGCCGTCGGCGTTGATGTGGATGAGCTTGGCCAGCTCGTCGTTGTCGATCACCGGGAAGGGCAGGGTGACGCTGCGGCAGGCGGCGGCCGTCGGCTCCAGGAGGTTGCCCTCGGGGCCCAGGGACGAGCGCAGGGAGGTGACCAGTTCCTCGCGGATCGCGTCCAGCGGCGGGTTGGTGACCTGCGCGAAGAGCTGGGTGAAGTAGTCGAAGAGCAGGCGCGGGCGGGAGGACAGCGCGGCGATCGGCGAGTCGGTGCCCATCGAACCGATCGGCTCGGCGGCCGACTTGGCCATCGGCGCCAGGATGACGCGCAGCTCCTCCTCGGTGTAGCCGAAGGTCTGCTGGCGGCGGGTGACCGAGGCATGGGTGTGCACGATGTGCTCACGCTCGGGCAGGTCGCCCAGCTCGATCTCGCCGGCCTCCAGCCATTCGGCGTAGGGGGCCTCGGCGGCGAGCTGCGCCTTGATCTCGTCGTCCTCGATGATGCGGTGCTCGGCGGTGTCGACGAGGAACATCCGGCCGGGCTGGAGGCGGCCCTTGCGGACGACCTTGGCGGGGTCGATGTCGAGGACGCCGACCTCGGAGCCGAGGACGACGAGGCCGTCGTCGGTGACCCAGTAGCGGCCGGGGCGCAGGCCGTTGCGGTCGAGCACGGCGCCGACCTGGACGCCGTCGGTGAAGGTGACGCAGGCCGGGCCGTCCCAGGGCTCCATCATCGTGGAGTGGTACTGGTAGAAGGCGCGGCGGGCGGGGTCCATGGAGTCGTGGTTCTCCCACGCCTCCGGGATCATCATCAGCACGGAGTGCGGCAGGGAACGGCCGCCGAGGTGGAGCAGTTCGAGCACCTCGTCGAAGGACGCCGAGTCGGAGGCGTCCGGCGTACACACCGGGAAGACGCGCTCGAGGTCACCGGCGCCGAAGAGGCCGGAGGCGAGCTGCGACTCGCGGGCGCGCATCCAGTTGCGGTTGCCCTTGACGGTGTTGATCTCGCCGTTGTGCGCGACGAAGCGGTACGGGTGGGCGAGCGGCCACGACGGGAAGGTGTTCGTGGAGAAGCGGGAGTGGACGAGCGACACGGCCGAGGCGAAGCGGCGGTCGGACAGGTCCGGGAAGAAGGGTTCGAGCTGGCCGGTGGTCAGCATGCCCTTGTAGACGACGGTCCGCGCGGACAGCGACGGGAAGTACACGCCGGCCTCGCGCTCGGCGCGCTTGCGCAGCACGAACGCCTTGCGGTCCAGGGCGATGCCGCTGGTGCGGCCGTCGGTGACGAAGAGCTGGCGGAAGGCCGGCATCGTGGAGCGGGCGGTGGCGCCGAGCAGTTCGGGGGCGACGGGGACCTCGCGCCAGCCGAGGACGGTGAGGCCCTCCTCACCGGCGATCGTCTCGATCCGTGAGACGGCGTCCTCGCCGTCCTCGCCCTCGGGCAGGAAGGCGATGCCGACGGCGTAGGAGCCGGCCTCGGGGAGGTCGAACCCGGCCACCTCGCGCAGGAAGGCGTCGGGGACCTGGGTGAGGATGCCCGCGCCGTCGCCGGAGTCCGGCTCGGAGCCGGTGGCGCCGCGGTGTTCGAGGTTGCGCAGCACGGTCAGCGCCTGCTCCACCAGCGTGTGGCTCGCCTCGCCGGTGAGGGTGGCCACGAATCCGACGCCGCACGCGTCGTGCTCGTTGCGGGGGTCGTACATACCCTGCGCAGCAGGGCGAGCATCCATGAAGGACCAGTTCTGGCCATTCGCGGAGTGCTGGGACGGCTGGCGCGGCGTACGCATCGGCTCTCCCGTCGTCGTCTCAAGTGGCATGTCATGCGTGCCGAGGGACGACGTTGGCCCTCTGCGTGGGGTGCAAAATTTCGTGCAGGTTACATGATGGAGCGGTTCTCGGGAACCGGATACAGCGTTCCAACATGCGGACGCCATGGGGGTGCGGCGGGGGTACCGCGTATATGGCTCGAAGTATGGGGGACAGAACGGGACAGATCGGTGTCCGTCGGTCCGGGAGGCGGTGCGGGCGTCATCGCCCGTCCCGCGCGTACGCCGCAGGCGTCATTGCCCACAGCGCTTACGGCTCTTGCCCGCTGGTCAAGCGGTCGAAACCCATCAGTAACGGCTACTTATGCGGCCCATCGCATAAGTAGCGGTGGAGCTATCCTACGGCCGTTCCGAACAGATGCCCCAGGGCATATGTCACACCGGCCGCCGCGCCGCCCAGGGCGAGCTGTCGCAGTCCGCTGTACCACCAGGTGCGCGCGGTCACCCGGGCCACGACCGCACCACAGGCGAAGAGTCCGAGGAGCGCCAGCAGCACGGCCGGCCACAGCGCGCTCGCGCCGAGCAGGTACGGCAGGACGGGCAGCAGCGCGCCGAGCGCGAACGCGCCGAAGCTCGACACGGCCGCGACCGGCGGCGAGGGCAGGTCGGAGGGGTCGATGCCCAGCTCCTCGCGGGCGTGGATCTCCAGCGCCTGTTCGGGGTCGCGCGACAACTGCCGGGCGACCTGCCGGGCCAGGTCGGGGTCGACACCCCGGGTCTCGTAGAGCGCGGCCAGCTCCGCCTCCTCGTCCTTGGGGTGCCGGCGCAGCTCACGGCGCTCGACGTCCAGCTCGGCCTCGACCAGCTCGCGCTGGGAGGCGACGGAGGTGTACTCGCCGGCCGCCATGGAGAAGGCGCCGGCCGCGAGCCCGGCGAGTCCGGTCAGCACGAGGCCCTGCCGGCCGATGTCCCCGCCGGCGACACCGGTCATCAGGGCGAGGTTGGAGACCAGACCGTCCATCGCGCCGAAGACGGCGGGACGCAGCCAGCCGCCGTTCACATCGCGGTGGGTGTGGTTGTCGCGGTGCGCCGCGTGGAGCGACGCCTCGGTCTCGATGACGGCCACGGGTGGCATCCTCCTGAGTGAGCTGAGCCAAAGCTAACTTTAGACTGAGTCTAATTCCCTACGGGAACCAAGATACGCCTCCGGACTCCCCTCCGCCAGCAAAGCAAGGCTGCGCTAACCTGCGCTTTTGTCATCGAGCGCTCATTCGATCGGAAGCCCGCACAGATGTCGACCGGGTGACATGAGGGGCCCAGAGGCTCAGGTCAACCGCCGACGGTGGGACACATCCGCAAAGGGATCCGCGCCCCGAGCGGCCCTGTGGAGGAAAGGCCGCGCATGGCATCCATCCGTGAACGGGCCCGCGGCGCCCTGCTGGGCCTCGCCGTGGGAGACGCCCTCGGCGCCCCGGCCGAGAACCTGAAGCCGTCCGAGATCCGGGCCCGCTGGGGCCGTATCACCGGCTATGTGGCCGACCGGCCGGCCGGCACGGACGACACCGAGTACGCGATCTTCTCCGGTCTGCTGCTCGCCCGGCACGGCTCGGCCCTCACCCCGGCCCATGTGGAGGCGGCCTGGCACCAGTGGATCGCCGACCGTGACGAGGGCCCCTTCCGCGGCGCCGGGTTCAGCGAGCGCGGCACCCTGGAGAACCTGCGCCGGGGCCTGGCCGCCCCGATCTCCGCCCAGCACCGGCACGCCTGGAGCGACGGTCTGGCGATGCGCGCCGCCCCGTTCGGCGTGTTCGCCTCGGGCCGCCCGGCGGAGGCGGCCCGGCTGGTCGCGATCGACGGGTCGGTGAGCCACGACGGCGAGGGCATCTACGGCGGCCAGGCGGTCGCGGCCGGGGTGGCGGCGGCGATGGCGGGCGCCCCGCCGAGCGCCGTGATCGCCTCCGCGCTGGCCGTCGTCCCCGAGGACTCCTGGACGGCCCGCTCGCTGCGCCGGGCCGTGGCGGTCGCCCACCGCGGCGAACGCGCCGTCCGCTCCGCCGTCGTCATCGGCGGCTACCCCTGGACCGACCTCGCCCCCGAGGCCGTGGCCCTCGCCTTCGGCGCGTACGCGTCGGCGGACGGCGACTTCACGCAGGCCGTCCTCACCGCCGTCAACATGGGCCGCGACGCCGACACCACGGCGGCGGTCGCGGGCGCGCTGGCCGGGGCCACCCAGGGGGTCGCCGCCGTCCCGGCCCACTGGGCGGCGGCGATCGGACCGGCGCGCGGCACCTGTCTGCCGTCGATGGCCGGACACCACGTCCTGGACGTGGCCGAACTGCTGGTGCCGGGCGAGGGCGGCAAGTGGGGCGAGGGCGTGGTCGCGGCGGACCTCGTCCCGAGCCTGCTGCCGCCCGCCCCGGCGGCCCCGGCCCCGGCATCGGCTTCGGCTTCGGCCCCGGCTTCGGCCCCCGAGAAGGAGGCCGTCCGATGAGACCACCGGGACCCTGGGACGAGGGCACGACGACGCAGCCGCAGGGCGGCACCCTCACGGAGGAACCGCGGACACCGGCGGTCACCGAGGCCACCACCGCACCCACCCCGCCGCGCCCCCACCGCATCCGCGGCCTCCTCCTCGGGCTGGCCGCCGGTGACGCCGCCGGATGGCCGGCCGCCCGGCACCGCGCCGCCCGGATGCCCGAGTGGACCCGCCGTCTCACCCGCGAACTCGACACCTTCGCCGAGCAGAACGCCACCACCACCCTCCCCGTCCCCATCGCCCTCAACCAGCCCCCGGAACCTCTGCGCCTCGGCCCCTCCGACGACGCCGAGTGGGCCGCGTTCGCGGCGGAGGCCGTCCTGCGGGCCGGCGACGACACCGTCCTCGGCGACCTCGGCCGGGAACGCCGGATGCGCGCCGCCATCGACCTCACCTGGAACGCCGTCGCCAGCGAGGTCGCGGCCGCCGCCGACCGGGCCCCGGAGATCGAGTCCGCGGTGCTGCCGCTGCGCGCCCGGATCTCCGTACGGGCCGGGCTCGGCAACCTCGCGGCGGGACTGCGGCCGCCCGCCACCGGCCACGACAACCCGCACTACTTCGACGACGCGGCCTGCGTACGCGCCTGTGTCCTCGCCGTCGCCCACCCCGGCGACCCCCGACTCGCCGCCGAACTCGCCGAGTTCGACGCCCGCTACACCCAGGACGGCGACGGGGTGCACGGCGCCCGCGCGATGGCCGCCGCGCTCGCCCTGGCCCTGACCGGCGCGGCTCCCGGGGCCTGTGTGGACGCGGCGCTCGCCGAACTGCCCGAGGGCACGGAGATCGGCCGCAACGCCCGGCACGCGCTGGCGCTGGCGCGCGACGCCGACAGCGCCTTCGCACTGGTCCCGCTCCTGGAGCACCAGATCGTCGACCACGTCTACAGCTACGGCATCGCGGCCGCCGAGACGGTCCCGGTGGCCCTCGCCCTGGCGCTGGCCTCCGGCGGCCGGGTCGCCGAGGCCGTTCCCGCGGCGGCCTGTCTGTCGCGGGTGGCGGACTCCGCGCCGGCGCTGGCGGGCGCCCTCACCGGCGCGCTGGGCGGCGGCGACACGATCCCCGCCTCCTGGCGGGACGCCTGCCGCACCCTGTCCGGCTGCGCGCTCCCCCGGCTCACCGGCACCGACCTGGTGGAACTCGCCGAACTCCTGGAAGCGGCACAACCGGCCCCACCAGGAGGATGATTCGGGGCATGACGCCCAAAGCAGCAGAAAGCCCTGAGGCGGGTCTCGACGAACGGATCACCGGCGCCCTGGTCGGCGCGGCCGTCGGCGACGCGCTCGGCGGCCCGGTCGAGGGCTACTCCCCCGACCGGATCACCGAGCGCCACGGCGGCCGCGTCCACGGCATCGTCGGCCCCTGGAACGGCGACGCCTGGCGCACCGCCCGCCCCATCGCCCCGTACCACAAGGGCGACGGACACGTCACCGACGACACCTTGATGACCCACGCCCTGATCAGGGTCTACGCCACGGTCCGCGGCCACCTCGACGCCTACGCGATCGCCGACCACCTGGTCCCCGACCTGATGACCAACCCCCGCTGGATCCCGGAGCTGGAGGCGGAGGCGCTCCCCCTCCAGCGGATCTTCCTCGCGGAGAAATGGCTCGTCGCCCGCCTCCACTACGGCCATGTGGACCCCCGCGAGGCGGGCAACGGCAACATCGTCAACTGCGGTGCGGCGATGTACATGGCGCCCGTCGGTCTGGTCAACGCGGCCGATCCGGTGGGCGCGTACGCCGAGGCGCTGGACGTCGCGGGCGCCCACCAGTCCTCCTACGGCCGGGAGGCGGCGGGCGTCTTCGCGGCGGCGGTCGCGGCGGCCTGCACCCCGGGCGCCACGGTGGACTCGGTGGTGGCGGCCTGTCTGTCCCTGGCGAAGGACGGCACCCGCGCGGCGATCGAGGCGGTCTGCGAAGAGGCGTCCCGCCACCGGGACTTCGAGTCGGCCCTGCTCCCGCTGCGCCGGGCCGTGACGCCGTACGACACCGTGGGCCCCGACTACCGCAGGCCCTCCCTCGGGGCCCGGCGCCCCTCCCGGCTGCACGCGATCGAGGAACTCCCGGTGGCGCTCGGCATGTTGGTGGTCGCGGCCGGCGACTACCGGCACGCCGTGCTCGGTTCGGTCAACTACGGCCGTGACTGCGACTCGATCGCCACGATGGCCGGGGCGCTGGCCGGCGCCCTCGGCTCCCCCGTCCCCGACGAGTGGTCGAAGCGGGTCGCCGAGGCCAGCCGGCTCGACCTGTGGGAGCCCGCCCGCACCCTCACCGAGGTCACCCGGCAGATCTTCGCCCGGGACACCGCGGCACGCCGGGCCCGCGAGGCGGCGTTCACCACCCTCCTCGGAGGCCCGGGATGCTCCGCCTGACCTGGGTCCAGCCGGAGGACCTCCTCGGCCATGAACTCCGCCAGGCGGCCGAGGACGGCCGGGAGCCCTGGGCGATCGCCGCCCGCTGGCGCGCGGCCGGCGGCCCCGAGGCACCGGCCCGCGCGGGCGCCTCCGCCCACCGTGTCTCCGGCTATCTGCGGCAGCTCGCCGACGACCTGCTGGACGAACTGGCCGACCTGCCCAGCGGACTGGCCGACGACGAACCGACCGACCTGGACGCCGTCCGCCGCCTCTGCGCCCCCGCCTACGACCGCACCGGCTCCCCCGCCGCCGCCCCGGCGGGACCCGACCGGTCCGCGCTGGAGGCGGCCTGGACCGGACGGGCCGTCGGCTGTCTCCTCGGCAAACCCGTGGAGAAGCTCCCGCTGGACGGCATCCGCGCCCTCGCCCGCGCCGCCGGCAACTGGCCGCTCCGCACCTACTTCACCGCCCGGGGCGTCCCCGGCCACCTCCTGGAGGAACATCCCTGGAACCGCCGCTCGGCGACGACCTCCCTCGCTGAGAACATCGACGGCATGCCCGAGGACGACGACCTCAACTACCCCTTGCTGAATCTGCTGTTGATCCAACGCCACGGCCGGGCGTTCGACACCGCCGACGTGGCGCGGCTCTGGCTGGACGAACTCCCCGCGGGCCGCACCTTCACCGCCGAACGCGTCGCCTACCGCAATCTGCTCTCCGGCGTCGAACCCCCGCACACCGCCCGCCACCGCAACCCGTTCCGCGAATGGATCGGCGCCCTCATCCGCGCCGACGTCCACGGCTGGACCAACCCCGGCGACCCGGCCGCCGCGGCCGAACAGGCGTACCGCGACGCCGCCTTGACCCACACCGCCAACGGCGTCTACGCGGCGATGTTCACGGCGGCCGTCATCGCCGCCGCGGCCACCGGGGACCACGACGTGCACGCGTGTCTGCGCGCCGGGCTCTCCGTCGTCCCGCCCCGCTCCCGGCTCGCCCACGCGGTCACCCACGCCGTCCGGCTGGCCGAGTCCCACACCGACTTCGACACGGTCGTGGACGAACTCCACACCACGCACAAGGCCGCCCACTGGGTGCACGCCGTGCCCAACACCGCCCTGATCGCCGCCGCCCTCACCCACGCCGACGGCGACTTCACCGGCTCGGTGTGCCGCGCGGTGTCCGGCGGCTGGGACACCGACTCCAACGGCGCGACCGCGGGCAGCGTCGCCGGTCTCCTCGCCGGACGGCCCGACGCCCTCCCCGACCGCTGGACGGCCCCGCTCAAGAACCGGCTGGCCACCTCCGTCGCCGGTTTCGACGGCACCGGCTTCGACACCCTCGCCCATCTCACCTGGTCCCTCACCCCCCGGGAGGCGTCCCGCCCATGACCGACATCGTCGTGCTCGGCAGCACGAACATGGACCTCGTCGCGTACGTAGAGAAGGCCCCGCAGCGCGGGGAGACCGTCACCGGACGGGAGTTCCGCACGATCCCCGGCGGCAAGGGCGCCAACCAGGCGATCGCCGCGGCCCACGCGGGCGGCATCGTCTCGATGATCGGCGCGGTCGGCAACGACTCCTTCGGCGCCCGGCTGCGCTCCACCCTGGAGCACTCCGGGGTGAACACCGACCATCTGCGCACGGTCGAATCCCCCTCCGGCACCGCGCACATCGTCGTGGACGACGAGGGCGGCAACGCGATCGTCGTCGTCCCCGGCGCCAACGGCACCGTCGACCATCTCGCCCCCGGCGACGAGGGCCTGATCGCCTCCGCCGACGCGCTGCTGCTCCAGTTGGAGGTCCCGCTCGCCGCGGTCGTCGCGGGTGCCGAGGCGGCCCGTGCCCACGGCGTCCGGACGATCCTCACCCCGGCCCCCGCCCGGCCGCTGCCGCCCGAACTCCTCGCCGCCGTCGACCTGCTGGTCCCCAACGAGCACGAGGCCACCGCCCTCACCGGCCGCACCGACCCGCGCGAGGCGGCCGCGGCCCTGCTGGAGAGCGTGCCGGAGGTCGTGGTCACGCTCGGCGCGGCCGGCAGCCTCTACCTGGCGCGCGGCGCCGAACCCGTCGAGGTGCCCGCGCCCCGGGTCACCGCCGTCGACTCCACCGGCGCGGGCGACACCTTCGTCGGCGCGCTCGCGGTGGCCCGCGGCGAGGACCTGCCCATGCGGGAGGCCCTGGCCTGGGCGGCCGCGGCGGCGGCGCTCTCCGTGCAGCGGCCCGGCGCGTCCGCCTCGATGCCGTACCGCTCCGAGATCGACAAGCAGTACGCGTCATGACCGGGCCCGCCGCCACGACCCCGCCGGCCGGTTCACCGCCCGGCTCTCCCACCAGCCCGCCCGCCGGTCCGCTGACCGGGCTGCGCGTCCTCGATCTGGCCACCCTCTTCGCCGGGCCCATGGCCGCCACCCTGCTCGGCGACTTCGGCGCGGAGGTGATCAAGGTCGAGCACCCGGAGCGGCCCGACCCGTCCCGGGGCCACGGCCCGTCCAAGGACGGCGTCGGCCTGTGGTGGAAGCACCTCGGCCGCAACAAGCGCACGATCACGCTGAACCTCTCCACCCCCGGCGGCCGCGCCACCCTGCTGCGGCTCGCCGCGAGCGCCGATGTGATCGTGGAGAACTTCCGCCCCGGCACCCTGGAGAAATGGGACCTCGGCTGGGAGGAGCTGTCGGCCGCCAACCCGCGGCTCGTCCTCACCCGGGTCACCGGCTTCGGCCAGTTCGGCCCCTACGCCCACCGCCCCGGCTTCGGCACCCTCGCCGAGGCCATGAGCGGCTTCGCCGCGATCACCGGCGAACCGGACGCGCCGCCGGTGCTGCCGCCGTTCGGTCTCGCCGACTCCATCGCGGGCCTGGCCACCGCCTACGCCGTGATGACCGCCCTGGCCGCCCGTGACCGCACCGGCGAGGGCCAGGTGGTGGACATGGCCCTGATCGAACCGATCCTGATGGTCCTCGGCCCCCATCTGCTCTGGTACGACCAGCTCGGCCATGTGCAGAAACGCACCGGCAACCGCTCCGCGAACAACGCCCCGCGCAACACCTACCGCACCGCCGACGGCACCTGGGTCGCCGTGTCCACCTCGGCGCAGTCGGTCGCGGAGCGCGTGATGCGGCTGGTCGGACGTCCCGAGCTGATCGAGGAGCCGTGGTTCGCGACCGGCGCCGAGCGCGCCGCCCACACCGACGTCCTGGACGAGGCGGTCGGCACCTGGATCGCCGCCCGCCCCCGCACCGAGGTGCTCGCCGCCTTCGAGAAGGCCGAGGCGGCCGTCGCCCCGGTGCAGGACGTCCGGGACGTGATGGCCGACCCCCAGTACCAGGCCCTCGGCACGATCGCCGCCGTGGACGATCCGGAGCTGGGCGCGCTGCGGATGCAGAACGTGCTCTTCCGGCTCTCCGCCACTCCGGGCGCGATCCGCTGGGCGGGCCGTCCGCACGGCGCCGACACCGACGCCGTCCTCACCGAGCTGGGGCTGACCGGCGCCGACCTCGCGGCCCTGCGCGCGGAGGGCGCCCTGTGATCCCCACCCCGCTGACCTGGCTCTACGTCCCCGGGGACCGGCCGCACATCGTCAGCAAGGCGCTCACCTGCGGCGCCGACGTCGTCATCGTCGACCTGGAGGACGCGGTCGCCCCCGACCGCAAGGAGTACGCCCGTACGGCCACCGCCGAGCGGCTCTCCGACCCCCAGCCGGTGCCGGTGCACGTCCGGGTCAACGCCCTCGACGGCCCGCTGGCCGGCGCCGACCTGGACGCCGTGGCCGCCCTCCCCGGCGTCCGCGGGCTGCGGCTGCCCAAGGTGGTCTCCCCCGCCCAGATCACCCGGCTCGCGGAACGGCTCGCCCCGGCGGGCGGCGGGGCCCCGCCCCTCTACGCCCTGCTGGAGAGCGCGCTGGGCGTCGAGCACGCCTACCCCATCGCCGCCGCGCACCCCGCGCTGCGCGGGATCGCCCTCGGCGAGGCCGACCTCCGGGCCGACCTCGGGATCCGCGACGACGCGGGCCTCGACTGGTCGCGCTCGCGGGTGATCGTCGCCGCGCGGGCCGCGGGACTGAACCCGCCGCCGCAGTCCGTGCACCCCGACACCCGGGACCTCAACGGGCTCGCCGCGTCCTGCGCCCACGGCCGCACCCTCGGCTTCCTGGGCCGCGCCGCGATCCACCCCCGGCAGCTCCCGATCATCGAACGGGCCTATCTGCCCACCGAACAGGAGCTGGAGGAGGCGGAGACCGTCGTCAAGGCGGCGGCCGTGGAACCGGGCGCGCAGGCCCTGCCGGACGGCCGGTTCATCGACGCGGCGGTGGTCGCGGCGGCGCAGCGCACGCTGTCCCTGGCCCGCCGACGCTGACCGCCGCGCCGCGCACGACAAGGGCGCCCGGGGTGACCCCGGGCGCCCTGTGCGTCGTACGACCGCGTCGGCTCAGCTCTTCTTGCCGGCGGACTCGGTCTCGTCGGCGGTCTTGTCGGCAGCCTCGTCGGCGTCCTCGGACTTCCCCTCGGACTTCTCCTCGTCCTTCGGGGCCGCCTCGGTGCCGGACTCGGACTCGGCCTTCGTGTCGGCCGGCTCCTCGGACTTCACGGACTCGCCGTCGGTCCCCGCGTCGGAGCCGTCCTCGGCGGCGCCCGGCTCCACGATCTCCTCGCGTCCCGGCCGCTTCTTCGCCGACACCACGATGTACGTCACCGCCAGCACGAACACCACGATCGCGGTCCAGACGTTCAGCCGCAGGCCCAGGACGTGGTGGGCGTCGTCGATCCGCATGTACTCGATCCACCCGCGCCCGGCGCAGTACGCGGCGACGTACAGCGCGAACGCCCGCCCGTGCCCGAGCTTGAAGCGGCGGTCGGCCCAGATGACGAGCAGGGCGACACCGACGCACCACAGCGACTCGTACAGGAACGTCGGGTGGTAGTACCCGGGCATCCGGCCGTCGGTCGAGGACGTGATGTGCAGGGCCCACGGCAGGTCCGTCGCCTTGCCGTACAGCTCCTGGTTGAACCAGTTGCCCCAGCGGCCGATCGCCTGGGCGAGCGCGATACCGGGCGCGATGGCGTCGGCGTACGCGGGCAGGGCGATGCCCCGGCGGCGGCAGCCGATCCAGGCGCCCACCGCACCGAGCGCGATGGCGCCCCAGATGCCGAGGCCGCCCTCCCAGACCTTGAAGGCGTCCACCCAGTCACGGCCCTCGCTGAAGTACAGCTCGTAGTCCGTGATCACGTGGTAGAGGCGGCCGCCGACGAGGCCGAAGGGCACCGCCCAGACGGCGATGTCGGCGACCGTCCCGGCGCGCCCGCCCCGGGCGACCCAGCGCTTGTTGCCGAGCCAGACCGCGACGAAGACGCCGATGATGATGCAGAACGCGTAGCCGCGCAGCGGGACGGGGCCGAGGTACAGCACCCCGCGCGACGGGCTGGGAATGTAGGCAAGTTCCATGGCAGGGTCGACGCTACCGTGCCGGACCGGGCGCACGGCGGGCAGCCCGGCTACGGCTCCATAACGGGCGGGTGAGAAACCCTCTCACCCTCCGCCCGCCCGCGCTCACCCCTGGTTGGCCTCCTCCACCATCTGCTTCAGCTTCGCCGGGGTCATCGACTGGTCCTGGTAGATGTTCTTGCCGTTGAACAGGACGGTGGGGGTGCCGCCGAAGCGGCCGTCCTGGAACGCCTGGTTGGACTTCGCGACCCAACTGTTGTGCGTGCCCTTCTCGACACATGTACGGAACTCGGGGGTATCAAGCCCGTCGACCTTGCCGGCCAGCTCGATCAGCTTGTCGTTCTCCGCGAAGGCGTCGTCGGTTTCCTCGGGCTGGTTCTCGAAGAGCACGTCGTGGTAGGCGGGGAACTTCCCGGCGTTCTGCGCGCAGGCCGCGGCGTTGGCCGCGTTGCGCGAGCCGCTGCCGCCCATGTTGCCGTCGATCAGGGTCACCAGGTGGTACTCGACTCTGAGCTGTCCGGACTCGGTCAGCTCATGGATCGTCGGCCGGTACGCCGCCTCGAACGCCTTGCAGGCCGGGCAGCGGAAGTCCTCCCACACGGTGAGCGTGGACCTGGCGTCGTCCTTGCCGACGGGGATCGCCAGGGCGTCCTTGCCCTGGGCCCCCGAGGGGGCGACGACCGGGCCGGCGTCGGCGCTGTCGTCGTCCTTCCCGGCGTTGGCGGCGACGATGCCGATCACGGCGGCCAGGCCCAGTACGCAGACGACGCTCGCGGCGACGATCAGGGTGCGCCGCCGCCGCTCCGCGGCCTTCTGCTTCTCGCGCTCCGCCGCCAGCCGCTCCCGGGCGTTGCGCTTTCCGTCACGATTCTTCTCGCTCACACCCCCAGAACGAACCGGGGAGGCGCATTGCGCCTCCCCGGTCCCAGGTCCACCCGTACGGGTGACCGTGTCCTTCACACCGCCCGGCTCACACCCGGCGGCGCACGCCCTTCGCCAGATCGGCCGCGAGGTCGCGGACCGCCGCGATCCCGGCCGCGTGGTCCGGCGCGTCCAGCATCCGCTTGACGAAGGCCGAGCCGACGATCACCCCGTCGGCGAAGCCGGCGACCTCGGCGGCCTGCCGGGCGTCGGAGACGCCGAGGCCGACGCAGACGGGCAGCTCGCTGCCGGTGGCCCGGGTGCGCTCGACCAGGTCCTGGGCCTGCGCGCCGACCGACTCACGGGTGCCGGTGACGCCCATCAGCGAGGCGGCGTAGACGAAGCCGCTGCCCGCCGCGGTGATCGTGCCGAGCCGCTCGTCCTTGCTGCTCGGCGCCACCACGAACACCGTCGCCAGACCGTGCTTCTCGGCGTGCTCGCGCCACAGCGCCGACTCCTGCACCGGCAGGTCGGGCAGGATGCAGCCCGCGCCGCCCGCCTCGGCGAGTTCGGCGGTGAACCGCTCGACGCCGTAGCGGTCGATCGGGTTCCAGTACGTCATCACGAGCACCGGCTTCCCGGTGGCCGTGTGCGCCTCGCGCACCGTCCGCAGCACGTCGGCGATCCGCACCCCGCCGCGCAGGGCGATGTCGTCGGCGGTCTGGATGACGGGGCCGTCCAGGACGGGGTCGCTGTGCGGCAGCCCCACCTCGACGACGTCGGCGCCGCCGTCGAAGACGGCCTTGATCGCCTCGATGCCGCCGTCCACGGTCGGGAACCCGGCCGGCAGATAGGCGATCAGCGCGGCCCGGTCCTCGGCCTTCGCCGCGGCGAGGGTGTCGCTCAACAGCCGGATGTTGCCGCTCACTTGGCGTCCCCCTCGATCTCGGCGGTGGCGGCCGCGTCGGCGGCGACCTCGGCGTCGGTGTCGTACAGCCCGAAGTAACGGGCGGCGGTGTCCATGTCCTTGTCGCCGCGGCCGGACAGATTGACCACGATCAGCCCGTCCGGTCCCAGTTCCCGGCCGACCTCCAGGGCGCCGGCCAGGGCGTGCGCGGACTCGATGGCCGGGATGATGCCCTCGGTGCGCGAGAGCAGACGCAGCGCCTGCATGGCCGCGTCGTCGGTGACCGCGCGGTACTCGCCGCGGCCGGAGTCCTTGAGGTAGGAGTGCTCGGGGCCGATGCCCGGGTAGTCCAGACCGGCCGAGATGGAGTACGGCTCGGTGATCTGGCCCTCGTCGTCCTGGAGGACGTAGGAGCGGGAGCCGTGCAGGATGCCGGGCTCGCCCGCGGTCAGGGTCGCCGCGTGCTCGCCGGTCTCCACGCCGTGTCCGGCCGGCTCGCAGCCGATCAGGCGCACCCCGGTGTCGGGGATGAAGGCGTGGAAGAGGCCGATGGCGTTGGAGCCGCCGCCGACACAGGCGATCGCCGCGTCGGGCAGCCGTCCGGCGCTCTCCAGGATCTGGCGGCGGGCCTCGACGCCGATGACCCGGTGGAAGTCGCGGACCATCGCCGGGAAGGGGTGGGGACCGGCGACCGTGCCGAACAGGTAGTGGGTGTGGTCGACGTTGGCGACCCAGTCGCGGAACGCCTCGTTGATGGCGTCCTTCAGGGTGCGGCTGCCGGACTTCACGGCCACGACCTCGGCGCCCAGCATGCGCATCCGGGCCACGTTGAGGGCCTGGCGCTGCGTGTCGATCTCGCCCATGTAGATGGTGCAGTCGAGGCCGAAGAGCGCGCAGGCGGTGGCCGTGGCGACGCCGTGCTGTCCGGCGCCGGTCTCGGCGATCACCCGGGTCTTGCCCATGCGCTTGGTGAGCAGCGCCTGGCCCAGCACGTTGTTGATCTTGTGGGAGCCGGTGTGGTTGAGGTCCTCGCGCTTGAGGAAGATCCGTGCGCCGCCGGCTTCCGCGGCGAAGCGGGGGACCTCGGTGAGGGAGCTGGGGCGGCCGGTGTAGTGGACCAGCAGGTCGTCCAGTTCGCGGGCGAACTCGGGGTCGTGCTTGGCCTTGTCGTACTCGACGGCGACCTCGTCCACGGCGGCGACGAGGGCCTCCGGGATGAACTTGCCGCCGTAGGCGCCGAAGTAGCCTTCGGCGGTGGGGACCTGACCCTCCGGGTCGGGGATGAAGAACTCGCTGGGCATGCGGAAACCTCACGGTGAGTGTTGGTGGAAAAACACGATTCGCCGTGGGGGCGGGGGTTGTCGTACGACCTCAGGCCGTGTGTGGCTGGTCGCGCAGTTCCCCGCGCCCCTGAGTAGGCCATCGCATGCCGTTGACCTGCCCAGGTTCGTCTCCGATGACGTACCGCACCCTGCGGCCGTGGACGCGCCTCGCCGGGGCTCGGCAGCCCCTGGGGCGGCAGCCGCGCGCGAGGCGGGCGTACCGGTCCACGGTCGTCATGGTGGGAGTCATCGGGGCAAGCCTAGCGAAGGATCAGCCGCGGCCGTGCCGGAGGGCCGGGTGCTCGCCCGCCGCCACCAGGTCGGAGACCGCGGACCTGGGGTCCTTGCCGGTGACCAGGGACTCGCCGACCAGCACGGCGTCGGCGCCGGCGTTGGCGTACGCGATCAGGTCGTGCGGGCCGCGGATGCCGGACTCGGCGATCTTGACGAGGTGGGCGGGGATCTCGGGGGCGACCCGCTCGAAGGTGGAGCGGTCGACCTTGAGGGTCTTGAGGTTGCGGGCGTTGACCCCGATGACCTTGGCGCCCGCGTCCACCGCGCGCTCGACCTCCTCCTCGTCGTGCACCTCGACCAGCGGGGTGAGACCGATGGAGACGGCCCGCTCGATGAGGGACTCCAGGGCCGGCTGGTCCAGGGCGGCGACGATCAGCAGCGCGAGGTCGGCGCCGTACGCGCGGGCCTCCCAGAGCTGGTACGAGGTGACGATGAAGTCCTTGCGCAGCACGGGGATGTCCACCCGCGCGCGGACCGCCTCCAGGTCGGCGAGGGAGCCGCCGAAGCGGCGCTGTTCGGTGAGGACGGAGATGACGGCGGCGCCGCCCGCCTCGTAGTCGGCGGCCAGTCCGGCCGGGTCGGCGATGGCGGCCAGGGCGCCCTTGGAGGGGCTGGACCGCTTGACCTCGCAGATCACCTTGACGCCGTCGCCGCGCAGGGCGGCCGCGCCGTCCTTGGCCGCGGGGGCCTTCGCCGCGCGCTCCTTCAGCTCGTCGAGGCTGACGCGCGCCTGCCGCTCCGCGAGGTCGGCACGGACTCCGTCGATGATCTCGTCGAGCACACTCACGCGAGCGGCCCCCTTCCGAGGGTTGACGGTCGGCTGAGCGATCCAGCGACCAGGGAACGAATGGAACAGATGGTCACTGCGATGGTATCCGCCAGAAGGCGAAGCCCTCGCATCCGGTTGACGCCGGTCCCACCACCTGGACGTTCTCCGGCCCGGTCAGGGATGGAGCCAGCCGCCGAACGGCAGGTTGCGGACCACCGTGAAGACCAGCAGCAACGCGCCGAGCGTCCACAGCCGGACGGGGCTGAGGTCGAGCCGGACCGGGCGTCCGCGGGCCGCGCGGACCACCCAGACGGTCCACAGCACGGCGAACCCCAGATAGCCGACGACGGCGAACGCGTTGGCGTGCAGGGCGGCGCCGAGGTCACCGTGCGCGACGGCGTGGGCGCTGCGCAGTCCGCCGCAGCCGGGGCAGTACAGACCGGTGAGCCGCAGCAGCGGGCAGACCGGGTAGTGGCCGGGTTCGTTGGGGTCGACGGCGCCGACGTAGGCGAAGGCCCCGGCGACGGCCGCGAGGATCCCGGCGGGTACGGCGAGCCGTCCCGCGACCGTTGACGTCACCCGCTGGCTGTCGGCGTTCACGCCTCGCATTGTGCCTCGCGGTGCGGCCACGCGCGCGTGAGGGGCGGCCGGTGTGACACCGGCCGCCCCTCACGCAGGAAGAGTCCGCTCAGCTCTCGGCGCCGGCCGGCTCGCGGGTCGCGGTGACGACCTTGGCGGGGCGGTGGGTCTCGCGCGGCTGGCCGAGGCCGGCCATGCGCATGGCGCCGCCGACCACACCGCCGAGGGCCACGATGACCATGCCGGCCCAGAAGCCCACCGGCTGGGCCATCACCATGAACGCGCCCGAGACGCAGAAACCGATGAAGGCGATGATGACACCGGTCCAGGCGGCCGGGGTGTGTCCGTGGCTGCTGCCCGCCATTGCTTGCTCCTCATTGCTGTCGGGGGGTGTAGGGGCCGGCCCGGTGGGCGCGTCCCGTACGTGTCCTGGCCGGACGTTCGTCGTCCATTGTCCCGTACGCGCGGACGTACCGGACGCGGGGGTGGCCCGCGGTGGCGTCTGATTCACCACATCGGGAGCCGGGGTGCGCACCGGGCGCGACCCGGTGCTCACGCCGGGTCGGCTCCGGTGGGGTCCTCGCCGCGGTCCAGGGCCTTCCACATCTCCTCGGGCCGCTCGGGGTCGGCGGGCCGGGCGGCGCGGCGCGGGCGGGGGGTGCCGTCGCGCTCGTAGCGTCCCGACATGCCGGGCCAGCGGTTGCCGTAGCGCAGGGCGAGCAGGCCGGCCAGCAGGATCAGGGCGCCGCCGGCGACCGCGGCGAAGGGCCAGGCGGTGTAGCCGAAGGAGGCGACGGTGGCCGAGGTGTCGCCGGACACCTTGGCGGCCTGATCCTCGAGCGCGGAGTTGTCGCCGGCGCCGAGCAGGGCGGCGGTGACGATGCCGGCGCCGGAGAGCGTCAGCAGCACGGAGACGGCGAGGCGGCCGGTGCGGCGCACGGCGAAGACGGCGACGAGCGCGGCGAGGCCCACTATCGCGAGCGCGGCGGGCACGCCGGTGACGTCACTGCCGTCGGCGGTCAGCCGGAAGGCGCCGCCGGGCACCGAGGCCCAGCCCCGTGACCAGGGCTGCCGGGTGGACAGCAGGGCCATGGCCGCGCCCAGCGCACCGCTCAGCAGCGCGAGGGCGAGGCTGCGGCGGCCGGACCGCGTGGGGGCGGTTTCGGATCGGGGGGGAGGTACGGCAGCAGTCACGTAGACCACTATCGCCTGAACCCCGGGCGAACCGTCACCCGGGGCCGACGTGAGACGCGCCCTATTTTCCACCGCCGGGAGTGCCGCCCGGGGTGCCGGGCGCGGTGCCGGGCCCGGCACCGCGCGTGCCGAGCCGGTTCGCCGTGTGGACGGCGCGCAGCACGGCGGCGGCCTTGTTGCGGCACTCCTGGTCCTCGGCGGCCGGGTCGGAGTCGGCGACGACGCCCGCGCCGGCCTGGACGTAGGCGGTGCCGTCGCGCAGCAGGGCCGTCCGGATGGCGATGGCGGTGTCGGAGTCGCCGGCGAAGTCGAGGTAGCCGACGCAGCCGCCGTACAGGCCGCGGCGGGCGGGTTCGAGTGCGTCGATGATCTGCATGGCGCGCGGCTTGGGGGCGCCGGAGAGGGTGCCGGCCGGGAAGCAGGCGGTGAGGACGTCGAAGGCGGTGCGGCCGGGGGCGACCTTGCCGGTGACGGTGGAGACGATGTGCATGACGTGCGAGTACCGCTCGACGGACATGAAGTCGACGACCTCGACGGAGCCCGGTTCGCAGACCCGCCCGAGGTCGTTGCGGCCGAGGTCGACGAGCATCAGGTGCTCGGCGCGCTCCTTGGGGTCGGCGAGGAGTTCCTCCGCGAGGGCCTGGTCCTCCTGCGGGGTGGCGCCGCGGTGCCGGGTGCCGGCGATGGGGTGGACCATGGCCCGGCCGTCCTCGACCTTGACCAGGGCCTCCGGGGAGGAGCCCACGACGTCGAAGCCGTCGAAGCGGAACAGGTACATGTACGGCGAGGGGTTGGTGGCCCGCAGCACCCGGTAGACGTCCAGCGCGCTCGCCGTGCAGGACGTCTCGAAGCGCTGCGAGGGGACCACCTGGAACGCCTCGCCCGCGCGGATGCGCTCCTTGATGTCCTCGACGGCCCGCTGGTAGTCGGGGCCGCCCCAGCGGGCGGTGTACTCGGGCAGTTCGGAGGGCGGCAGGACGGCGGGCGGCTGGGCCACCGGGCGGGAGAGGTCGGCCTCCATGGCGTCCAGCCGGGCCACGGCGTCCGCGTACGCCTCGTCGACGCCGGTGTCGAGGTCGTTGTGGTTGATCGCGTTGGCGATCAGCAGGACTGAGCCCTCCCAGTGGTCCATGACGGCGAGGTCGCTGGTCAGGAGCATGGTCAGCTCGGGCAGCCGCAGGTCGTCGTGGTCGCCGGGGCCGATCTTCTCCAGGCGGCGGACGATGTCGTAGCCGAGGTAGCCGACCATGCCGCCGGTGAAGGGCGGCAGGTCCTCCTGGTGGGGGGTGTGCAGGGCCTCGATGGTGGCGCGCAGGGCGGCCAGCGGGTCGCCGTCGACGGGGACGCCGACGGGCGGGGTGCCCAGCCAGTGCGCCCGGCCGTCGCGGGCGGTGAGGGTGGCGGCGGAGCGGACGCCGACGAAGGAGTACCGGGACCACGAACGGCCGTTCTCCGCGGACTCCAGGAGGAAGGTGCCGGGCCGTTCGGCGGCGAGCTTGCGGTAGAGCGCGACCGGGGTGTCGCCGTCGGCGAGCAGCTTGCGGGTGACCGGGATGACCCGGCGGTCGCCGGCCAGCTTGCGGAACGTGTCGAGGTCCATGGCGGCGACCTTACTGATCCGTGGCGGACACGCCGGAATCGGCGTTCCCGATCAGGACATCGGCGTCGAAGCAGGTGCGGGCGCCGGTGTGGCAGGCGGCGCCGACCTGGTCGACCTTGACCAGCACGGTGTCGGCGTCGCAGTCGAGGGCGACGGACCTGACCCACTGGAAGTGGCCCGAGGTGTCGCCCTTGACCCAGTACTCCTGGCGGCTGCGCGACCAGTAGGTGCAGCGGCCGGTGGTCAGGGTGCGGTGCAGCGCCTCGTCGTCCATCCAGCCCAGCATGAGCACCTCTCCGGTGTCGTACTGCTGGGCGATGGCGGGGACGAGCCCGTCGGCGCTGCGCTTGAGGCGCGCGGCGATGGCGGGGTCCAGGCTGCTGGGCGGGGGCGTGCTGGTCATGGGTGCCATTGTGCCGCGCGCCACGGACGGTGACGGCCCGTTGTCCACAGGGTGGAAGGGGCCGCGGGCCGGGTGGGCGGAGTCGTTACGCGGTCGTAGGCTGACTCCATGTCGACTTTCGCCAAGCGTGAACGGCTTCTGCTCGCCGACCTCTTGGAGACCGCCGGTCCCGAGGCGCCGACCCTGTGCGAGGGCTGGCTGACCCGGGACCTGGCCGCGCACGTGGTGGTGCGCGAGCGCCGTCCGGACGCGGCCGGGGGCATCCTGATCAAACAGCTCGCGACCCGGCTCGACCGGGTGATGGAGGAGTTCGCCGCCAAGCCGTACGAGGAGCTGATCCAGCTCATCAGGACCGGCCCGCCGCGGTTCTCGCCGTTCGCCCTCAAGCAGGTCGAGGAGATGTCGAACACCATCGAGTTCTATGTGCACACCGAGGACGTCCGGCGCGCCCAGCGCGACTGGTCGCCGCGCGAGCTGGACCCGGTCTTCCAGGACGCCCTGTGGAGCCGGCTGGAGCGCAGCGCGCGGCTGATGGGCCGCTCCGCCCCGACCGGTCTGGTGCTGCGCCGCGCGGACGGCCGCACGGTGGTCGCCAACCGGGGCACCCCGGTGGTGACGGTGACCGGCGAGGCGTCGGAGCTGCTGCTGTTCCTCTACGGCCGGCAGAGCGCCGCCCAGGTGGAACTGGACGGCGACAAGGAGGCCGTGGAGAAGCTCCACGACGGCCGGCAGCTCGGGATCTGAGGGATCCGAGCGCCTGGCCGGGTCCGGTTCAGCGCACCGGGTGTCCGGCCTCTCCCAGGGCCTGCTTGACCTGGCCGATGCGCAGGTCGCCGAAGTGGAAGACGGAGGCGGCCAGGACCGCGTCGGCGCCGGCGCCGACCGCCGGGGCGAAGTCGGCGAGCTTGCCGGCGCCGCCGGAGGCGATCACCGGGATCGTGACGTGCTTGCGCACGGCGGCGATCATCTCCAGGTCGTAGCCGTCCTTGGTGCCGTCGGCGTCCATCGAGTTCAGCAGTATCTCGCCGGCGCCCAGCTCGGCGGCCCGGTGCGCCCATTCGACGGCGTCGATGCCGGTGCCCTTGCGGCCGCCGTGGGTGGTGACCTCGAAGCCGCCGGACGGGGTGCGCCGGGCGTCCACCGAGAGCACCAGGACCTGGCTGCCGAAGCGTTCGGCGATCTCCTGGATCAGCTCGGGCCGGGCGATCGCGGCGGTGTTGACGCCCACCTTGTCGGCGCCCGCCCGCAGCAGCTTGTCCACGTCGGCCGGGGTGCGCACGCCGCCGCCGACGGTCAGCGGGATGAACACCTGCTCGGCAGTGCGGCGCACCACGTCGTAGGTGGTCTCGCGGTTGCCGGAGGACGCGGTGATGTCCAGGAAGGTCAGTTCGTCGGCGCCCTCGGCGTCGTAGACCTTGGCCATCTCGACGGGGTCGCCGGCGTCCCTCAGGTTCTGGAAGTTGACGCCCTTGACGACCCGGCCGGCGTCCACGTCCAGGCAGGGGATGACTCGTACGGCCAGGGTCATGACGAGGACCCTCCTCGGTAGGCCTCGACCTCGACCTCGACGACCAGGCTGGGGTCGACGAGACCGGAGACGATGATCATGGTGGCGGCGGGCCGGACGGTGTCGAACAGCTCCTTGTGGGCGCGTCCGACCTCGTCCACGTCCCGCGCGTGGGTGACGTACATCCGGGTGCGTACGACGTCGTCGCGGCCGAGGCCGAGCTGCTCCAGCGCCGAGAACGCGACGTTGAAGGCGTTGACCGTCTGCTCGTAGGGGCCTCCCCCGGCGATCTCGCCGGCCACCACGGAGGTGCAGCCGGCGACCAGCACCAGGCCGTTCGGCAGTTCCACCGCGCGGGAGTAGCCGAACTGCTCCTCCCAGGGCGCGCCGGTGGTCACCCGGCGTACGTCGCTCACGCCGCCACCGCCCGCAGCGCCTCTTCCAGGGTGAACGCCTCGGCGTACAGCGCCTTGCCGACGATGGCGCCCTCGACCCCGAGGGGGACCAGACCTGCGAGGGCGCGCAGGTCGTCCAGGGACGACACGCCGCCGGAGGCCACGACGGGGCGGTCGGTGGCGGCGCACACGTTCTTCAGGAGGTCCAGGTTGGGGCCCTGGAGGGTGCCGTCCTTGGCGATGTCGGTGACGACGTACCGCGCGCAGCCCTCCTGGTCCAGGCGGGCCAGCGTCTCGTAGAGGTCGCCGCCGTCCCGGGTCCAGCCGCGGCCGCGCAGGGTGGTGCCCCGGACGTCCAGTCCGACGGCGATCTTGTCGCCGTGCTCGGCGATGACCTTGGCGACCCACTCGGGGGTCTCCAGGGCGGCCGTGCCGAGGTTGACCCGGGTGCAGCCGGTGGCGAGGGCGGCGGCGAGGGTGGCGTCGTCGCGGATGCCGCCGGACAGCTCGACCTGGATGTCCATGGCCCGGGTGACCTCGGCGACCAGCGAGCGGTTGTCGCCGGTGCCGAACGCGGCGTCCAGGTCGACCAGGTGCAGCCACTCGGCGCCCGCCGACTGCCAGGCCAGCGCCGCCTCCAGCGGGGAGCCGTACGAGGTCTCCGTGCCGGACTCGCCGTGCACGAGACGAACGGCCTGGCCGTCCCGGACGTCGACGGCGGGGAGGAGTTCGAGCTTGCTCACAGGGTTCCGATCCAGTTGGTGAGGAGCTGGGCTCCGGCGTCGCCGGACTTCTCGGGGTGGAACTGGGTGGCCCACAGGGCGCCGTTCTCCACGGCGGCCACGAAGGGCTCGCCGTGCGTCGACCAGGTCACCTTGGGAGCGCGGATCGACGGGTTGTGCACTTCGAGGGACCAGTCGTGGACGGCGTAGGAGTGCACGAAGTAGTAGCGCGCGTCGGCGTCGAGGCCGGCGAAGAGTTCGGAGCCGGCCGGGGCGTCGACGGTGTTCCAGCCCATGTGGGGGACGATCTCGGCCTTGAGCGGTCCGACCGTGCCGGGCCATTCGTCGAGGCCCTCGGTCTCCACGCCGTGCTCGATGCCCCGGGCGAACAGGATCTGCATGCCGACGCAGATGCCCAGGACCGGGCGGCCGCCGGACAGCCGGCGGTCGATGATCCAGTCGCCGCGCGCCTCGCGCAGCCCGCGCATACAGGCGGCGAAGGCGCCGACGCCGGGGACCAGCAGCCCGTCGGCGTTCATGGCCGCGTCGAAGTCACGGGTGATCTCGACGTCGGCGCCGGTGCGGGCCAGGGCGCGTTCGGCGGAGCGGACGTTGCCGAAGCCGTAGTCGAAGACGACGACCTTCTTCGGTGTGCCGGTGGCCGCGCTCAACTCCACACCCCCAGCCGCATCACACCGGCGACGAGACACATCCCGGAGCCGATCGACAGCAGCACGACCAGGCTCCTGGGCATGTCCTGCTTGACGAAGGAGTAGATGCCGCCGGCCAGGAAGAGCCCGACGACGATCAGCAGGGTGGACAGCCCGTTCACAGCGCGCCCTTCGTGGAGGGGAGGATGCCGGCCGCGCGCGGGTCGCGCTCGCTGGCGTAGCGCAGGGCCCGGGCCAGCGCCTTGAACTGGCACTCCACGATGTGGTGCGCGTTGCGCCCGTAGGGCACGTGCACGTGCAGCGCGATCTGGGCCTGGGCCACGAAGGACTCCAGGATGTGCCGGGTCATCGTGGTGTCGTACTCGCCGATCATCGGCGCCATCTTCTCGGGCTCGGTGTGCACGAGGTAGGGGCGGCCGGAGAGGTCGACGGTGACCTGGGCGAGGGACTCGTCCAGCGGGACCGTGCAGTTGCCGAAGCGGTAGATGCCGACCTTGTCGCCGAGCGCCTGCTTGAAGGCGGCGCCGAGGGCGAGGGCGGTGTCCTCGATGGTGTGGTGCGAGTCGATGTGCAGATCGCCGTCGGTCTTCACGCTCAGGTCGAACAGACCGTGCCGGCCGAGCTGGTCGAGCATGTGGTCGTAGAAGCCGACGCCGGTGGCGATGTCGGTCTTGCCGGTGCCGTCGAGGTCGATCTCGACGAGGACCGAGGTCTCCTTGGTGGTGCGCTGCACGCGTCCTGTGCGGCTCATGCGTCAAGCTCCTTCTTCAAGTCCCTCACCGCGTCGAGGAACGCGTCGTTCTCTTCGGGGGTTCCGGCGGTGACCCGCAGCCAGCCGGGCACGCCGTTGTCCCGGACCAGGACGCCGCGGTCGAGGATCCGCCGCCACACGTCGTGGGCGTCGGCGAAGCGGCCGAACTGGACGAAGTTGGCGTCCGAGGCGGTGACCTCGTAGCCGGCCGCCAGCAGTTCGGCCACCAGCCGGTCGCGCTCCGACTTGAGCTGTTCGACGTACTTCAGCAGGGTGCCGGTGTGCTCCAGGGCGGCCAGCGCGGTCGCCTGGGTGACGGCCGAGAGGTGGTACGGCAGCCGGACGAGCTGGACGGCGTCCACGACGGCCGGGTGCGCGGCGAGGTAGCCGAGGCGCAGCCCGGCCGCGCCGAACGCCTTCGACATCGTCCGGGAGACGACGAGATGCGGCCGGCCTTCGAGCAGCGGCAGCAGCGAGTCGCCGTGGCTGAACTCGATGTACGCCTCGTCCACCACGACCATCGACGGCTTCGCCGTCTGCGCGGCCTCGTACAGCGCGAGGACCGTCTCGGCCGGGACGGCGGTGCCGGTGGGGTTGTTGGGGGTGGTGACGAAGACGACGTCGGGGCGGTGCTCGGCGATCGCCTTCTCGGCGGCCGCGAGGTCGATGGTGAAGTCGTCGTTGCGCGGCCCGGAGATCCAGCCGGTGCCGGTGCCGCGCGCGATGAGCGCGTGCATCGAGTACGACGGTTCGAAGCCGATCGCCGTGCGGCCGGGGCCGCCGAAGGTCTGGAGGAGCTGCTGGAGGACCTCGTTGGAGCCGTTGGCGGCCCAGACGTTACCGAGGCCGACCGCGTGCCCGGAGGTGTCCGTGAGATACCGGGCGAGCTGCGTGCGCAGTTCGACGGCGTCACGGTCCGGGTACCGGTTGAGGTCCCGGGCGGCCTCGCGGACCCGCTCCGCGATCCGGTCGACCAGCGCCTCGGGCAGCGGGTAGGGGTTCTCGTTGGTGTTCAGCCGGACGGGGACGTCCAACTGGGGTGCGCCGTAGGGGGACTTGCCGCGCAGCTCGTCCCGTACGGGGAGATCGTCGATGCCGGTCACTTGCCCTCGGGAACCTTCCAACTGAATCGAGCCTTGATCGCCGCGCCGTGCGCGGGCAGGTCCTCCGCCTCGGCCAGGGTCACCACGTGGTGCGCGACGTCGGCCAGCGCGTCCCGCGTGTAGTCCACGATGTGGATGCCGCGCAGGAAGGACTGGACGGACAGGCCGGAGGAGTGGCAGGCGCAGCCGCCGGTGGGCAGCACATGGTTGGAGCCGGCCGCGTAGTCGCCGAGGGAGACGGGCGCCCAGGGGCCGACGAAGACCGCGCCCGCGTTGCGCACCCGGTCGGCGACCGCGGCGGCGTCGGCCGTCTGGATCTCCAGGTGCTCGGCGCCGTACGCGTCGACCACCCGCAGGCCCTCCTCGACGCCGTCGACCAGGACGATCGCGGACTGCCGGCCGCTCAGCGCCGGGACGATCCGGTCGTCGATGTGCCGGGTGGCCGCGATCTGCGGTTCCAGCTCCTTCTCGACCGCGTCCGCCAGCTCGACGGAGTCGGTGACGAGGACGGCCGCGGCGAGCGGGTCGTGCTCGGCCTGGCTGATCAGGTCGGCGGCGACGTGCACCGGGTCGGCGCCCGCGTCGGCCAGGATCGCGATCTCGGTCGGGCCCGCCTCGGCGTCGATGCCGATCCGGCCGGTGTAGTAGCGCTTGGCGGCGGCGACCCAGATGTTGCCGGGGCCGGTGACCATGGTGGCGGGCGGGCAGGACTCGGTGCCGTGGGCGAACATCGCGACGGCGGTGGCGCCGCCGGCCGCGTACACCTCGTCGACGCCCAGCAGGGCGCAGGCCGCGAGGATGGTGGGGTGCGGCAGGCCGTCGAACTCGGCCTGGGCCGGGGAGGCCAGCGCGACGGACGGGACGCCGGCCTCTTGGGCGGGCACCACGTTCATCACCACGGAGGACGGGTAGACCGAGCGGCCGCCGGGCGCGTACAGCCCGACCCGGTCGACGGGAACCCACTTCTCGGTCACGCTGCCGCCGGGCACGACCTGCGTCGTGTGGGTCGTACGGCGCTGGGCGCGGTGCACGAGGCGGGCGCGGCGGATCGACTCCTCCAGGGCCGCGCGCACGGCCGGGTCCAGCTCCTCCAGGGCGCGGGCGAGGGCCTCGGCGGGCACCCGGACCTGCTCCAGCTTCACGCCGTCGAACTTCTCCGCGAAGTCGATCAGCGCCGCGTCGCCCCGATGATGCACGGCCTCGCAGATCGGACGCACCTTCTCCAGGGCGGCCGCGACGTCGAAGTCGGCACGGGGCAGCAGGTCGCGCAGGGCGGGTCCCTCGGGGAGGGCGTCGCCGCGCAGATCGATTCGGGAGATCACGCGGTCAATTCTCTCAGACCGGGATCGGGCACCGTCCGCGCGTATCAATGGCTGATACAGAACGTGGCCGGAACCCGGAAGACCGCCTTCACGTCCTGCGTTCGGGACGTCACCCAGCGGGCACAACGGCTGTGCGCGACCCGAGTGACCGACGGTGACCGAGGGGGTGACGGGGGATGACGGGTGGGACCGACGGGGCGGACGGCGTCCGCGCCGGCGATCTGCCGGACGACCTGACCGCGGCCGAGGCCGGGATGTGGCAGGCGTTCCGCAACGGCAGCGTCTACGACCTGAGCGACGGCGACTCGGTCGTCGACGATCCGCACGGCGGGCATCCGTGGGGGCCCGAGCGCACGGTGCGGGCGCGGATCGTGGCCTGGCTGCTGCTGGACGGGCCGCCCGCGCTGGACGGCCGGGTGGCCTCGCTGAAGCTGGCCGGCGTGCGGATCAGCGACAGCCTGGACCTGGCGGGCGGCACCGTGGTGCCGTACGTGGAGATGAAGCGCTGCCGGTTCGACCGGGACGTGCTGCTGCCGGAGGCGCGGTTCACGACCGTGCGGATGGTCGACTGCTCGGTGCCGCGCCTGGAGGCGGCCCGGGTGCACACCGAGGGCGATCTGCATCTGCCGCGCTGCCGCTTCCACAACGGCGTGCGGCTCACCGACGCGCACATCGGCACGGACCTGCTGCTCAACCAGGCGATCGTGTACCGCGACCGGACCGGCCGCTCGATCGCCGCCGACGGGATGACGGTCGGCCAGGACCTCCAGGCCGAGATGCTGGAGTCGCACGGCGAACTGAGCCTGCGCAGCGCCAAGATCGGCGTGTCGCTGAGCCTGCGCGGCGCGCGGCTGGCCAACCCGTACACCCGGCTGGCGCTGAACGCGCCCCAGATGACGGTGGAGCGCTCGCTGTATCTGACCCCGGCCGGGGTCGGCGGGCAGGCGCTGAGCGGGGCGACGCCCGCGCGCGGGACGCGCATCCAGCGCTTCGAGTGCCGGGGCGGGCTGCGCCTGGACGACGGGCGGTTCGGGGACGCCGTCGACCTGGAGCGGGCCCGGTTCGTCCTCACCGACGAGCAGGAGCTGTCGCTGCGCCGGGTGCAGACGCCCGAGCTGCGCTTCCTCGGGGAGCGGCCGCCGCGCGGCAAGGTGGTGCTGTCCGGCGCCCGGGTGGTCACCCTGGTGGACCGGGCGAGCGCCTGGCCGGGCCCGGGCAATCTGCACATGGGCGGCTTCGCGTACGAGAACCTGGTGCCGCAGGGCCCGTTCCCGCTGGCCGAGCGGCTGAGCTGGGTCGCCGCGTCGACCGCCGAGTACGCCCCGGAGCCGTACGAGCGGCTGGCGACCGTGCTGCGCAACGGCGGGGAGGACGAGGACGCCCGCGAGGTGCTGCTCGCCAAGCAGCGCCGGCGCCGCGAGACGCTGCCGCCGGCCGCGAAGTTCTGGGGGTACGCGCAGGACTGGACGGTGGCCTACGGGTACCGGCCGGGCCGGGCGGCGGTGTGGATGGCGCTGCTGTGGGCGGCCGGCTCGGTGGCCTTCACGCACTCCGCGCCGCCGCCGGTCAGCCGCGAGGGGCATCCGCAGTGGAACCCGACGCTGTTCGCGCTCGATCTGCTGCTGCCGGTGATCGACCTGGGCCAGGCCAACCAGTGGCGGCTGACCGGGGGCTGGCAGTGGCTGGCGACGGCCCTGATCCTGCTCGGCTGGATCCTGGCGACCACGGTGGCGACGGGGGCGACCCGGACGCTTCGGCGGGACTGACCTGCGCGGCGGCCGGACGAGGGGGCTGTCACCTGCGGGTTTGACCGACCGTGTCCGCCCGCTCACTTTTACCGGTCCTTGACCTTCGGCCGTACAACTTTCCGCAGGTTGCCGTTGCCCTCTGGCGCAACCCCCACCTGCGGCTTTCAATGGTCGGCACCATGGCTCTGCTGCCCCCGTTCATCCGCGCCCCCCGGCTCAGCCGGACGGCCCGGACCGCCGCCGCCCCCCGCCGCGCCGCCGATGGGCTCCCCGCCGACGACGAGGTGCTGCTCGACGTGCCCGACGACCGGCTCGGCCCGGTGCTGGTCGCGGCCGCGCGGGACGCCCACGAGCCCGCCGCCCGGCTGCTGGCCCACACCCGGGAGCGGGCCGAGTGGGAGTACCGGGACCGGTACGTGACCCGTCTGGCGGCCTTCGCCCGCTCCCGCCCGGAGTGGCTGGAGACCTGGCGGGCCGCCGCGCCCCGCGACCCGGACGTGCTGCTGCTGACCGCCCAGCGCGCGGTGGACCACGCCTGGCGCTCGCCCGCCCGGGCCGAGCTGCTGCGCGAGGTGAGCCCGCTGATCACCGCGGCCGCGGGCAGCGACGTCCGTGACCCGGTGCCGTGGCGGATCGCCCTGGACCACGCCCGCGGCAGCCGCGCCGGGCACAAGTACTTCGGCGAGCTGTGGGAGGCGGCGGTGCGGCGCGCCCCGCACCACTACGGCTGCCATGTGGCCGCCAAGCGCTATCTGGCCCAGTCCTGGCACGGCTCGCACCGCGAGTGCTTCGACTTCGCCGACCGGGCCGCGCAGGACGCCCCGGCCGGCTCCCTGGTCCAGGCCCTGCCGGTGCGGGCGGCCTTCGCCTATCTGACCGACGGCTGCGGCCCCGACGTGCCCCGCGACCGGCTGGACGCGGCGGCCGACCGGGCGATCGCGCTCTCCGCGCGCTTCCCGGCGGTCGACCCCTGGCCGGCCGAGATCCGCAATCTGCTGGTGTACGTCCTGGTCCGGTTGCACCGCCGCGAGGACGCCCTCGCCCAACTGCGGCTGATCGGCCCGTACGCCACGTCCTTCCCCTGGAGCCGGCTGTCGGACGATCCGCTGGGCCACTTCCTGGCGGTGCGCGAGGAGGTGCGCTCGGGCCGCTGGACCCCGTCCGCGCAGCCCCCACCACGTCCGCGGGTCGGTCACGGCGACCGAGCGCACTCCGAGGACCACTAGGCTTCTACGCCGTGACCATCGTCCGTCTGCCGCTCTTCCCCCTGAACTCGGTGCTGTTCCCGGGGTTGGTGCTTCCGTTGAACGTCTTCGAGGAGCGCTATCGCGCCATGATGCGCGACCTGCTGAAGACCCCCGAGGAGGAACCGCGCCGGTTCGCCGTCGTGGCGATCCGCGACGGCCACGAGGTGGCGCCGAGCGCGCCGGGGATGCCGGACCCGACGGCACTGCCGGAGCGCGGGCCCGCGGCCGGCTTCGGTGACGATCCGCTCAAGACGTTCCACGGCACCGCCTGTGTGGCCGACGCGGCGACCGTCCGGGAGCGGGCCGACGGCACCTTCGAGGTGCTGGCGACCGGCACGACCCGGGTCCGGCTGCTGTCCGTGGACTCCTCGGGGCCGTTCCTGACGGCCGAGCTGGAGGAACTCCCGGAGGCGCCGGGCGACGAGGCGGGCGCTCTCGCGGAGGGGGTGCTGCGGGCCTTCCGGCAGTACCAGAAGCGTCTGGCGGGCGCCCGGGAACGCTCGCTGGCGACCGGCGCCGACCTCCCGGACGACCCGTCGGTGGTGTCGTACCTGGTGGCCGCCGCGATGATGCTGGACACCCCGACCAAGCAGCGGCTGCTCCAGGCCCCGGACACGGCCTCCCGGCTGCGGGACGAGCTGACACTGCTGCGCACGGAGACGGCGATCCTGCGCAATCTGCCCTCCCTGCCCGCGGCGGAACTGACCCGCGGGCCGACGAGCCTGAACTGAAGCAGCCCGGACCGAGAAGGCACCGCATGGCGAAGAAGTCCAAGAAGCAGCAGCAGCCCGGCGGCACACCCGCGACCGTGGCCCTGACCTCGGCGGGCGTGGAGTTCACCGTCCACGCCTACGACCACGACCCGGGCCATCCGTCCTACGGCGAGGAGGCGGCCGAGGCGATGGGCGTCTCCCCCGACCGGGTGTTCAAGACCCTGGTCGCGGACGTGGACGGCACCCTGACCGTCGCCGTGGTCCCGGTGGCGGGCTCGCTGGACCTCAAGGCACTGGCGTCGGCGGTCGGCGGCAAGAAGGCGGCCATGGCCGACCCCACCCTGGCCGAACGCACCACCGGCTACGTCCGCGGCGGCATCTCCCCCCTGGGCCAGCGCAAGAAGCTCCCCACGGTCCTGGACACCTCGGCGACGAACCACCCCACGATCTGCGTCTCGGCGGGCCGCCGCGGCCTGGAGGTGGAACTGCCCCCGAACACCCTGGCCGACCTGACGAACGCGACCCTCTCCCCCATCGCCCGCACCACCACCAGCCCGTCCGGCGCTTGAGGACGAGGCCCGTCCAGGGCCGAAAAGGGGGGTCTGGGGGCACAGCCCCCAGGGACGGGACGGGAAGGGGCGGCGGGGGCGAAAAACAGCCCCTACTTCAACGGCGCCCCATATCCGTCCTTAGGCACCGCCGGCGCGAACGGATCCGGATCCCGCGGCCCGAACAACGCCGTCAACCCCAGATGCACCACCAGCGCCGCCAACGACCACGCCAGCAACGCCCCCTTCGCCCCCAGCTTCAGCGGCGCGGAGAACGTGACCCCCTCCCCCGCCGCCCGCGCCCGCGCGATCACGTCGGACCCGGGCCCGAGCCACAGCCCGAACCGCCACGCCAGCAGCGACCCCAGCAGCCCGCCCACGGCGAGCGCCACCACCAGCGGCACACCCCCGCGCCGCCGCCACAGGAACACCGCCGCCGCGCTCACCGCGCCGAAGCCCAGCGCCAGCAGCGTGAACGTGCCGTCCACGCCGACGGCCTGCTCGCCCTCGGTGTCCTTGAGGTAGACCACCCAGCCGCCGTTCACCACGTCACCGACGAGCGGCACCTTCGGCGTCAGCCACTCCCACAGCACGCCGAGCAGCGCCCCGGACAGGGCGACGGCCAGGGTGATCAGGGCGGCTTCGCGCAGTTCGGTCTTCATCCCGGGCCCGTCCTGTCCGTACGGGGAGACGGGGGGCACGGCCCCCACGCGCGCGTACCCGCCCGGCGGCGGCCAGGCATCCTGCGAGGAGGGCTCGTGCGGCGGCGGGGGCGGAGTCAGCGGTGCGGTCACCATGACATCGTGCCAGGCCGGGCCGCGCGGCGCGTCATCGGACGGCGGCCCGCCGGTACGCCCAGGTGGCGACGGCCAGCGAGACGACCCCGACGCCCGCGCAGACGGCGAGGTCCCCGAGGACGAACGCCCAGTCGGGATCCGGCCCGAAGGTCCGGGCGAAGGCTTCGACGCCGTACGTCGACGGCAGCAGGTCGCGGGTGAAGCGCACCGCCTCCGGCATCCGGTCCGGCGGCAGCACGCCGAGCAGCAGCGCCGCGGACATGCCGAGCTGGCCGAGCACGGTGGCCAGCTCCGGCCGGGGCGCGAGCAGCCCGAAGGCCGCCCCGAGTCCGGACAGCGCGGCGCCCGCGAGCGGGATCACGGCGGCGAGGATCCACAGATGGGTCAGCGGCAGCCCGAACAGCACACAGCCGAAGACCGCGGTGACCAGGGTCCCGGGCACGGTGAAGGAGGCGTAGGCGCCGGCCGCGCCGAGCACCACGGCGGCGGGCGGCACGGGCAGGGTGGCGTAGTGGTCGAGGCCGCCGCTGGCCCGGAGCTGCCCGAAGTACTGGGCGAGCAGGTTCAGCGCGACGAAGGCGACGACGAGCACGGCGGACCCGGCGACGACCGCCTCGGCCTCGCGGCCGCCGTCCACCACGCCGCGCATCATGATCAGGATGCCGACGGACTGGAAGGTGGCCACGAACAGCAGCGGGATCCGCGCCACCCGGGCCCGGGAGAGCTGCGCGCGGTAGACGGCCACCAGCGACGGCCACAGCCGCGCGCGCGGCGCCAGCTCGGCCGCGGCGCGCACCGGCGGCTGCGCGACGGCCCGGGCGCTGCCCGGCAGAACCTCGGCGGGTACGACACTCACGTGGCGCTGCTCCTCTTCCCTACGGCTCTCTCTGCCGTCCCATACGGACCCGAAGACCTCCGCGCTCACGTCCGCACCAGTCCCGCGCGTGCCGCCCCGCCCAGCGCCAGGTAGACGTCCTCCAGGCTGGGGGTGGCCAGGGTGAAGTCGTCGAGGGCGGCGAAGGCGGCGCCGCCGGTGACGGTGGCGACGATGGCGCGGGCCTCGTCGGGGGCCAGCCGCAGGGTCCAGCGGCGCCCCGACTCCTGTGCGCGTTCGCGGAGCGCGGCGACCTCGGGCACGTCCAGCGGTGCCCGTTCCCGCCACACCAGTTCCACCCGGACCTCGCCGGCCACCTGTTCCTTGAGTCCGGCGGGCGTGTCGCAGGCGATGACACGGCCCTTGTCGAGGACGGCGACCCGGTCGAGGACGGTCTCGGCCTCGATGACGTTGTGGGTGACGAGCAGGACTGTGGTGCCGCGTTCGGCCCGCCGCCGGTCGACGGCGCCCCAGACGGCGCGCCGTGCCACCGGGTCCATGCCGGTCGTCGGTTCGTCCAGGACGAGCAGCGGCCGTTCCCCGACGAGCGCGGTGGCGAAGCAGGCCAGCCGGCGCTGTCCGCCGGAGAGCTTGCGCAGCGGCCGTCCGGCGAGCGGGGTGAGCCCCAGTTCGTCGAGGACGGCGTCGCGTTCCCGGCGGGCCTCGCGGACGTCGAGGCCGCGCAGCCGTGCGGTGGTCTCGGCGGCGAGGGACACGGTGAGTTCGTCCAGGGCGCTGGACTCCTGGCCCAGGTAGGCGAGGATCCGGGCGGCCCGTTCGGGGTGGCGCACGATGTCGTGGCCGAGGATCTCCACGCTGCCGGTGTCGGGCCGCATCAGCCCGGTGAGCTGGCGGACGAGGGTGGACTTGCCGGCGCCGTTCGGCCCGAGCAGTCCGAAGATCTCGCCGCGCCGGATGTCGAGCCCCACGCCGTCGGTGGCCCGGACCTCGGGGGTGGCGGGGGCGCCGCGGCGGCCGCGGACGGCCGGGTAGGTCTTGGTCAGCCCGCGTACGGCACACACGACCTCGTCCCTGGGCCGGATTGCCGTTGCCGCGCGCGTACTCACAAGGGACGAGCCTAAGGGGTCGGGGAGGTCCGCTCGCGGTCGGGTCGGCCCGGATGCCCGGTTCAGTCCCCCGCGGGGGCGTGCTCGGCGGCGGTACGGACGTCGATCTCACGCCAGAAGCCCGCCCGGATGGCGTAACGGTCGTGTTCGTCGATCTGGTCGTCCTTGTGGGCGAGCAGACCGAAGCGGGCGGCGTAGCGCAGCAGCTCGCCGTCGATGCGGTGCGGGATGCGCGGGTACATGCCGGACAGCTTCTGGAAGTGGCTCTGGTCGCCCAGGCGTCCCATCCACCGCCGGGCGAAGACCTGTCCGACCTCGAAGGGGTCGCCGCCGACGGTGGTGATGTCCTCCTCGCGGTCGGCCCAGCGCTGCTCGGCGGTGGTGAGCTGGGCGAGGGTGGGCATCGAGGCGACCTCGGGCGGTTCGGCCGCGGTGCCGGGCCGGTCGACCCAGCCCTTGTCGGAGGACCAGCGCAGGGTGGCGGTCGAGGGGTGCGGCGCGGAGTGGGCGCCGGGGGCGCGCAGGGCGGCCAGGTCCTTGGGGGTCGGTACGCCCTTGGCGGTGGGAGCGCGCTCGGGCGCGCCGTGCTCGGGGCGGGGCGCGCCGGCGGCGTGGTCGCCCTCCTCGGCGCCGTGGTCGGGGCCGGGGGCGAGGCCGGTGTCGGGCAGCGGCGCGGAGAGGATCGCGGCGATCTCGGGCCGGGGCACGGGCGGCGGCGCGCACACCCCGCCGAGTTCCTTGGCGCGGACGGCCTTGGTGATCCAGGTGCGGTCCAGGACGCGTCGTTCGTCGGCCTCGGCGACGAGGTCCTCGGACTGGTTGTAGTCGCCGTCGGCGGCCTGGACGGCCCACAGGTGGACGGCGACGCCGTGTTCCTTGGCGGCCATCATGCCGGGCAGCAGATCGCCGTCGCCGGTGACGAGGACGACGTCGGAGCAGGCGCGGTTGCGGGCGAGTTCGGTGAGTTCGGCGTGCATCGCGGCGTCCACGCCCTTCTGGGCCCAGCGGCCGTCGCTGCGGGTCAGGGCGCCGAGGCGGACGGTGACCCGGGGCATCACGCGCAGCCGGCGGTGCTCGGGCTGGGGGACGCGGTCGGGGGCGCCGTCGAACCAGTAGATGCGCAGCAGGGGCCGTTCGGTGTCGGACTCGGCCTGTTCGCGCAGGCCCTGGACGAGGGCGGAGTGGTCGACGGTGATGCGGGAGCGCGAGGGTTCCCCGGCGAGGAGACTCGCGGCGGCCCCCAGCAGATACCCGGCGTCCACCAGGACGATGCAGCGGTCCACACGACTCACCCTCTTCCCGGGAGGTTTGCTTCGGGCTTCCTTCGAGTCTGCCCGACCGCGCGGAGGTTAACGGCCCGAACTCGATCTTCGGCGTGGCGTTTCGGGCCGGTGCGCTCCGAGAACCCCTGTCACAGACGGTAATTATCCGACATGCACCTTAGGTCAGCGTATGTGAATCTGGTCCCGGCCCTGGTCCCTACATCCCCCGCAGGAGGCAGATCCCCATGGCCAAGAACAAGAAGCAGGACCGTAAACAGCCGCAGTCCGAACGTGGTCAGCAGCAGGCGCAGCAGTCCTCGATGCAGGACCAGGCCGAGCATCGGCTCTCCCAGGTGACGCCCGCGGACGTCGCCCGCAAGGGCCGGCAGAAGAGGTTCGGCCACAACTGACGTACGGCCGACGGGCTGTTGCAGCCCGGGCACACCGAGGGGCGCATCCATGACCGGATGCGCCCCTCGGTGCTGACGGCGGGTGGACGGCGGCGGGTCAGCCCGCCAGGCAGGACGGGCCGAGCAGCACCTTGAGGTCGCCGAAGAGCGCCGGGTCGGGCTTGACCCGGTGCCGGTCCAGACGCAGCACGGTGGTCTTCGTCGGGCCCTGGAGCCTGATGCGGACCTCGCTGTCGCCCCGGTGGTGGGTGAGGATCTCGCCGAGCCGGGAGACCATCGGCGGGGTGACGCGGGTGGCCGGGATGGTGAGGATCACCGGCGCGTTGGTGCCCGCGTTGGACAGGTCGGGGACCGTCAGTTCCATCGCGACCAGCCGCGGGACGTCCTCGCGCTTGTCGAGGCGGCCCTTGACGAACACCACGGCGTCCTCGACGAGTTGGGTCGAGACGAGCTGGTAGGTCGCCGGGAAGAACATGCACTCGATGGAGCCCGCGAGGTCCTCGACGGTGGCGATCGCCCAGGCGTTGCCCTGCTTGGTCATCTTGCGCTGGAGGCCGGAGATGATGCCGCCGATGGTGACGACCGCGCCGTCCGCGTGCTCACCGCCGGTGAGCTGGGCGATGCCCGCGTCCGCCTTGTCGGACAGGACGTGCTCCAGACCGAACAGCGGGTGGTCGGAGACGTACAGGCCGAGCATCTCGCGCTCCTGCGCGAGCAGATATGTCTTGTCCCACTCGTCCTCGGTGAAGACGACGTCGAGTCCGAAGCCGGGTTCGTCGTTCTCCTCCTCGCCCATGCCGCCGAAGAGGTCGAACTGCCCCTCTGCCTCCTTGCGCTTGACCGCGACCACGTTGTCGATCATCGGCTCGAAGTGGGCGGTGAGGCCCTTGCGGGTGTGGCCGAGGGTGTCGAAGGCGCCCGCCTTGATCAGCGACTCGGTGGTGCGCTTGTTGCAGGCGACGGCCTCGACCTTGTCGAGGTAGTCGGGGAAGGAGGCGTACTTCCCCTTGGCCTTGCGGCTCCTGATGATCGACTCCACCACGTTGGTGCCGACGTTGCGCACGGCCTCCAGTCCGAAGAGGATCACGTCGTCGCCCTGGGCGGCGAAGTTGTGCACCGACTCGTTGACGTTCGGCGGGAGCACCTTGATGCCCATGCGGCGGCACTCGTTGAGGTAGACGGCCGACTTGTCCTTGTCGTCCTTGACCGAGGTGAGCAGTCCGGCCATGTACTCGGCGGGGTGGTTCGCCTTGAGGTAGGCGGTCCAGTAGGAGACCAGTCCGTACGCGGCGGAGTGCGCCTTGTTGAAGGCGTAGCCGGCGAACGGCACCAGCACGTCCCACAGGGCCTGGATCGCCTCGTCGCTGTAGCCCTTGTCGCGGGCGCCCTTCTGGAAGAGGACGAAGTTCTTCGCCAGTTCGTCGGGCTTCTTCTTGCCCATCACGCGGCGCAGGATGTCGGCCTCGCCGAGCGAGT
>NZ_JAANNX010000008.1:0-233982 GCF_013363615.1 Streptomyces sp. CAI-85 | reverse complement strand
CTTCGAGGATGACGTGCGCGTTGGTGCCGCTCACCCCGAACGCCGACACCGCCGCCCGGCGGGGGCGGTCCTGGTCCGTGGCGGGCCAGGGGTGGGCGGAGGTCAGCAGCCGGACGGTGCCCTCGGACCAGTCGACGTGCGGCGACGGCTCGTCCACGTGCAGGGACCTGGGCAGCACACCGTGCCGCATGGCCTGCACCATCTTGATGACCCCGGCGACGCCCGCGGCGGCCTGGGTGTGTCCGATGTTGGACTTCAGCGAGCCGAGCAGCAGCGGCCGTTCGGCCGGACGGCCGCTGCCGTAGGTGGCGATGAGGGCCTGCGCCTCGATCGGGTCGCCGAGCCGGGTGCCGGTGCCGTGCGCCTCGACGGCGTCCACGTCCCCGGCTTCGAGGCCGGCCGCCGCGAGGGCCTCGCGGATGACCCGCTGCTGGGAGGGGCCGTTGGGGGCGGTGAGCTGGCTGCTGCGGCCGTCCTGGTTGACGGCGGAGCCGCGCAGCACGGCCAGCACCGGCCGGCCCAGGCGCCGGGCGTCGGAGAGCCGGGCCAGGGCGAGCACGCCGACGCCCTCGCCCCAGCCGGTGCCGTCCGCGGCGGCGGCGAACGGCTTGCAGCGGCCGTCGGGCGCGAGCCCGCGCTGCCGGCTGAACTCGATGAACATGCCGGGCGCGGCCATCACGGTGGCCCCGCCGGCCAGCGCGAGGTCGCATTCGCCGCGCCGCAGCGACTGGGCGGCCAGGTGCAGTGCCACCAGGGAGGAGGAGCAGGCGGTGTCCACGGTGACCGCGGGCCCCTCCAGGCCGAGGGTGAAGGCGATCCGGCCGGACGCGACGCTGGTGGTGCTGCCGGTCAGGACGTAGCCGTCGGTCTGTTCGGCGGGCCGGTGGTGCAGGCTGGGCCCGTACTCCTGCGCGATGACGCCCGCGAACACGCCGGTGCGGCTGCCGCGCAGGGTGGCGGGGTCGATGGCCGCGTTCTCCAGAGCCTCCCAGGACGTCTCCAGGAGCAGCCGCTGCTGGGGGTCGGCGGCGAGGGCCTCGCGCGGGGAGATGCCGAAGAAGGGGGCGTCGAACTCCCCCGCGTCGTAGAGGAATCCGCCCTCGCGGGCGTAGGTGCGGCCGGCCGCGTCGGGGTCGGGGTCGTAGAGGTGCTCCAGGTCCCAGCCGCGGTCGGCGGGGAAGGCGCCGATGACGTCGCGTTCCTCGCTGACCAGCCGCCACAGGGCGTCCGGGGTGTCGGCGCCGCCGGGGAAGCGGCAGGCCATGCCGATGAGGGCGATCGGCTCGTCGGGGCCGTCCGCGGCCCTGGCCTCGGCCTCCTCCAGGCGCTGCCGGGTCTGCTGGAGTTCGGTGGCGACGCGCTTGAGGTAGTCGCGCAGCTTCGCCTCATGCGTGGTCATGTGGGGACACCTCTCCTACGAAATGCCGAGCTGCTGGTCGATGAGGTCGAAGATCTCGTCGTCGTCGGCGGCCGAGATCAGGGCCGCGAGGTCGGCGGGCGGCGCGTCCTGCGCCCCGGCCGCGGCGATGTCGGGCTCCGGGCCCGCGGCGGCGGTGCCGTCGGGCTCCGGTGCGGACGGGACGAGGAGGCCGTGCAGATGGCCGGCGAGCGCGGCCGGGGTGGGATGGTCGATGACGACGGTGGTGGGCAGGCGCAGTCCGGTGGCCGTGCCGAGCCGGTTGCGCAGTTCGATGACGCCCAGGGAGTCGAAGCCGCTCTCCATGAACCCGTTGCCGGGCCGGATCGCCGTGGCGTCGGAGTGGCCGAGCACACCGGCCGCGGTCTCGCGGACGAGGGCGAGCAGCAGTCGCGTCCGGTCCGGCTCCGAGGCGGCCGCGAGGTCGCGGCGCAGGGTATCGGCGGGGTCGGCGGCATGCGAGGCGGCGCGGGAGGCGGCCGCCGCGCGGACGGTGGTGCGGGGGCGGGCCGCCGCGAGGTCGCGCAGCACCGACGACAGGGTTTCCGGGTCCGCCCGGCCGGTGTCGAACTCGGCTGCCACCAGGGCGGCTTCGGGTGTGGTGAGGGCGGTGTCGAAGAGGGCGAGGGCCGTCTCGTTCGTCATCGGCGCGAGGCCGGTCCGGGCGAGCCGGTCCGCCTGGGCCGTGTCCAGGCCGGCCGCCATGCCCCCGGCCTCGGCCCAGTGCCCCCACGCCAGGGACACGGCGGGCAGTCCGCGTACCCTCCGGTACCGGGCGAGGGCGTCCAACTGGGCGTTGGCGGCCGCGTAGTTGGCCTGTCCGGGGTTGCCGAGGACGCCGACGGCCGAGGAGAAGAGGACGAACGCCGACAGGTCGAGGTGCTCGGTGGCACGGTGCAGATGCCGGGCTCCCTCCGCCTTCGGCCGGGCGACACCGGCCAGCCGCTCGGGGGTGAGCGAGGTCAGCACGGTGTCGTCCAGGACGCCGGCCGCGTGCACGACCGCGGTCAGCGGCCGGTCCCCGGGGACGGCGGCGACCAGTGCGGCCACCGCGTCCGCGTCACCGGTGTCGAGCGCGGCGAGGGTCACCTCGGCGCCCAGCGCGCCCAGTTCGGCCGCCAGGGCCTGCGCGCCCGGCGCGTCGGGGCCCCGTCGCCCGGTGAGCAGCAGATGCCGTACGCCGTGGCGGGTGACCAGACGGTGGGCGACGAGCCGGCCGAGGGCGCCGGTGCCGCCGGTGATCAGGACCGTGCCGTCCGGGCGGAGCGGGGGCGGCGGCGAGGTGAGGACGAGTTTGCCGGTGTGCCGGGCCTGGCCGAGGCGGCGCAGGGCCCTCGGGGCGTGCCGCACGTCCTCGGCGGTGAACGGCAGCGTCCGCAGGGCTCCTTCACCGAACAGCCGGAACAGATGGCCGAGGATCTCGCCGATCCGGCCCGGGTCGACGTCGAAGAGGTCGAAGTCGAGATAGGCGGCGCCGTCGTACTCGGCGGCCACCGCCGCCGCGTCCCGCAGGTCGGTCTTGCCCATCTCCACGAACCGGCTGTCGGGCGCCAGCAGCCGCAGCGAGGCGTCGGTGAACTCCCGCGCCAGGGAGTTCAGTACGACGTCGACACCGCGCCCGCCGGGGGTGGCCGCGCGGAACGCCGTCTCGAAGTCCAGGGTCCGGCTGGAGGCGATCCGCTCGTCGGGCAGGCCGAGCCCGCGCAGGGTGTCCCACTTGTCCGGGTGCGCGGTGGCGTACACCTCGGCGCCCAGATGCCGGGCGAGCTGCACGGCCGCCTGACCGACCCCGCCGGCCGCCGAGTGGATCAGCACCCGTTCCCCGGGCCGGAGTTCGGCGAGGTCGACGAGCCCGTGGTAGGCGGTGAGGAACACCACGGGGACACCGGCGGCGCGGGCGAAGGTCCAGTCGTCGGGGATGCGGGCGAGGAGCCGGTGGTCGGTGACGGCGACCGGGCCCAGGGTGCCCTGGACCAGGCCGGTGACGCGGTCGCCGGGAGCGAGACCGGTGACCCCGGGCCCCGTCTCCAGGACGACGCCCGCGCCCTCGGCACCGATCCGCGCCTGGCCCGGGTACATGCCCAACGCGATCAGTACGTCACGGAAGTTGAGGCCGGTGGCCCGCAGCGCGAGGCGGACCTGTCCGGGGCCGAGCGGGGCCTCGGCCTCGGGCGCGGGCAGCAGGGCGAGACCGCCGAGGCTGCCGCGCGGTTCGGCGTCCAGCCGCCAGGCACCGGTTCCGGACGGCGGGGTGAGGGCCCCGGCCCCGGCGGCCGGCCGCAGCCGCGCCACCAGCGCCTCACCGTCTCGTACGGCGATCTGGTCCTCCCCGGCAGCGAGGAGACCGGCGGCGAGGGCACCGGCCGCGGGGATCCCGTCGGCGTCGCCCGCGGCGCCGCCCGCCAGGTCCAACAGGGCGAAACGGCCGGGGTGTTCGGCCTGGGCGGCACGGACGAGCCCCCACACCGCGGCGGCGGTGACCGACACGTCCTCCTCGGGGCGAGCACCGACCGCGTCCCGCGTGACGAGCACCAACTGCCGCTCCTCGGCGGCCGGTTCTTCCAGCCAGCGTCGGAGCAGACCGAGCGCAGTGGGAGCGTCGGGAGCGGCGGCGGCCACCGGCCCGCGTGAACCGGAGTGGGCGAGGTCGGCGAGGGCGACGGTCTCGGCCGGCAGACCGATGGCGTCGGCCAGCACGTTCCGCAGGGGATCGTCCGGAGCGCCGAGGACCGTCCAGCCGTCCGCCGAATCGGCAAGCAAGGCAGGGGCGTTGGCGGGGATCCAGTCCAGCACCTGAGCCGCGGGTGCCTCCGGTGGAGGCGCGGCGCGCAGGGTGAGGGCGGCGATGTCGGCCACCGGCGCGCCGGTGGCGTCGGCGAGACGGAGGGCCACCGTGTCGGTTCCGGTGGGCCGGACGGTCACGCGCAGCGCGGTCGCTCCCGCGCGGTGGACCGTGACGCCCTCCCAGGCGAACGGCAGCCTGAGGCGCGCCGAGCCGGGCACCAGGGCGACGACGGCGTGCAGGGCCGCGTCGAGCAGCGCGGGGTGCAGGACATGTCCGGTGTCGGCGGAGTCCCGGGCCACCGGGCCGACCTCGGCGTGGATCTCGTCGCCGAGCCGCCAGGCCGCGGTCAGCAGCCGGAACGCCGCGCCGTAGGCGTAACCGTCCTCGGCGAGACGGTCGTAGAGCCCCGTCAGATCGACGGGTTCGGCCCCGGCGGGAGGCCATACGGCGTCGGCGTCGGCGTCGGCGTCGGCGTCGGCGTCCGGAACAACTACCGGGCCGGTGTCCGAGGTGAGGCCGGTGGCGTGCCGGGTCCAGGGCGCGTCGGCGTGCTCCGGGCGGGTGTGCACCGTCAGCGGGCGCCGCCCGGAGTCGTCCCGGGGCCCGAGGGCGACCTGAAGCCGTACGGCCCCTTCGGCGGGCAGCACGAGCGGCGTTTCCAGGGTCAGTTCGTCGACCTGACCCCCGGTGTGCAGCGCGAGGTCCACGACTGCGGCCCCGGGCAGCAGGACCCGGCCGGCGATGGTGTGGTCGGCCAGCCAGGGACGGCCGCGCAGGGTGAGGCGTCCGGTGAACACCGTGCCCGCGTCGTCGGGGAGGTCCACCGCCGCGCCGAGCAGGGGGTGCCCCGCCTCATCCAGTCCCGACCGGGCGGGGGCGCCGCCCTCGGGGGCGTCGAGCCAGTGCCTGCGCCCCTGGAACGGGTAGGTGGGCAGGTCGAGGCGGCGCACCGGATGCCCGTCGAAGGCGGCCCGCCAGTCGACGGGGACGCCGTGGACGTGCAGCCGGGCCAGGGCCTCGACGAAGGTGTGCGGCTCGTCGCGGCCGGGCCGCAGGACGGGGACGACGGTCCGCGGCACGGCCTCCGCCTCGGCCCCGGTGTCGAGGCTCGCCGTGGTCAGCGCGCTGAGCACGGCGTCGGGGCCGAGTTCCAGGAAGGCCGACACGCCCAGGTCGCGCACCGCGCGCACCCCGTCGTGGTAGCGCACCGCCTCCCGGATGTGACGCACCCAGTACTCGGGGTCGGTCAACTCGCCCGGCGCGGCGAGCCGTCCGGTCAGGTTGGAGACCACGGGCACCCGCGGCTCGGAGAAGGCGACGGTCTCGGCCACCGCCCGGAAGTCCGCCAGGGCGGCGTCCATGTGCGGGGAGTGGAAGGCGTGACTTACCGTCAGAAGCTTGGTCCTGCAGCCGGTTTCGCGCCAGGCGTCGGCGATACGGCGTACGTCGTCGGCGTCCCCGGAGACGACCACGGAGGCCGGTCCGTTGACGGCGGCGACGCTCACCCGGCCGTCGGCCGAGGCGATCAGCGGGGCGGCCTCGTCCTCGGTGGCCTGGAGTGCCGCCATGGCTCCGCCCGCGGGCAGCGCCTGCATCACCCGGCCCCGGGCGGCGACCAGCCGTACCGCGTCGGGCAGGGAGAGCACGCCCGCCAGATGGGCCGCGGTCAGTTCGCCGATCGAGTGGCCGAGGTGGGCGTCGGCCCGGAGCCCGAAGGACTCGGCGAGCCGGTACAGGGCGACCCCCAGCGCGAACAGGGCGGGCTGGGTGTGGGCGGTGGTGTCGAGCAGTGCCGCGGCCGGAGTGCCGGGCTCGGCGAACAGCACCTCGCGCAGGGGCGTGCCGAGTTCGGTGTCGAAGAGGCCGGTCACCTCGTCCAGCGCCGCCGCGAAGACGGGATACGCCGCGTACAACGCCCTTCCCGCGCCGGGCCGTTGGCTGCCCTGGCCGGGGAACTGCACGGCGATACGCGGGGCGCGGCCGCCCGGGACCGTGCCGCGGATCAGACCGGGGGCGGTCGTGCCGTCGGCGAGGGCGCGCAGGGCGGTGCGGCGGGCGGCAGCCTCGGTGCCGACGACGACGGCCCGGTGGTCGTGCAGGGCCCGGGTGGTGGCCAGGGACCAGCCGACGGAGGCGTCGGTCTCCGGGCCGAACACGGACTCCGTACGGTCGAGCAGGCGCCGGGCCTGGGCGGGCAGCGCGTCGTCGTCGCGGGCGGACAGGGTCCACGGCAGGACCGTGTCGGAGGGCCGGGCCGGTGTCTCCGCGACAGGAGGCTCGTCGGTGGCCGGGGCGGCTTCCAGGATCAGATGGGCGTTGGTGCCGCTGATGCCGAAGGAGGACACCGCGGCCCGGCGGGGGCGCGGCGCGGCGGGTTCCGGCCAGGCGGTGGTGCCGGTGAGGAGCGCGACCGTCCCGGCCGACCAGTCGACGTGCGGGGTGGGCGCGTCCACGTGCAGGGTGCCGGGGAGTTCGCCGTGTTCCAGGGCCTGGACGAGTTTGATCACGCCGGTGACGCCGGCCGCGGCCTGGGTGTGGCCCAGGTTGGACTTGGCCGAGCCGACGAGCAGCGGGCGTCCAGGCTCCCTGCCGTCGCCGTAGACGGCGATCAGCGCCTGGGCCTCGATGGGGTCGCCCAGGGTGGTGCCGGTGCCGTGCGCCTCGACCGCGTCGACGTCGGCGGGGCGCAGTCCGGCGGAGGCGAGGGCCTGGCGGATGACGCGTTCCTGGGCGGGGCCGTTGGGCGCGGTGAGGCCGTTGGAGGCGCCGTCCTGGTTGACGGCGGAGCCGCGGATCAGGGCGAGCACGCGGTGGCCGTTGCGGCGGGCGTCGGACAGGCGCTCCAGCAGGACCAGTCCGACGCCCTCGGACCAGGCGGTGCCGTCGGCGGCGGCCGCGAACGGCTTGCACCGGCCGTCGGGGGCCAGTCCGCGCTGCCGGCTGAACTCGGTGAACATGCCGGGCCCCGCCATGACGGTGGCGCCCCCGGCGAGGACGAGGTCGGACTCGCCCGACCGCAGCGACTGGACGGCCAGGTGCAGGGCGACCAGCGAGGAGGAGCAGGCGGTGTCGACGGTGACGGCGGGGCCCTCCAGGCCCAGGGTGTAGGCGATCCGCCCGGACGCGACGCTGGTGAGCGTGCCGGTGAGGGCGTGCCCCTGATGTCCCTCGGGGGTCTCGTGCAGCCGGGGTCCGTAGTCCTGCGGCATGACGCCGACGAACACGCCGGTCCGGGTGGCCCGCAGCGAGGCGGGCACGATCCCGGCGCGTTCGAGCAGTTCCCAGGAGGACTCCAGGAGCAGGCGCTGCTGCGGGTCCATGGCGGCGGCCTCGCGGGGGGCCAGTCCGAAGAACGCCCCGTCGAAGCGGTCCGCGTCGTGCAGGAAGCCGCCGTGGCGGGTGTACGACGTGCCGGGGCGGGTTCCGTCGGGGTCGTGGAGGGCGTCGAGGTCCCAGCCGCGGTTGCCGGGGAAGTCCCCGACGACGTCCCGGCCCTCGCGCAGCAGCTCCCAGAGCTGTTCGGGCGTGCGGGTGTCCCCGGGCCAGCGGCCGGCGAGCGAGACGATCGCGATCGGGTCGTCGTCCTGCCGGACAGGGGCGCGCGTCGCGTCGGCGGGGGTGTCGGCGCCCGTGAGGCGGGCGCGGACGTGGTCGGCGACCGCGCGGGCGGTGGGCCGGTCGAAGGTCAGGGTGGACGGCAGGTCGAGGCCGGTGGCGGCGGCGAGCCGGTCGCGGAACTCGACGGCGGACACGGAGTCGAAGCCGAGTTCCCTGAACGGCAGATCGGGGTCGACGGCGTCCGGGGTCGCCTGCCCGAGGACCAGGGCGGCGCTGGAGAGCACCACGCCCAGCGGGTCGCCGCCGACCGGTTTCTGCTCCGCCACGGCGGGGGCGAGGCCGGTCACCGGCGGTGCGGCGGCGGCCGCCGTCCGCAGGGGTGCCTCGGGGCCGGGCAGGACGTCGGGCCAGACCCGGCGGCGCTGGAAGGCGTACGTCGGCAGCGGCACCCGGCGCGCGCCCTCCCCGTACAGCCGCGTCCAGTCCACGCGGCCGCCGCGTGCGTGCAGGTCGGCGAGGGAGGTGAGGAAGCGGCGCGGACCGCCGTCGGAGCGGCGCAGGGTGCCGGTGACGGCGGCGCCGGGCAGGTCGGCGAGGCCGGGGGTGAGGACGGGGTGCGGGCTGACCTCTACGAAGGCCCGGTGCCCCGCGGCGTGGGCGGCCTCGACGGCCTGCCGGAAGCGGACGGTCGAGCGCAGGTTGCGGTACCAGTAGTCGGGGCCGAGGGCGGTGCCGTCGAGGAGGCCGCCGGTGACGGTGGAGTAGAGGTCGGCGCGGGTGGCGCGCGGGCGGACGGCCGCGAGCAGCGCGGGCAGGGTGTCGCGCAGGGGTTCCACCTGCGCGGAGTGGGAGGCGTAGTCGACCGGGATGGCCTTGGCGCGCACGCCTTCCGCGTCGTAGGCGGCGACGAGGGCCTGGACGGCGTCGCGGTCACCGGAGACGACGGTGGCGGCGGGGCCGTTGACGGCGGCCACGTTCAGGGCGCCGCCGAAGGCGTCGAGGCGGGCCCGCACCTCGTTCTCCGGGAGCGGCACGGAGGCCATGCCGCCGCCGGGTGCCGTCGCGGCCAGGCCGGTGATGGCGCGGGAGCGCAGGGCGACCAGGGCGGCGGCGTCGTCGAGGCTGAGCGCCCCGGCGACGTGCGCGGCGGCGATCTCGCCCTGGGAGTGCCCGATCACCGCGTCGGGGGTCACCCCGTGCGCCTGCCAGACGGCGGCGAGGGAGACCATCACGGCGAACAGGGCGGGCTGGACGACGTCGGCGCGCTCCAGCGGCGGGGCGTTCCCGGTGCCGTGCAGCAGGTCGTGCAGGGACCAGTCGACGTAGGGGGCGAGGGCTGCGGCGACGGCGTCGATACTCGCGGCGAAGTCGGTGTCGGCGGCGATGAGTTCACGGGCCATGGCGGGCCATTGGGAGCCCTGCCCGGGGAAGACGAACACGGTGCCGCCGCTGTCGCCGGCGCGGCCGGTGCTGAGCCCGGGTGCCTGGGCGCCGGTCTCCAGGGCGTGCAGTCCGCCGAGGAGCGCGTCGCGGCCGTCGCCGGTGACGACGGCCCGGTGCGGGAAGGCGGTGCGGGTGGTGGCCAGGGCGAACCCGATGTCGCGCGGGGCGAGTTCGGGGTGTGCGGTGAGGTGCGCACGGAGCTTGGCGGCCTGTTCGCGCAGGGCCTGGGGGGTGCGGGCGGACAGGGGCCACAGGAGCGGGCCCGGCACGGGGGCGGCCCAGTCGGACGTGCCGGCCCGGTCGGACCCGTCGGCCCGGTGGGACGCGTCGCCCCGGTCGGCGGTCCTCGTGTGCGGTGCCTCGCCGACCAGGACGTGGGCGTTGGTGCCGCCGACGCCGAAGGAGCTGACCCCGGCGGTGAGCGGCCGGTCGGGGCGGGGCCAGGCGCCGGTCCGGGTGGGGACGTCGAGGCGCAGCCGGTCGAAGGGGATGTCGGGGTTCGGCTCGGCGAAGTTGAGGCCGGCGGGGATCCGGCCGTGGCGGACGCCGAGCACGGTCTTGAGCAGTCCGACGATGCCGGAAGCGCCTTCGAGATGGCCGACGTTGGTCTTCGCCGAGCCGACGAGCAGCGGGGTGGCGTCGGTGCGGCCCGCGGCGAAGACGTCACCGAGGGCGGCCGCCTCGACCGGGTCGCCGACCCGGGTGCCGGTGCCGTGCAGTTCCACGTACTGCACGTCGCCCGCGCGCACCCCGGACCGGTCGAGGGCCCGGCGGATCACGTCGGCCTGGGAGGCCGCGCCGGGCACGGTCAGCCCGTCGGTGGCCCCGTCGTTGCCGACGGCGCTGCCCAGCAGCACGGCGTGCACCGGGTCGCCGTCGGCCAGCGCGCGGGAGAGGGGCTTGAGGACGAGGACGACGGCGCCCTCGCCGCGGGCGTAGCCGTTGGCGCGCGCGTCGAAGGTGTAGCAGGCGTGGTCGGGCGAGAGGGCGCCGAAGCGGTCCACGACGAGCGTGCTGTCGGGGGCGAGGTTGAGGTTCACCCCGGCGGCCAGGGCGACGTCCGACTCGCCCGCGCGCAGGCTCTCCAGCGCCAGGTGCACGGCGACCAGGGAGGACGACTGCGCCGCGTCGACGGTGAGGCTGGGGCCGCGCAGATCGAGCGCGTACGACACCCGGTTGGCGATGATGCCGCGGGCGAGGCCGGTCAGGGTGTGGCGGGTGACCGCGTCGGCGCCCTGCCGGTGCACCAGGGCGCTGTAGTCGGCCGCCATCGCCCCGACGAAGACCCCGGCCCGGGTGGCGCCCAGCGCGCCCGGCAGGATGCCGGCGTCCTCCAGTGCCTCCCAGGCGAGTTCGAGGACGAGGCGCTGCTGCGGGTCGGCCGCGGCGGCCTCGGCCGGGGACATCCCGAAGAACTCCGGGTCGAAGAGGTCCACGTGGTCGAGGAATCCGCCGTGCCGGACGTCCGCGTGCTCCGGTGCGTGCCGGAAGCGACCGGGCGGCACGTCTCCGACGGCGGTCCTGCCGTCGTCGAGGAGTTTCCAGAAGGCGTCGGCGTCGGGAGCGCCGGGGAGCCGGCAGGCGATCCCGACGACGGCTGTGGCTTCGTTCACCGGTGCAGGCATGTGTCTCAGCCTGGGGCACCGAGTGCCACCGCCTACCCCTACTGTCCCCCTGCCACCCCCCTAGCCCCAATCACCTGACGGATCGTCAACCTGCAAGTCCGGGGCGGTACTCCAGCAGCCGGGCGAGATCCATTCTGCGGCGGACGCCGAGCTTGCGGTAGACCTTCGTCAGGTGCTGTTCCACGGTGCTCACGGTGATGAAGAGCTTCTTTCCGATCTCGCGGTTGGTCAGGCCGGACGCGGCGAGTTCGGCCACCCGCCGTTCCGCCTCGCTGAGTTCGTCGTCGCGGGCCGGTGCCGGGGCGGCGCCCGAGACCCGGGAGAGATGACGGGCCCTGCGGTCCGCGCTGCGCGCCTGCTCGGGGTCGCCCGACGCGCCGTGGGCGGCGCTGAGTTCGGTGAGCGCGGCGGACAGTTCGAGCTGGTCCCCGGAGTCCTCCAGGGCCTGAACGGCCTGTTCCAGTACGGCCGTTCGCTCGGCGGAGTCGGCCGCCGCGGCGCCGGTGCGCAGGGCCATCCCCCGGGTGCGCGCCTGTCCGCCGCCCAGGCCGTCGAGCTGCCGCTCGATCAGGGAGCGGGCGGCGCTGGTGCGGCCGAGGGCGAGCTGCGCGCGGGCGGCGCCGATGCGCCACGGCACGAGGGCGGGCAGATGGTCCAGGCCCCAGCGGGCCATCGTCTCCCCGCATCCGCGGTAGTCGGCGAGGGCGGCCGTGGCGTTCCCGGTCGCCAGGTGGTGTCCGGCGCGGGCGGCGAGGTAGTGCAGTCCCGCCGGGGTGCGGAACATCGCCTCCGGCACCGGCATGGCCAGATACCGTTCGGCGTCCTCGTGCCGGCCGAGCGCGGTCCGGGCGCCCACCATGGTGGCCAGCGGGAATCCGGCGCCGACGCCCCACCGGCGCGGGGTGATCTCCTGGAACGCGGCGCGGGCGTACGCGTCGGCGGTGCGGATGTCGCCCTGCCGCAGCGCGGCCTCCGCCGTCACCGCGGCGAGCAGCGCGCCCTCCGTGCTGTCGGGCCCGCGGCCGGTCCGGTCGCCGACGGTGGCGCACCAGCGCGCCGCCCGGCCGGGCTGGTCGGCGTAGAGGAGCACGGTCAGGGCCGCGGTCAGGGAGCGGATGGGCAGGTGGGCGACGCGGCCCTCGCGCAGGATGTGCTCGGCGCGCGACACGGCCTCCCGGTGCGGGAGTCCCGCCAGCAGGGCGGTGAGGACGCGCATGCCGTCGAGGAAGGGCCCGCCGGCGTCGGCGCCGCCCCGGCGGGGGCCCGGTCCGGTGTCGGGCAGGAGCGTCGGGTACCAGTAGCCGATCCAGGTGCGCAGCCCGTCGGCGGTGTCCCGGTCCCGCGGGTGGCCGGCCTCGTACCGGGCCAGGGCCTCGACGCCGTCCTCCGTGCGCCCCTCCCAGAACAGATGGCGTACGGCGGAGCGCTGCCGCCCGGGGGTGGGCGGTGCGTCGGGCTCGGTGCCGGGGAGCACGGGGACGCACTCGATGACGACGTCGTCCCGGCCCCCGTCCCGCGCGGGCTCCGGACGCGGGGCCTCCCGCGGTCCGGCCGCCGGGTCCGCCGGCGCGGCGGCCGGGCCCGTCGGCGGGGTCGCGGGGGCCGGCCCGGGTGCCGTCTCGGCCGACCAGGGGGCGCGTATCTGGCCCTCGGCGGCGCGGTACTGCTCGGCAACGTGCTCGGCGGAGGCCCCGGTGGCGCGCAGGAGTTCGGCGGCCCGGCGGTGCAGTGCGGCGAGTTCGGCGGGCCGCATCGCCGCCAGCAGGTCGCCGCCGCCGCTGCGGTGCCGGAAGTCGCCGTCCCTGAACAGGCCCGCGGAGTGCAGCAGATACAGGGCGCGGGGCGGCGAGTCCTTGGCGAGCAGCAGGAGTTCGGCGAGGAGCGCGGTGCCGGCCGGGCGGCCGAGGGCGGCGACGCCGCGGGCCAGCCGCAGGGCGAGCGGGTCGATGCGGTGCAGGCAGTTCATCACGCCCCGCCGGTAGTTCTCGCCGATCACCAGCCGTCCGCCGGGATCGCCGGACTGCTGGTCCTCGACCACGGCGCGCACGAGCAGCGGGTTGCCCCCGGTGAGATCGAGGACCTCCCCCGCGAACCGCTGCGCGGCATCCGCGCCGAGCCGTTCGCGCAACAGCTCCGCGACGGCCTCGTGGCCGAACAGCCGTAGTCTGACGCGCTCGTGGTCGGGCCGGCTGGCCAGCTCCACCTCGAAGAACGGGTCGCGGGGCGTCATGTTCTCGCGCGAGCAGAGCACGGTCAGGATGCGCGCGCCGCGGGTCCGCCGGGTCAAGTAGAGCAGGAACTCCAGGGACTGCACGTCGGCGTCCTGCCGGTCGTCGACGGCGAGCAGCACCGGGGCCTGCCGGGCGTACTCGAGGAGCAGACTGCTCAGCCCGTGCAGCAGATGCGGGGTGGGCCGCATCGGGACGTCGGTGTCGGTGCCCTCCGGTTCGGGCCAGGCCGGTGCCAGGGCGGGGGCGAGCCCGTTCTCGATCAGCCGGGCGGCCTCCGCGGCGACGCCGTCCGGCAGCAGCGGGCTCTGGAAGAGCTGGCGCACCACGCCGAGCGGGAAGTCGCGTTCCAGCGGGGAGCCGGCCGCGGTCAGGACGTGGGCGCCCTGGGAGGCGACGAACTCGCCGAGGGCGTCGAGGAGTTCGGTCCGTCCGCTGCCGACGGGACCGTGCAGGGTCAGGACCGAGCCCCGGCCGTCACGGCAGCGTTCCCAGGCCGCCTGGAGCCGGCCGGTCTCGTACGGACGTCCGCGGACGGTGAAGGACGAAGGGGTGCGGTGCTGCTGCGCCAAGTACATGGACAAGCGCTCTCCTGGGGCGAGGGCACATGATCGCGATGCGCCGCGGTGCTGTCCCCATGGTGTGAAGGTGCGGGCCGATTGCGAAAACGCGCCTCCGGCGGGGGCCGGGGCGCGTGAACGGGTGGGCGACCGGCCGGTGTCGGTCCGGCCGGGTCACATCCCGGGTGTCAACGACAGAGAGAGCTCGCGAGACGGCGCAGGTCCACGTCGAGCCTGGCCACAAGTCGAAGCGGTGCGGCACCGCTGTGCACGCGCTGCATGACCGTCCCCTCCGTAGGCCCAGCTCCCCGGACGCACTCCTCCGGCAGGGAGGAACGCACGGCCGACCCGGTGTTCGGTCGACACGTGTCGTACGTCAAAGTGTAGGAACAGGCCGTTTTACCCGTCAACGAGCGCCCGCCATACGGACGTTCGAGTCCGGCGGCCCGGCCGGGAGGTACCGGCCGGGCCGTTCCGTCACAACTCGGGCAACACTCAGGCGCCGACGTACGCCGCCAGGTGCTCCCCGGTGAGGGTGGAGCGGTCGGCGACCAGGTCGGCCGGGGTGCCCTCGAAGACGATCCGGCCGCCGTCGTGGCCGGCGCCGGGGCCGAGGTCGATGATCCAGTCGGCGTGGGCCATGACCGCCTGGTGGTGTTCGACCACGATGACCGACTTCCCCGAGTCCACGAGCCGGTCGAGCAGGCCGAGCAACTGCTCGACGTCGGCCAGGTGCAGTCCGGTGGTCGGCTCGTCCAGGACGTAGACGCCGCCCTTGTCGCCCATGTGCGTGGCGAGCTTCAGCCGCTGCCGCTCGCCGCCGGAGAGCGTGGTGAGCGGCTGGCCGATGGTGAGATAGCCGAGGCCGACGTCCGCGAGGCGCTCCAGGACGCGGTGCGCGGCCGGGGTGTGGGCCTCGCCGGAGCCGAAGAACTCCTCGGCCTCGGTCACCGACATCGCCAGCACCTCGCTGATGTCCCGGCCGCCGAGCCGGTATTCGAGGACCGACGCGTCGAACCGCTTGCCCTCGCAGTCCTCGCAGGTGGTGGCGACGCCGGCCATCATCCCGAGGTCGGTGTAGATGACGCCGGCGCCGTTGCAGGCGGGGCAGGCGCCCTCGGAGTTGGCGCTGAAGAGGGCCGGCTTGACGTCGTTGGCCTTGGCGAACGCCTTGCGGATCGGGTCGAGCAGCCCGGTGTAGGTGGCCGGGTTGCTGCGCCGTGAGCCCCGGATCGGGCTCTGGTCGACCGACACCACCCCGGCGTCGGCGGGGATCGAGCCGTGCAGCAGCGAACTCTTGCCGGAGCCCGCGACGCCGGTGACGACGGTGAGGACGCCGAGCGGGATGTCGACGTCGACGTCCTGGAGGTTGTTGGTGCTCGCGCCGCGGATCTCCAGCGCCCCGCTGGGCTTGCGGACGCTGTCCTTGAGGGAGGCGCGGTCGTCGAAGTGGCGTCCGGTGACGGTGTCCCCGGCGCGCAGCTCCTCGACGGTGCCCTCGAAGCAGACCGTGCCGCCGGCGCTTCCGGCACCCGGGCCGAGGTCGACGACATGGTCGGCGATGGCGATGACCTCGGGCTTGTGCTCCACGACGAGCACGGTGTTGCCCTTGTCGCGCAGCCGCAGCAGCAGGTCGTTCATGCGCTGGATGTCGTGCGGGTGCAGTCCGGTGGTGGGCTCGTCGAAGACATAGGTGGTGTCGGTGAGCGAGGAGCCGAGGTGGCGGATCATCTTGGTGCGCTGGGCCTCGCCTCCGGACAGGGTGCCGGCCGGGCGGTCCAGGGAGAGATAGCCGAGGCCGATCTCCACGAACGAGTCGAGGGTCTGGCCCAGGGTGGTGAGCAGCGGCAGCACCGAGGGCTCGTCCAGGCCGCGGATCCAGGCGGCGAGGTCGGTGATCTGCATCGCGCAGGCGTCGGCGATGCTGACGCCGTCGATCTTCGAGGCGCGGGCGCCCTCGCTGAGGCGGGTGCCGTCGCACTCCGGACAGGTGCTGAAGGTGACCGCGCGCTCCACGAACTCGCGGATGTGCGGCTGCATCGACTCCTTGTCCTTGGCGAGCATGGACTTCTGGATGCGCGGGACCAGACCTTCGTAGGTCATGTTGATCCCGGCGATCTTCATACGGGTGGGCTCGCGGTGCAGGAAGTCGTGGAGTTCGCGCTTGGTGTAGTCGCGGATCGGCTTGTCGGGGTCGTAGAAGCCGGACTCGCTGTAGAGGCGGTAGCCCCAGCCGCCGGCCTTGTAGCCGGGGATGGTGAGCGCGCCCTCGTTGAGGGACTTGGAGTCGTCGTAGAGCTGGGTGAGGTCGAGGTCGGTGACCGAGCCGCGGCCCTCGCAGCGCGGGCACATGCCGCCGGTGCGGTTGAAGGTGGCCTTCACGGCCTTCTTGGCGCCGCGCTCCACGGTGATCGCGCCGCTCGCGCTGACCGAGGCCACGTTGAAGGCGTAGGCGCTGGGCGGGCCGATGTGGGGGGTGCCGAGCCGGCTGAAGAGGATGCGCAGCATGGCGTTGGCGTCGGTGGCGGTGCCGACGGTGGAGCGCGGGTCGCCGCCCATCCGCTGCTGGTCGACGGTGATCGCGGTGGTCAGCCCTTCGAGGACGTCGACCTCGGGGCGGGCGGTGGTGGGCATGAAGCCCTGGACGAAGGCGCTGTAGGTCTCGTTGATCAGCCGCTGCGACTCGGCCGCGATGGTGCCGAACACCAGCGAGCTCTTGCCCGAGCCGGAGACTCCGGTGAACACCGTGAGCCGGCGTTTGGGCAGTTCGACGCTGACGTCCTTGAGGTTGTTCACGCGCGCGCCGTGCACGCGGATCAGGTCGTGACTGTCGGCGACGTGCGGGGCCGTGCTCATCGTGTCGTCTCCATCGTGTCCGTCGTGTCCGTCGTGTCCGTCGTGGGCGTCCCGTCGTGGTGCCGCATGGCTCAGCGCCGCTCCTGGATACGGATCAGATTGCCGGAGGGGTCGCGGACGGCGCAGTCACGGATGCCGTACGGCTGGTCGGTCGGCTCCTGGACGACCTCGGCGGTGGCCTCCAGCCGGGCGAAGGTGTCGTCGAGATCGGGGGTGGCGAGCAGGAGGGCGCCGTACGTGCCCTTGGCCATCATCTCGGCGACGACGCGCCGCTCGTCCTCGGTGACACCGGGGTCGGCGGCCGGCGGCGTCAGGACGATCGAGGTGGCGGGCTGCCCGACGGGGCCGACGGTGATCCAGCGCTTCCCGCCGAATCCGACGTCGTTGCGGACCTCGAAGCCGAGCAGGTCACGGTAGAAGGCCAGGGAGGCGTCCGGGTCGTCGTGCGGCAGGAAGCTCGCGTGAATCGTGATGTCCATGGGAGTGAGGCTAGGGGCCGCCCGGTGCGGGCGCTTCTCGATTCCTGACGGGACGCGTCACCTGTTTCGACACACAGGACGGCATCCCGTCCGTCGCGGCCGCCTGCTCCCGCCGGTAGACGCTCGGCGGCACCCCGACCAGCTCGGTGAAACGGGTGCTGAAGGTGCCCAGCGAGGAACATCCGACGGCGAAACAGACCTCGGTGACACTGAGGTCCCCGCGCCGCAGCAGCGCCATGGCCCGCTCGATCCGCCGGGTCATCAGGTAGCCGTACGGCGACTCCCCGTAGGCCAGCCGGAACTGTCGGCTGAGGTGCCCGGCCGACATGTGCACACCGCGCGCCAGCGCCTCGACGTCCAGCGGCCGCGCGTACTCCCGGTCGATCCGGTCACGGACCCGCCGCAGCCGGGCCAGGTCGCTCAGCCGCTGTCCCTGCCCCTGATCCCTTCGACTGTCCACCCACCCGATCGTGCCACGCCGGCCCGCCCTCTTCGGCCTCTTCGGACCTGTCCCGGTGTCGGCTTCGGCCGTACACTGACAAATCTTAAGTTCGTGGGGGAAGTTGAGCGGGGGAGGCCGGGCATGTCCGGTGACGGATTCGGGGCGTACAACCATGGTTACGGCGTGCCACCGGTGCCGCCGATGCCGTCGGCACCGCCGCCCGCGCCGGCCGACGGTGTGCGGGCCGTGGCGGTCGCGGTGCTCAATCTCAGCGGTCTGGGGCTGGGCTACGCCCTGACCCGCAAGTGGGCGCTCACGGCGCTGTGCTGGGCCGCCACCGCCGTCCTGCTGTTCGTGGCGCTCCCGGCCGACCCGGACGGTGTCTCCGGGACCGCACTCGTGGTGTACGGGGTGTTCCTCGCCGCGGCCGCCGCGCACGGCGCCGTGGTGGGGCTGCGCACCCGGCTGGCCTGGCCCCCGCAGGCGCCGCTCGCGCTGGTCCTGGGGCTGCTCCTGATCGCCGTACCGGCCGGTGCCGTCGTGTTGTACGACGACGCGCGCGACGAGGCCACGGAGCAGATGCTGCTGGACCGGCTCGACGAGGCGGACACCCTGGTGGCGTCGGCCGGCAAGGGGACGTTCACCGCCGGCCGGTCCGACTACCGCGAGGCGCTGAAGATCTACGAGAACCTCAGCGACGACCACCCGGACTCCCGGGCCGCCGCGAAGGTGCCCGGCCGGCTCAGGGACTACTACGAGTCGGTGGGCGCCCCCTACGCCGACAAGGAGTACTGCGCGGCGATCGAACCGCTGACGTATCTGCGGACGGTGCCCGACACCCTCGACGACACGGACCTCGGCGATCTGGAGTCCTGGCCCGACGAGCGGCTCGCCACCTCGCTGTACGAGTGCGGGGCGGACGGGCTGACGACCGGGCAGTCGAGCTGGGCCGTGCAGTTCGGCGAGCTGCTCACCACGTTCCCCGAGTCGGACCAGACGGCGAAGGTCGGCCCCGCCGTCACCGCCGCCGTCACGAAGACGCAGGGCGGCCTGCGCGGCAGCGAGCCCTGCACGGCGGTCGAGCAGCTCACCTCGCTCGGCACCCGGATCGCCGATCTGCCCGCCCAGGGCACGACCGTCGCCGCCGGGCTCGACAAGGACGCCGACCGCGCGAAGAGCAGCGCCGACGCGGGCGCCTACACCTGCGGGGTGGACCAGTACAAGGACGGGGACTTCGAGGAGGCGCAGTCGACCCTGACGAAGTACGCCTCGGAGCACAAGAGCGCGAAGAACGCGGCGCTCGCCAAGAAGATCGCGATAGCCGCGGAGATCGCGCAGACCGTGCCGGCCGCCGGCAAGAAGCTGCCGACCACCCGGACCGGCGGCAGCATCGAGGTCGTCGTCAAGAACGACAGCCCGGACCCGGTCACCGTGATGTACACCGGCCCGGTCACCGGCAGCTTCACCCTCAAGGGCTGCTCCGGCTGCAAGGCGTACTCGCTCAGCAGCACCCTGCTGTCCGGGTTCAAGCCGTGCAGCAGCGGCAAGAACTACCCGCAGCGCACCATCCGGCTGCCCGTCGGCACCACGTACTTCCTGCACAAGCCGCAGAGCGGCAGCATCGCCACGCCCGCCTCGGACACCGCGAAGCTCCAGTCCGGCTACATCTACACGGAGTGCGCCTACACGACGAACAGCCTGAGCGGCCTCTGACGGCACGCGGCGCCCCCTGACGACACCCCGCGCGCCCGGCGTGCAACCTTTCCGGCGGACCGAACGTCTCACCCGATACCCGACACACCCCCGTCACATCCGTCCAGGGGGGACGACATGGCACGAAGCAGAACCATCTGGGTCACCGCCGCTCTCATGACCGCCACGCTGGGCGCCGCCGTGGTGCCCGCCACGGCCGCTCCCGCCGCCGCGCCGCGCGCGGCCGCCGCCTGCCCGACCGGCTGGGGCAGCCTCCCGAAGACCGACTACACCGGCACCCTGGATTCCGTGACCAACGCGCGGACCGGCCGCCACGACTGCTACGACCGGTTCGTCGTCGACGTCCCGGGCGCGGCGGCCGCGGACATCGGCTACTTCGTCCAGTACGTGGACCGGTTCGTCGCCGACCCGTCCGGTATCACGATCCCCGTGACCGGCGGCGCCATCCTGGAAGTGCGGGTCAACGCGCCCGCGTACGACCCTGAGACCGGCGCCTCCACCTACCCGGGCCGGTTCGCACGGCCGCTGCCGGGCGTGAACGTCACCGGGTACAGCACCTTCCGGGACACCAAGTACGGCGGCAGCTTCGAGGGCCAGACGCAGTTCGGGCTCGGCGTGCGCGCCCGGCTGCCGTTCCGCGTCCTGCCGCTGGACGGCCGTCTCGTGGTGGACGTCGCCCACAGTTGGACGGCGACTCGCTGACCGGTCCGGATCGTCCCGGCACGGCACCGGCTGTCACGCCCCCGCCCGCGACGGGGGCGTGACACGCCGTCGGATGGCCCATCCGGCTGGCCCCCACACCATCCGGTCATACCGTGCTACATATGAAGAAATGCCATATCGCGTACCTGGCGTGTACCGCCGCGCTCGTCGGGACGGCCGTCGGCGCCGCCCCGCCGGTCCACCACCGCACGCTCCATGTGGTCCATCCGGGCGAGTCCGTGCAGAAGGCCGTGGACGCCGCCGAGGCGGGCGACACCGTTCTCCTCACCCCGGGCACCTACCGCGAGAGCGTCTCCCTCACCACCTCCGGGGTGACCATGCGCGGCACCGGCCCCCGTACCGTCCTGCGGCCCGCCGCCGTCACCACCACCAAGAAGGCCGCGAACAGTTGCGCCGCGGCCGGCCACGGCATCTGTGTCACCGGCACCAAGGACCGCAAGGTCGAGCGCGTGACGATCGCCGGGCTGACCGTCTCCGGCTTCACCAAGCACGGCGTCTACGCCGTGGACACCGACCGGCTGACGGTGCGCCGGGTGACCGCCGAGAAGAACGGCGTGTGGGGCATCGCCACCGAAGCCTCCACGCGCGGCGTCTACCGCGACAACACCGCCCGTGACAACGGCGACGCGGGCCTGTTCCTGGCCAACACGGTCACCGCCGAGCAGGGCGCCACGGACACCGGCGGCACCGTCGTCGCGCGCAACCGGCTGGAGGGCAACCGGATCGGCGTCACCGTCCGCCGGCTGCGCAACCTCTCCGTCGACCGCAACTACTTCACCGGCAACTGCGCCGGTGTCTTCGTCGTCGGCGACGAGAACAAGCCCAAGGCCGGTCTGGTCACCGTGCGCGGCAACCGGATCGTCGCCAACAACAAGTCCTGTCCCAAGACCGCCCGGCTGGACGCCCTCCAGGGCTCCGGGATCGTCCTGACCGGCGCCGAGGACAGCCTGGTGACCCGCAACGTGATCACCGGCAACGCCGGCGCCTCCCCGCTGTCCGGCGGCATCGTCCTGTTCAAGTCCATCGTGGGCTCCGCCAGCGAGCGCAACCGGATCAGCGACAACGTGCTGCGCGACAACGCCCCGGCGGACCTCGTCAACGCGGACACCGGCCAGGGCAACACCTTCGAGCGCAACGACTGCCGGGCGTCCCGTCCCACCGGACTGTGCTGACCCCGCACATCCGACCCGCGTCCCGGTGAACCGCGCACGACCACAGCGCGACCGACGACAGTGAGCCGACGAAAGAAGGAAGGCGGCACATGACGACCGCACAGACTGCCCCGCCCCAGCCCCCGCCCGCGTCCCCGCCCCCGTCCATGCGCCTGCGGGAACTGGCGTTCGGGGCCGCGGCCGCCGCCGCCCTCCGCGCGGCCGCCCGGCTCGGCGTCGCCGACGCCCTCGGCGAGCGGCCGACGACCGTGGACGACCTCGCGGCCGCGGTGAAGACCGAACCCCGCCAGCTCCGCCGGCTGCTGCGCGCCCTGTCCTGCTACGGCGTCTTCACCGAGCGGCCCGACGGCACGTTCGCGCACACCGACGTCTCCCGGCTGCTGCGCGAGGACGACCCGCACAGCCTGCGCGCCATCACCCTGTGGTGCACCGAGCCCTGGACCTGGGACGCCTGGCCCAAGCTGGACGAGGCCGTCCGCACCGGCCACAACGTCGTCCAGGACCTCTACGGCAAGGAGTTCTTCGTCTACCTCAACGAGGACGCCCCGGAGTCGGCGGACGTCTTCAACCGGGCCATGACGACGTCCAGCGTGCAGTCGGCGCGGGACGTCGCGGAGTTCCTCGACCTGTCGGGGGCCGCGTCGGTGGCCGACATCGGCGGCGGCCAGGGGCATGTGGTGGCGAGCCTGCTGGAGAAGTACCCGGCGATGCGCGGCACCCTGCTCGACCTGCCACGCGTGGTGGAGAACGCCGACGCCCGGCTGCGCGAGGGCGGCGCGCTGGCCGGCCGGGTCGAGGTCGTGCCCGGCGACTGCCGCGCGGCGATCCCGGTCCGGGCCGATGTGTACATCATCAAGAACATCCTGGAGTGGGACGACGAGAGCACCGCGCGCACCCTGCGCAACGTGATCGCGGCGGGCGGCCCGGGGACCCGGGTCGTGGTCATCGAGAACCTCGTCGACGACACGCCGTCCATGCGGTTCAGCACCGCCATGGACCTGCTGCTGCTGCTCAACGTGGGCGGGGCGAAGCACACCACGGACAGCATGGTGTCCCGGCTGACGGAGGCGGGCCTGGTCATCGACGACATCCGCCCGGTCAACCCGTATCTGCACGCCTTCGACTGCCACGTGCCCGCCTGAACGCCTGGGCCGTGACACGCCGGTGGCCGGGACCGCGAGGACGCGGGCCCGGCCACCGTGGCGGTGCCGGCGGGATCAGCCCGCCGTCTCGCGCTCCCAGAGATAGAAGCGCCGCGCCATCGCGTCCTTCGGGGACCGCCAGGTCGCGGGATCGTAGGCGCTGACGAAGGGGGTCAGCCGGGTGCTGATGTCCTGGAACTGCGGGTGTCCCGACACCTTGGCGATGGCGGGTCCCGGGTCCTGCTCCGACTCGATGAGGTGCAGATACACGTCACCGAACTGGAAGAGGCTGCGCCGGCGGACACCGACCAGGTGCGGCAGCTCCCCCCGGTCGGACTCCTCGAAGATGCCGGCGATGTCCGGGGCGGCGCCGGGGGCCATCCGGGCGACGATCAGGGCTTGGTGCATGGATGTGTTTCTCCGTCCGGTCTCGGTCGGTCGGGCTGCCCGGTTCAGTCGGTCAGGCCCGGAGCGGCGCCCTGTTCGGCGGCGGCCTTCTCGATGCGGTCCCGGATCAGGGCGAGCTGGACCTTGGAGTTGCGGTTGATGTTGTCGGTCATCCAGTCGTCGTCGACCGGCGCCTCGGGCTTCATCTCGAAGTCCTGGGTCCACTCCATCCGCGTGCCCTCGCGCACCTTCTCGTAGCGCCAGCGGATGTTCATGTACGCGAAGGGCCCGGTCTCGACCCGGCGGGCCTTGACCGTGCGCGCGTCCCGGTCCGTCTCCCGCTCCGAGACCCAGCTCCACACGGTGCCGTTCTCGTCCGGGTGCATGGTGAGCCGGAAGGTCGTCTTGTTCCCCTCCACCTTGAGGATCTCGGCGGAGGCGTACTCGCTGAACAGCCGCGGCCAGTTGGCCACGTCGTTGGTCATGTCCCAGACCAGCTCCAGCGGTGCGGCGATGGTGATCTCGTTCTGGGTGTGTCCGGCCATGTCACGCTCCTGTCATGAGGGCACTGTTGACGAGGTCGAGGAACTGCCGGGGCGTCTTGCTGCGCTCCGCGTCCGGCGGCATCGGGGTGCCGTACCGGTTCTCCAGTTCGCCGACGATGCCGAGCAGTCCGAGCGAGTCGACGCCCAGGACGTCGAAGCCGGTGTCGGACTGCTGCCGGAGTTCGGCCGGCGGGACGGTGACGCCCGCGGACTTCTTCATGAGTTCGGCCAGCTCTTCGACCGTGATGCGCTCACTCATGCGTGTCTCTCCTTCTGTCTTCCTCGTATGTCTTCCTCGTACGGTTCACTCGGCGCCGTGCCGCAGCACGAGCGCCGCGTTCGACCCCATCAGGCCGCGGCTGAGGATCAGCGCGGTGCGTGCCTCGGCGGGCCGGGCCCGGCCGGTCACGAGATCGAGGTCGTGGCAGATGTCGAAGACGTTCGGGGTGGGGGGCACGACCCCGTCCTCCATGGCGAGCACCGCGGCCGCGGTGTCCAGGACGGGGGCGGCGCCGTAGCCGCGGCCGATGCCGGTCTTGGGGGCGGTGACCGGCACCCGCCGGCCGTGCGCGCCGAGGACGTCGGTGATGGCCAGCGCCTCGGCCCGGTCCGCCGCGGGCACGCCCAGGGCGTCCGCGAAGACCATGTCGATCTCCTCGGGGGCGCAGTCCGCCTCGGCCAGGGCGCCGCGGATCGCCTGGGCGAGTCCTTCCCTGGACTCCTCCCAGCGGGAGGCGCCGGTGAAGGTCGCCGCGTGCCCGGCGAGGAACGCCCGGACGGGCGCGCCCCGTTCGCGTGCCGTGTCCTCGCCCTCGACGACGAGCATGGCGCCGCCCTCGGCGGGCACGAACCCGCAGGCCGCGCCCGTGAAGGGCCGGTAGGCGCGGGTCGGGTCCTCGACGGTGCTCAGCTCGTCGTACCCGAGCTGGCAGACCACCGAGTAGGGCGCGAGCGGCGCCTCGGTGGAGCCGGCGACGATCACCTCGGTGCCGCGCCGTACCGCGCGGGCGGCGTGGGCGAGGGCGTCCAGACCGCCGGCCTCGTCGGCGGCGACCACCCCGCAGGGGCCCTTGAGGCCCCGCCGGATGGAGATCTGGCCGGTGCTGGCGGCGTAGAACCAGGCGATGGACTGGTAGGGGCCGACGAACCGGCTGCCCTTCCCCCACAGTTGCTGGAGTTCCCGCTGGCCGAACTCGCCACCGCCGGATCCTGCCGCGGTGATCACGCCGACCGAGAAGGGCGCCGCGTCCACCTCGGGGCGGCCGAACCGGGCGTCCTCCATCGCGAAGTCGGCGGCGGCCATCGCGAAGTGGGTGAACCGGTCGGTCTGGACGAGGTAGCGCTCCTCGACCGCGGCCGTCGCGTCGAAGTCGCGGACCTCGCCCGCCACCCGCAGCGGCAGGTCCTCGCAGCCCTCGCGGGTGACCCGGTCGAGGACGCTGATGCCTTCCTTGGTGGACTTCCAGAACGTCTCGGTGCTGGCGCCGTTGGGCGCGATCACCCCGATGCCGGTGACGGCCGCACGCCGTCCTCGTGGTGCGCTCATCGTGTTCTCTCCCTGGGCCGGTTCAGGACCACCGCGGACTGGAAGCCGCCGAACCCGCTGCCCACGGAGAGCACGCTGTTCAGCGTCCGCTCACGGGCGACCTTGGGCACGTAGTCCAGGTCGCACTCGGGGTCCGGGGTCTCGTAGTTCGCGGTGGGCGGTACGACCTGGTGGTCCAGGGCGAGCACACAGGCGACGAGTTCGATCGCGCCGATCGCGCCGAGGGAGTGCCCCACCATGGACTTGATGGAGCTCATGGGGGTGGCGTAGGCGTGCTCGCCCAGGGTCCGTTTGACCGCGGCGGTCTCATGGCGGTCGTTCTGCTTGGTGCCCGAGCCGTGCGCGTTGACGTAGTCGATCGCCGTCGGGTCGAGCCGGGCGTGGTCGAGGGCGTCCTCGATGGCCCGGGCCATCTCCAGGCCGTCGCTGGTCAGCCCGGTCATGTGGTAGGCGTTGCCGAAGGTGGCGTAGCCGCCCAGTTCGCAGTAGATCCGGGCGCCGCGGGCCCGGGCGTGCTCCAGCTCCTCCAGGACGAGCACCGCGCCGCCCTCCCCCATCACGAACCCGTCGCGGTCGGCGTCGAAGGGACGCGAGGCGTGGGCGGGGTCGTCGTTGTTCGGGGAGGTGGCCTTGATGGCGTCGAAGCAGGCCATGGTGATCGGGGAGATCGGGGAGTCGGAGGCGCCGGCTATGCAGATGTCGGCGCGGCCCTCCTCGACGGTGTGGAAGGCGTATCCGACGGCGTCCAGGCCCGAGGTGCAGCCGGTGGAGACGGTCTGCACCGGGCCGCCCGCGCCGAAGTGCTCGGCGACGGTCGAGGCGAGGGTGCTGGGCGCGAACGCGCGGTGCAGATGCGGTTCGGCGCGTCGTTCGTCGACGTCCCAGCGGGTGCCGCCATGGCTGACCAGCACGTAGTCGTGCTCCAGCCGGGTGGTGCCGCCGACCGCGGTGCCCAGGGAGACCCCGACGCGCCAGGGGTTCTCCCGGGCCAGGTCGAGACCGGCGTCCTGGACCGCCTCGGCGCCGGCGACCAGGGCGAACTGGATGTAGCGGTCGTTGCGGGCGCTCTGTTCGGCGTCAAGGCCGTGGGCCGCCGGGTCGAAGTCGCACTCGGCGGCGATGCGCGAGCGCAGTCCGGCCGGGTCGAAGAAGGTGATGCCGCGGGTCGCCGTGCGTCCGGAGGCCAGGAGGTCCCAGAACGCCGGCCCGCCTATGCCGCCGGGGGCGACGACGCCTATGCCGGTGACCGCCACCCGCCGCCTGGTCATGAGCGGACCTGACGTCGGGCGGCGGCGCCGACTCCCTCGCCCGCGCCGACCGGCTGGGCCGGGGCCGCGGTCTCCTCGGTGTCGACGTGGCCGAGCGGCGGGCTGGGGGCCAGCGGGCCGAGGTGGAAGACCATCCGGGCCTCCACCTTGCCGACGTTGCGGAAGCGGTGGCGCATGTTGACGGGGATCATCAGCCCCTGCTCGGGCTGGAGCGTGAACGGCTCGCCGTCGAGGTCCACCTCGAGGTGCCCGCACGTCACGTACACGAACTCCTCGGAGTACGGGTGGTAGTGCTCCGCGATGCGGTCGCCGGGCTGGATCAGGGCCACGCCCATGAATCCGCTGGTGGAGCCGACCGTGGCCGGGGTGAGCAGGGCGCGCAGATCGCCGCCGCGCCGGGTGTTGGGCTCGGCCTCGCTGAGATCCACGACTCTGGGACGGGGTGTGATCACGACGTTCCTCCGATCAGGTACTGCGTCGGCGTGCGGGCGGGGCCGCCCGGGCCCGGATGAGGACGCATCAGGCGTCGGGCGAGCGGCGGTCGGTGACGAGGGCCATCCGGACCGGTCCGCTCGACCGCGCCGGGGCACCGCCCGCGGCGGGGTCCAGGAACTCGGCGAGTTCGGCCGCCCGGGCGGGGTCGGCGAGGCCGAGGGTGAGCGCGGGGTCGGCGGCGTCCGGTCCGCCCCGCACGTCGATCAGCCGGACCACGACGTCGTCGCGCTGGAAGATCGTGCTGCGCAGCACCGGGCCGGCCGGGTCGTCGGCGGCGGCCTCGTCCTGGGCGGCCAGCAGTTCGGCGAGCCGCATGCCCTGGCCGGGGCGGGCCGGGTAGTACAGCGCGTGCCGCTCGGCGGCCGGGTCCTCGCGTTCGGCCGTCACATGGTGGACGGCGGGCAGGGCCGCGCGGGTGAAGAAGACCCGGGCGGACTCGGGGTCGTCGAGGTCCCGGTCCTGCTCCAGGTAGGGGTTGATGGCCTCCTCGACGGCGCGCACCTCGGGCTGGCGGGCCACGTGGCGCAGCGCGGCGAGCAGGTCGCCGCGCACCTCGATGGCGCGCACCACCCGGTTGCCGTGCATGAAGAGCGAGGTGCGGACGAGGCGGGTGGTGTCGTCGACCTTGGGGTCGGGCGAGGCGTAGTCGGCGAGGATCTCGGCGACCTTCTTCTCGCTGCCCGGCTTGACGGTGAAGGTGAGCGCGTGGCGGATGACGCCGTCACCCATCCGGGGGGCGCTCTGGAGCCGGCGGCCGCCCTTCTTCGCGTTCTCGGCGGGGCCGCCGGTCTCGCGGACGACGTGGAAGCGCAGCGAGCGGGTGTCGCGGACGCAGTTGTGCAGCGGCCGCACCATCTGGACGTGTTCCTCGCTGTTGACCCAGGCGAGGAACGGCGGGGCGCTCTCCCACTCGCTGGTGATCAGCCACTGGGAGGGGTTCTCGATGGACTGGCAGAGCTGGTCGCTGACATGTCCGGGAACGGACGCGACCTGGTTGCACAGTTGTTCGTACGCCTCCAGGAACTCCTGCTGGGCGCCGTCGTAGACGTCCACCAGCAGGACGACCCGGAGCCGGGAGCCGTCGAAGACGGACTGGGACACCCTCTGCGACGCCTGGCGCGCCGTCGGACCTGAGAGACGTTCGGACGTGGTGGTCATCCTGCGCACAACTCCTTCGCGGGGGCGGAAGCCGACGCCGGCCGCGTGATGCGACGTCAGCTTCCTCGATCGTGTGCCCGTCCCCGCGACCGCGCGACTCGTGTGCACTGCGCGGGTGACCCCCGGGCCCCGCACCCCCGGACCTCGGAGCCCGGACCCTCAGACCAGGTGGGCGAAGACGACGAGGTTCTCGGTGTAGTCCTTGGCGGTGCGGTCGTAGGAGCCCGCGCAGGTGATGAGCCGTACCTGGGCGTCGGCGGTGTCTGCGTAGACGAGACGGTCGGGGAAGTCGTCCTTGGCGAAGGTCTCGACGTCGTCGACGAGGAAGACCGCCTTGCTGCCGTCCGCGCGGCGGACGTGGAAGCGGTCGCCCTGCTTCAGCGCGGAGAGGTTGGCGAAGACGGCGGCCGAGGTCTTGGTGTCGACGTGCCCGGCGATGATCGCGGTGCCCGGCTCACCGGGTGAGACGCCCTTGGCGAGCCAGCCGACGAGGTTGGTGTCGGCCGCCGGGGGTGCCTCCAGCCGGCCGGTGGGGTCGATCGCGAGGTCGACGAAGGGGGCGTCGACGGAGATCTTGGGGATGAGCAGCCGCACCGGGCGCGAGCGCGGCAGGTGTTTCCCGGCGGGTGAGCTGGCGGCGGGCTGTCCGGGGCGGGGCTGCGAGGGCGCGGAGCGCGGGGGCTGTCCGGCGGACTCCGAGGTGACGGGGGCCGACGCGGTGGCCGCGGGGGCGAGCGGGTGGCGGGAGCTGTCGGACGCCGGGTCCTCGCCGCGGCCGGTGAGGCTGACCGCCAGGACCAGGGCGGCCGCGGCGCACATCATCAGCACACCGGTGCGCGACGACCGCGGCTCCTCGGGGCCGGGCCGGCCGTCGCCGGAGGGCGGGGCGTGCGGCGGAGCGGGGGTGGGGGAAGGGGCCGCCATCGGAAGGACCACCTCATTCGGGCACGGCAGCGGGCAAAGGAAGCGGGGGCGGGGCACGGGCCGGGGCCGTCGTACGGATCGGACCCCGAGAACGGGCCGGGGCCGTCGTCAGGACAAGGCCCCGGAAACGGGCCGGGCCGCCACACGGGTGCACGCGTGGCGGCCTCGGCTGCGCTATCGCGGCTATCGCGGCCGCCATGGTCAGATCACGCTTCCGGCGGTCTTCTTGCGGCGGGCCGCGTACAGACCGGCCGCGGCGACACCGAGGACGGCCAGGCCGCCGGTCGTCACCGACGGGTTGGCGAGGCCGCCGCCGCCGGTGTGGACACCACCGCTCGGCTTCTCCCAGTCACCCTTGGACTTGCCCGCGTCCTCGGGGTGCTTGGCGAGGTAGCCGGACTCCTCCTTGGTGCTGCTGCCGGAGTCCTTCTCCTTGTAGGTCTCCGGGTCGTACTTCGGGTCCTTGGCGGTGGCCCAGTCGCCCTCGTTGAGGGCGGTCAGCGCGCCGCCGCCGGTGTGGACGCCGCCGCTGGGCTTGCCGCCCCAGTCGCCCTTGGACTTGCCGGCGTCCTCGGGGTGCTTGGCCAGGTAGCCCGACTCCTCCTTCGTGGACTCCTCCTTGGTGCTGGAGCTGGAGCTGGAGTCGCCCTTCTCCCAGTCGCTGCCGGCCGCGAAGGCGGCGGGCGCCCCGAGTCCGATGACGGCCGTGGCCGCCGCGGTGGCCAGGATCACGCGAGCAGAACGCATCTGATGGTCCTTCCGTCCTGGACCGGGAAGCTGGCGCTTCGTCAGCTTTCGAGACCCGGCCCCGACGTGATCCACCGTCAGGCAGGGTGCGCGAGCCCACCACTCGGGAGCATCACACGGGTGAACGGGCGGGGCGTCCGGCTGAACGCGGCCGCCCCCGGCCCTGGTGGGGCCGGGGGCGGCGGGGATCTGACGGAACGTCGGTTCAGCCCAGGGAGAGCACCTTCATCAGGACCTGACGCAGGGTCGACACGGCGTCGGGGTCGGCCTCGGTGGCGCGCCAGGCGACGAATCCGTCGGGCCGCACCAGGACGGCTCCGCCGGGTGCGATCCCGTGCCGCCGGGCCCAGTCCTCGCCGTCCTCCGGTACGAGGTCGGCGCCGGGGTCGGTGTCGGTGCCCAGCCGGTAGGAGCGCAGCGGGATGAGCAGCTCGTCGGAGAGCCGGGCGGCGGCCTGGTGCCACTTCCCCGTCCCCGCGGCGGCGCTGAGCATGACCGGCTGACGCTCGTACAGGTCGAGGGTGGAGATCCGCTCGCCCTGCCGCCGTACCCACAAGTGCGGTGCCCTGCTGCCCGGTTCACCGCTCAGGTCGAGCTGCTCGGGGACCACCGGGGCGCCTGCGGGGACCCCGGCGACGGCGCCGCGCGGGTAGCGGTAGCCGAGTGCCACGTCGAGGATGCCGCTCTGCCGGCCGCCGGCCGCGCCGGGCGGCGGGGCGAAGCCGGGGTGGCTGTGCTCGGCCGACCGGGCGGCGGCGCGGGCGCTGGTGGCCTCGGCGACCGGGCGGCGCTCGGCGTCGTAGCTGTCCAGCAGCCCCTCCCCCGCCCAGCCGTCCAGGACGGCGGCGAGCTTCCAGGCGAGGTTGTGGGCGTCCTGGATGCCGGTGTTGGAGCCGAAGGCGCCGGTGGGCGACATCTCGTGGGCGGAGTCGCCGGCCAGCAGGACGCGGCCGCAGCGGTAGCCGCGGGCGACGCGCTGGGCGGCGTGCCAGGGGGCGCGGCCGGTGATCTCCACGTCGAGGTCGGCGACGCCGACCGCGCGCCGGATGTGCTCGGCGCACCGCTCGTCGGTGAACTCCTCCAGTGTCTCGCCCTGTTCGGGGTGCCAGGGGGCGTGGAAGACCCACTGCTCGCGGTTGTCGACGGGCAGCAGCGCGCCGTCGGCGTCCGGATTCGTCAGGTAGCAGACGATGAACCGGCGGTCGCCGACCACGTCGGCCAGCCGGCGGGAGCGGAAGGTGACGCTCACGTTGTGGAAGAGGTCGCCGGGACCGCTCTGGCCGATGCCGAGCTGTTCGCGCACGGGGCTGCGGGGGCCGTCGGCGGCGACCAGGTACTCGGCGTGGATGGTGGTGTGCTCGCCCGTCTCCCGGCTCTTGACGACGGCGGTGACGCCGTCGTGGCCGGCGTCGAAGGACATCATCTCGGTGGAGTAGCGCAGATCGCCGCCGAGCCTGCGGGCATGGTCGAGCAGGACGGGTTCCAGGTCGTTCTGACTGCACAGGCACCAGGAGGTGGGACTGAACCGGGCCAGTCCGCCGCCGGGATCGATGTTGCGGAACAGCCATTCGCCCGCCTCGCCGACCAGGGTGGGCGTCTGGAGGATGCCGTGGTTGTCGGCGAGGGTCTCGGCGGCCCGGTGGATGTCGGGCTCGACGCCGGCCACCCGGAAGAGTTCCATCGTGCGGACGTTGTTGCCGCGGCCGCGCGGGTGGATGGAGGTGCCGGAATGGCGCTCCACCAGGACGTGCCGCACGCCGAGCCGGCTCAGGAACAACGAGGTCGACAGTCCGACCAGGGAGCCGCCGACGACGAGGACCGGGACTCTGAGGGTGTGGTCGTCGGCTTGATCGGCTCGTTCGTTCATCTCTTACGCCTCCAGCATGGTTTTTTCGCCGTTTCGGCCGGTACCGGCCGAGATTCCTCATCCTTGCCCCGTGATGCTGACGGCGGCTCAGGCTTTCACCCGGCTGGGCATGCGGAAGGGCGGCCGGGCGTGCGGGAGACTGGGGTGGACGGCAGGCACCGACACAGGAGGACGCACGGCGTGATCATCTTCGGCACCAAGGGATATCTGTACCAGCTCGCGATACTGACGCTGGTGTGCGGCGGCTGCGGCAACCCGGCCGCGCACACCCTGCGCAAGCGGGTCACGAAGTTCACCCTGTTCTTCGTGCCGCTGTTCCCGTTCTCCACGAAGTACGCCACCCAGTGCACCTTCTGCGGCACCGAGCAGCGGCTGACGAAGGAGCAGGCCGACCAGCTCCTGGCGCAGGCCGCGGGCTGCGCCGGGGCACCGGCGTACGGGCAGCCGCAGCAGCAGCCGTACCAGCACTGACGCTGTCCCCTCCGGCCCCCGCCCGTGCTCAGCCGGTGAGTCCGGCGGCGGCGCAGGCTTCGCGCAGGCGCGGGACGCAGATCCGGGAGAGCGGGTAGACACCGCCGTCGACGAGGACGGGCCCGATGTCGTCCACGGTGATCGAGGTCGGGCTGAGCAGGACGGCGGGGATGTCGCGGGTGGTGGGGCTGTCGATGGTGGTGGGGCTGCCGCCGGGGTCCTCGCCGCGGCCCAGCGCGACGGCCATGGCGACGGCCGAGGCGGCCTCGTCCCGGAACGCCTTGTAGACGGTCATGTACTGCTCGCCCTTGACGATGCGCCGTACGGCGTCCAGGTCGGCGTCCTGCCCGGTGATCGGCGGCATCTTGCGGACGCCGGCGCTCTTGAGGGCGGAGATCACCCCGGCGGCGATCGCGTCGTTGGCCGCGTAGACGGCGTCGATCCCCTCGGGGCCCAGCGCGGCGAGGGCGGCGACCATGTTGGTGTGCGCCTCCTGGGTGTTCCAGCCGGGGGTGTCGTAGGAGCGGGCGATGTCGACCCGGCCGCGCAGGACGGACAGCGCGCCCTCGCGGTACCAGGCGGCGTTGGGGCTGGTCGGGTCGCCGTTCATCATGACGACGCTGGCGTCCTCGGCCTCGTCGCCGAGGGCGTTCAGCAGCGCCTGGCCCTGGAGCCGGCCGACCTGGGCGCCGTCGAAGCCGATGTATCCGGCGATCGGGCCCTCGGCGAGCCGGTCGTAGGCGACCACGGGGACGCCCGCGCGGTGGGCCTCGTAGATCGAGGAGCGCAGGGCCTTGGTGTCGGCGGCGTCCACGATCAGCACCCGGGCCCCCTTGGTGATCATGGAGATGAGCTGCTGGCGCTGGCGGGCCGCGTCGTTCTCGGCGTTGGCGTAGGTCAGGGTGCAGGCGGGGCAGCGGGCCTTGAGCTGCTCCTCGATCAGCGGTTTGTCGGCGTTCTCCCAGCGGGGCAGGGAGCGGCTCGGCAGCAGCAGGCCGACGGTGAAGCCCCGTTCGCTGCGGGCGCCGCCGTCGCCGCAGGAGGCCAGGCAGACGGTCAGGACGGCCGCGAGGAACAGGGCGACCAGATGCCGGGCGCGGGTCCCGATGCTCATGGCGGGCCGCCTCCCCCGCGCCCCAGGGCCGTGCCCGCCAGGTCGGCCGGGCCGGCCGTGTCGTCCGGGGCGTGGCCCGGCACGGTGATCTCGCTCCACACCTGCTTGCCGCCGGCCACCGGGACCGTGCCGAAGGCGTCCGACATGGCTTCCACCAGCAGCAGGCCGCGGCCGCCGGTCGACTCCCAGTCCACGATGACGGGCTTGGCGGGGGCGCGCGGCGAGGCGTCGCTGACGGCGATCCGCACCCGGTCGCCGCGCAGGGTCAGATCGACCTGGACCGGGCCCTGGGTGTGCACCAGGGCGTTGGTGACGAGTTCGGAGACGACCAGGAGCGCGGGGTCGATCGCCTCCTCGACCTTCCAGCGGCGCAGGGTGCGCGCGGTGAAGCGGCGGGCGTGCATCACGGCGTCGGGCAGCCGCCACACCATCCAGCCGGCTCTGATCGGTTTGATCCGCATGCCGTCGTAGCGCATGAGCAGCAGCGCCACGTCGTCCTCGCGGCGGGTGCCGTCGCCGAGCAGGGCGTCGGCCATCCGGCCCGGATGGGCGGGGTCGGCGGCGGCGAGCGCGGCGCCGGTGCGCCGCATCCCCTCGTCGACGGGCAGGTCGGACGCCTCGACCAGGCCGTCGGTGACCAGGGCGAGGACCGTGCCGGGGGTCAGGGCGACGGCGGTCATCGGGAAGTCGGCCTCGGCGAGGATGCCGAGCGGGGGGCCGCCCGCGACCTCCACCTCCTCGACGGTGCCGTCGGGGGCGCGCAGCAGCGGGGCGAGGTGGCCGGCGCGCACCAGGAGGGTGTTGCCCTCCTCCATGTCCAGTTCGGCGTAGCAGCAGGTCGCGAAGAGGTCGGTCTCCATGCTGACGAGGAGCCGGTTGGCGTGCGAGACGACGACGTCGGGCGGGTGGCCCTCCATGGCGTAGGCGCGCACGGCGGTGCGCATCTGGCCCATGATCGTGGCGGCGGCGGCGCTGTGTCCCTGCACGTCCCCGATGACGAGGGCGACGCGTTCCTCGGAGAGGGCGATGACGTCGTACCAGTCGCCGCCCACCTGGAGGCCGCGGCGGGCGGGCAGATAGCGGGCGACGGCGGTGCCGCCGGGCAGTTCGGGCAGCCGGCGGGGCAGCAGGCTGCGCTGGAGCATGGTGGCGAGTTCCTGCTCGGCGTCGTGCGCGTGGGCGCGCTGGAGCGCCTGGCCGACCAGGGCGGCGGTGGCGGTGAGCAGGGAGCGTTCCTCGGGGGCGAAGGCGTGCGGTTCGTCCCAGCCGACCAGGCAGATGCCGGTGATCCGGCCCTTGGCGGGCAGCGGCAGGACGGCGAGGCCGCCGGGGCCGATGCCGGCGAGGCCGGGTTCGAGTTCGGTGCCGGCCGGCCACAGGTCCATCCGGCCGTCGCGCAGGGCCTCCTGGAGGGTGGGCAGGAGGCGGACCGGGGCGTCGGGCCATTCGGTGCGCCATTCGGCCCGCCAGACGGCCGGCCAGGCGGCGGGCTGCGGCGGATCGAGGACGGCGACCATCATCCGGTCGTCCTGGAGATTGGCGAGCGCCACCCGGGCGGCGCCGAGCGGTTCACGCAGGGCGGCGACGACCACCCGGCCGACCTCCTGGACGGTCGTGGCGTCGTCCAGGGCGGCGGTCAGCCACTGGATGCGGGCGACGTCGTCGGCGCCCCGGCGCAGCACCGGGGTCGCCGTGATCACGCCGACGACGCGTTCGCCCAGGCCGTCGACGGCCGGTTCGGAGCGGCAGCTCAGGCTCAGCCAGCGCATCTCGCCGGTCGGGCCGCGCACCCGGAACTCCAGTTCGCGGCGGCCGGAGGTGTCGGCGGCGGGCTCCAGGACCGACATCAGGGCGTGCATGTCCTCGGGGAGGGCGTGGGCGAGCAGGGTGTCGGCCTTGCCGTCGAAGTCGTCGGGGGTGATGCCGACCAGGTCGAGCAGGGTGTCGTCGGCCTCGGTGACGCCGGTGTCGGGGGTCAGGACGAAGGAGCCGACGCGCAGGCTGCGCAGGGCGGGGCCGAGCAGCGCGGCGGGCGCGGCCGGGGTGCCGTGCCGCAGCAGGAAGGCGACGGCGTCGGCGTAGCGCTCCAGGAAGCGGCGCTGTTCGGCCTGGAAGCCGTCGGCGAGGTCGCCGGTGACCACCAGGCAGCCCAGCCGGCGGCCCTCGGTGTCGAGCGGCAGCGCGCCCAGGGCGCCGCCGGTGTTCCGCCACAGCGGCCGGTCGGCCCGGAACGCCTGGGCGGCGGGCTCGTCGCCCGAGACGGCGAGCCGGTCGGAGAGCCAGGGGCGGCCGTCGGGCGGGAAGCCGACGCTGTCCACCAGCCGCAGCTCGGTGTGCGCGGCGTCGGGGACATAGACCGCTGCCCGGGTGACTCCGACGAAGGTCAGGGCCCGATCGAGGCAAGTCCGCACCGTACCTCCCGTCCCCGCCGCAGCCTCCGACAGGTTGAGATCGGGGCAACCAGCCACCAGAATCGCATATAAGAATCAACCGGACATATCGCAGCGTATCCACCCTATTGTCGTCTACGGCTGGGATCACATGAAGGGCTCCCTACGGGACACGGCCGTGGCCGTGATCGCGGTCGCCACGGCCGTCGCCCTGGCGGCCTGCGGTTCCGGCGGCGGTGACAGCGACCCCGACAACGGGGGCCGGCCGCGGATCGGCATTCTGCTGCCGGACGCCATCACGGCCCGCTGGGAGCACCAGGACCGGCCGCTGCTCACCAGCAGGATCGAGGAGGAGTGCCCCACCTGCGTGGTGGAGTACGCCAACGCCAAGGGCGAGGTGGCGCTCCAGCAGGGCCAGATGGACTCCATGATCACCAAGGGGGTCGACGCGATCCTGCTGGCGCCCGTGGACGCCCGCTCCCTCGGCCCGTCGGTCCGCGAGGCCCGGGACGCCGGCATCCCCGTCATCTCCTACGACCGGCTCTCCGAGGGGCCGATCTCCGGATACGTCTCCTTCGACGGCCGCGAGGTCGGCAGACTCCAGGGCCGGGCCCTGCTGACGGCGATGGGCGACGCGGTGCCCGGCGCGCAGATCGTGATGATGAACGGCGATCCGAGCGACCCCAACGCGGTGGCCTTCAAGGAGGGGGCGCTGTCCGTGCTCGACGGGAAAGTACGGATCGGCAAGGCGTACGACACCCTCCAGTGGCGGGCCGAGGTCGCCAACATGAACATGTCCGCCGCGATCGCCGCCCTGGGCCCGGAGGCCATCGACGGGGTGTACGCGGCCAACGACGCGCTGGCCGCCGGGAGCATCACCTCCCTGAAGGCGAACAAGGTCGAGCCGCTGCCCCCGGTCACCGGACAGGACGCCGAACTGGGCGCCGTACGGCGGATCGTGGCGGGCGAGCAGTACATGACCGTGCTGAAGCCCTTCGAGCCGGAGGCCGCCGCCGCGGCGACCATGGCGGTGGCGGCGGCCCGCGGGGAGGACCTGCACGAGAAGGCCACGGACGAGGTGCGGCCGCGCGGCGGGGAGCCCGTCCCGGCCGTGCTGCTCACCCCGGTCTCCGTGACCGCGGACACCATCGCGGACACCGTCGTCAAGGACGGTGTGTACACCGTGGCGCAGATCTGCACCCCCCAGCTCGAGGCCGACTGCGTCCGGGCCGGGCTGATCTGACGGTTCCGGCCGTTCCGGACCCTTAGGTAAGGAGAGTGGTCGCCGTGCCGGAGCCGCCCCTGCTGGCGCTGCGTGGCGTGTGCAAACGCTACGGCGTCGTCGAGGTCCTCACCGACATCGAGCTGGAGATCCACTCCGGGCAGGTCGTCGCTCTCCTCGGGGACAACGGGGCCGGCAAGTCCACCCTGATCAAGGTGATCTCCGGGGTGGCGCCCGCCGAGAAGGGCGTCATCGAGTGGCAGGGCCGGGCGGTCCAGATCCGGCGCCCGCACGACGCCCGGGACCTCGGCATCGCCACCGTCTTCCAGGACCTCGCCCTGTGCGGCAACCTCGACGTCGTCGGCAATCTGTTCCTCGGCCGCGAGATCCGCCGGTACGGCTTCCTGGACGAGATGGAGATGGAACGGCGCTCCCGGGAACTCCTGGAGCGCCTCACCCGGCACGTCCCCGACCTGCGCGGCCCGGTCGCCGCGCTCTCCAGCGGCCAGCGCCAGACGGTCGCCATCGCCCGCTCTCTGCTCGGCGAGCCCCGGGTACTGCTCCTGGACGAGCCGACCGCGGCGCTGGGCTTCGAGCAGACCGCCGAGATCCTCGACATCGTCGACCGGCTCCGCGACCGCGGCATGGGCGTCCTGCTGATCAGCCACAGCATGGGGGACGTCAAGGCGCTCGCGGACCGGGCAGCGGTGCTGCGGCTCGGCCGCAACAACGGCTTCTTCGACGTGAACACCGCGTCCCAGGAACAGATCATCTCCTCCGTCACCGGCGCCACGGAGAACGTGCCGCGCCGGCCCGCCACCCGGGAGTCGACGTGGTGAAGGACATGCGCCAGGAGGCCCGGACCCCGGCGGCCGGCACTCCCGCCCGGGGCGACGGCTCCGGCACCCCCGCTCCGCGGGCCGGCGGCCGGGCGGCCCTGGCCCGCGCCGCCCGCGCCGGGGGCACCGCCGTACGGCGCAAGGTGCGGGCCGGGGAACTGGGCTCGCTGCCCGTCGTGCTGGTGCTCGCGATCGTCTGGATCACCTTCCAGTCCCTCAACGCGAACTTCCTCTCGCCGCGCAACCTCTCCAACCTCAGCGTGGACATCGTCGGCACCGGGATGATCGCGGTCGGGATCGTCTTCGTGCTGCTGCTCGGCGAGCTGGACCTGTCCGTCGGCTCGATCAGCGGCCTGGCCGCGGCCGTCTTCGCCGTGCTCAACGTCGACAACGGCGCGCCCGAATGGCTGGCGCTGATCGTCGCGGTGCTCGCCGGCACCGCGACCGGCATCGTGCAGGGCTACTCCATCGCCCGCTCCCGGGTGCCCGCCTTCGTGGTGACCCTCGCCGGGCTGCTCACCTGGAACGGGTGCATGCTCGCCATCCTCGGCAGCACCGGCACCGTCAACCTCGACGAGAACGGGCTGGTCTCCCAGCTCACCAGCTACTACTTCCCCGACGCCGTCGGCTACGGGCTGGCCGCCCTCGCCGCGGGGTCGGTGTTCGTCGTGACCGACCTGGACCGACGGCGGCGCAGGGCCGCCGGCATGCCGCACCGCTCGCTCACGTACATCCTGGTGCGCGCCGGCGGCATCGCCGTCCTCGCGTTCGGCATCGCCTTCCTGCTCAACCGCTTCCAGGGGCTGCCGCTGGCCCTGCTGATCTTCCTGGTGCTGGTGGCCGGCCTCGACGTCCTGCTGCGCCGGACGCACTACGGACGCCAGGTGTACGCCCTCGGCGGCAGCAAGGAGGCGGCGCGGCGGGCCAGTCTCCATGTGGTCCGGGTGCAGACGGCGGTGTTCGCGGTGTCGGGCACCATGGCCGCGATCGGCGGACTGTTCCTCGCCTCCCGCATCACGTCGGTCAGCCAGACCTCGGGCACCGGGGTGCTGCTGATCAACGCGATCGCGGCGGCCGTGATCGGCGGCACGAGTCTGTTCGGCGGGCGCGGGACGACCTGGTCGGCGGTGCTCGGCATCCTGGTCATCCAGTCCATCGCCTCCGGCATGGCGATCACGGACACGCCTCCGGCCGCCCAGTTCGTGATCACGGGCGGGGTGCTGTTCGCCGCGGTGATGATCGACGCGGTGTCCCGCCGCAACCAGGAGGCGCACGGGCGGGCCTGAGCTGCCGTCCCGACGTGCTGTCCCGACCTGTCGTCCTGGCCTTCGAGGGGGCGTGATGTGCTGGAGCGCGACGGCCGATCTGGTGGCCGGTGTCGGCATCTCGGCCGTCGGGGTGGCCTGTGTGGCGCGGGTGCGCGACCCCAGGACACTGCCGCTGGCCGCGCTGCCGCTGCTCCTCGGCGCCCATCAGATCGTCGAGGCCGTCGTCTGGCACGGCGGCGGCGGAAGCGGGCCCGCCACCCTCGCCTGGGCGGTGATCGCGCTGCCGCTGCTCGCGGTGTGGGTGCCGCTCGGGGTGTGGTGCGCCGCCCCGCCCGACGCCAGGACCCGGCTGCTGCTGCCGCTCACCGTCGGCGCCGGGACGGCCGCGGTGCTGGCGTACCGGCTGGCGACCGGGCCGGTGACGGCCGAGATCCGCGGCCGTACGGTCGGCTACGCCGTCGACCTGCCCCACCCGGCGGTGCTCGTCGCGGGCTATCTGCTGGCCACCGTGGGCGCGTTGCTGCTCTCCGGCGACCGGCGGCTGACACTGCTCGGGGTGCTGGCCGGGACGGGTGCGGTGGCCTGCTGGGCGCTGTGGCGAACGGAGTTCGTCTCCACGTGGTGCGCGGTCGCGGCCCTGTGTTCGCTGGTGCTGCTCGGCTGGACGCGGGCCCGGCCGTTTTAAGTTTCACGTGTCTGATGTGCCATACTCGGCGCCGCTTATAGCAAGATCCGACCGGGGGAGTCCACATGCATGCCATTTCTTTGGGCGCCCCATACCTGGACACGGACGCGGATCAGCTCTGCTTCTCGCTGGACCTGCCCGAACGCCCCGCCCTCGCCGAACGCGCGGTCACCGTCGGCGGCATCGACGTACGGCTGCGTCTGCTCGGTGCCTCCCACCAGGTCTTCGTGGGACCGGTGCGGGAGACCGTCGCGTGTCTGCGCGAGACCGACCGGGGTCTGCCCGCCGCCCACCGCAGCGAACCGCCCGGCTGGACCTACGACTTCAGCGCCGAGACGCGGCGTCTGGAGCCCGCGGCGTTCAGCGCCGAGGTGGCCTCGGTGCTCGCCCTGGTGGACGCCAGCCCGGACAGCCTGTGCGGGATCTTCCCGGGCTCGCCGGAGGCGGTGACGGCGGTGGTCGTCGAGGCGGCCGACGGACCGTCCGGCGGCGGGCTGGTCTGGCGCACCTGGCACACCTATCCGCAGCACGGCCAGATCGTATCCACGCACACCCGGCTGGAGGCCCGATGAACGGTTCCCGACTGACGCGCGCGGCGGTGACGGCCGTGCTGACCGCGGCCCTGCTCACCGCCTGCTCCTCCGACGGGGACGACGGGGTCCCGCGCGGCTGGATCGGGGACACCTACCGGTCCCAGGGGGTGGGCTGGCTGGACCCGGACAGCAATCCGATCGTGGTCGCCGACGCCATCCACGGCCACCGCCACGCGCTCGACCGCGCCAGCGGCGACAGCATGGAGTTCCTGCGCTACGGCGACGACCTGGTCACCGTCTCGCCGTCCGGCGCCGGCAGCCTGATCGAGATAGAGGACTACCGCTCCGGCTACCGCCGCCACAGCCAGTACCTCTACAACTGGCCCGGCCCGGACAGCGACAGCTTCCGCGGCGGCGGGCCCGGCGAGGGCAAGTAGCGACTCCCCTCCCCCGCACACCTGAAGAGCAGCCCCGAGCACGCCCCGAAGACCTGAAGAAAGGCAACGCAGTGACCGAGATCCTCGAGTCGACCGGCCAGGCCCTGCTCTACGGAGTCGTGGGCCTCGTGGTGATGGCCGCCGGCTTCCTCGCCCTCGACCTGGTCACGCCCGGCAAGCTCTTCCACGTGGTCTGGACGGACCGCAACCGCGGCGCCGCCGTGCTGCTGGGCAGCCAGTCCGTCTCCGTGGGCCTGGTCATCATGGCGGCGATCCGCGCCAGCGAGTCCGAACAGGGCCTCGGCTACGGCCTGGTGAGCACCCTGCTGTACGGGCTGGCCGGGGTCCTGGTGATGACCGTCGTCGGCATAGTCATCGGCCTGCTCACGCCGGGCCAGATGGGCGCCGTCGTCCTCGACGACCAGGACGGCCGTCCGCACCCCGGCGCCTGGGTCCAGGCCGCCATGTACCTGGGCACCGCGGTCATGGTCGGCGCGGCGCTCTCCTAGCCGGCACCCCATGACCACCGTCGCCGAGCGGGGCCGCGACACCGCGCCGCCCACCCCCGCCCCGGCCCCCCGGCACTCCCGGGGGGCGCGGGTCCTCCTGCTGTTCTCCGTGTTCCTGTGCGCGGCCTGCGGTCTGGTGTACGAGCTGGCGCTCACCGCGCTGGGCAGTTACCTCATCGGCAACTCCGTGCTCCAGACCTCCGTGGTCATCTCGGTGATGGTCTTCGCGATGGGGCTCGGCTCGCTCGCCGCGAAACCGCTGCGCCGCCGCGCGGTGGGCGCGTTCGCCCTGGTGGAGGCGGCGCTGGCGCTGGTCGGCGGGCTGTCGGTGCTGGTGCTGTACGCGGCGTTCGCCTGGCTGCGGGTCTACACCCCGGTGATGATCGTGATCACGCTGCTGGTCGGACTGCTGATCGGCGCCGAGATCCCGCTGCTGATGACCCTCCTCCAGCGGATCCGCCGTCAGGAGGCGGGCAGCGCGGTCGCCGACATGTTCGCCGTCGACTACATCGGCGCGCTGGTCGGCGGGCTCTGCTTCCCGCTGCTGCTCCTGCCGACGTTCGGTCAGCTCAAGGGCGCGCTGGTGGTGGGCGCGGTCAACGCGGTGGCCGGGGTCGTGGTGGTGGTCGTCATCTTCCGGCGGCAGACCAGACGCCGGGTCCAGCTCGGTCTGCTGGCGACGGTCACGGCGGTGCTGGGGGTGCTCGGAACGGCGTACGCGCTCGCCGGCGAGCTGGAGGTGACGGCCCGTCAGCAGCTCTACCGGGACCCGATCGTGCACGCCGAGACGACGCCGTACCAGGAGATCGTGGTCACCCGCTCCACCGCCTTCACCGGTGAGCCGGACATGCGGCTCTTCCTCAACGGCGACCTCCAGTTCAGCTCCGTCGACGAGTACCGCTACCACGAGTCGCTGGTCCACCCGGCCTTGTCGGGCGACCGTTCCCATGTGCTGATCATGGGCGGCGGCGACGGGCTCGCGCTGCGCGAGGTGCTGCGCTACGACGACGTCGAGCGGGTCACCCTGGTCGAGCTGGACCCGGCGATGACCGGCCTCGCCCGTGACTTCACGCCGCTGCGAAAGCTGAACCACGCCTCGCTCACCGACCCCCGGGTCGAGGTGGTGAACGCCGACGCGTTCACCTGGCTGCGCGGCGCCCGGGAGCGGTACGACGCGGTCGTCATCGACTTCCCCGACCCCGACACGGCGGCGCTGGCCAAGCTGTACTCGGTGGAGTTCTACCACCTGCTCGGGCAGGTGCTGACGCCGCGCAGCCAGGTGATGGTGCAGAGCGGGTCGCCGTTCTTCGCGCCGAAGACGTTCTGGTCGATCGCCGCGACCGTCGAGGCGGCGGGCTACACGACGAGCGAGTTCCAGGTCGACGTGCCGAGCTTCGGCAACTGGGGCTTCGTCCTCGCCACCCCGGGCTCCGGGCCGCCCCCGCGGCCGCGGCTCGCGGCGGACGCGCCCGAGCTGCGCTATCTCGACGCGGACGTGCTGCGGGCGGCCGCGGTGTTCCCCGTCGACCGCCGCCGCGAGGACGTCCGGCCGAGCACGCTGATGGATCCCGCGGTGCTGGAGTACGTGCAGCACGAGTGGGACAACTACTGACGCGCCCGCCTGTTCCGCTGACGCGCCCCCCCGGTTCACGGGATGTCCTGCTCGGACCAGATGACCTTCCCTTCGCCGGTGTACCGGGCGCCCCAGCGGTGCGAGAGCTGGGCCACCAGGAACAGGCCCCGGCCGCCCTCGTCCGTGCTGCGGGCGTGCCGCAGCCGGGGCGCCGTACTGCTGGCGTCGGCGACCTCGCAGGTCAGCCGGGCGTCCCGGATCAGCCGTAGCCGGATGGGGCCCTCGGCGTAGCGGATCGCGTTGGTGACCAGCTCGCTGACGATCAGCTCCGAGGTCATGGCCAGCTCCCCCAGCCCCCAGTCCGTCACCTGACGGGTCGCGCGGGCCCGGGCCTCGGCCACGGCCGCCGGGTCGGCCGGCACCTCCCAGGACGCGACGTGGTCGGCGCCGAGCGCGCGGGTGCGGGCCAGGAGCAGGGCGATGTCGTCGGGCTGCGGCACCGGCACCAGCCGGTCCACCACCGAACCGCACAGGGACGTCAGATCGTCGGCGGTGCCGGCCAGCAGCTCCCCCAGCCGGGCCATACCGGCCTCCATGTCCCGGTCGGTGCCCTCGATCAGCCCGTCGGTGTAGAGCCCGAACAGGCTGTTCTCGGCCAGCTCGATCTCGGTGGACTCGAAGGCCATGCCGCCGAGCCCGAGCGGGGGCCCCGGCGGCGGCTCCGGGAACGTCACCCGGCCGTCGGGCGCCACCACGACGGGCGGCGGATGACCGGCCCGCGCCATCGTGCAGCGCCGGGTGACCGGGTCGTAGACGGCGTACAGGCAGGTCGCGCCGAGGACCGCGGTGGTGCTCTGGCGGGCCGTGCCGTCGTCGGCGCTCTCCGCGCTCAGCCGGAGCACCAGGTCGTCGAGGTGGGCCAGCAGCTCGTCGGGGGGCAGTTCCATGTCGGCGAGGGTCTGCACGGCGGTGCGCAGCCGGCCCATGGTCGCGGCGGCGGCGATGCCGTGCCCCACGACGTCGCCGACGACCAGGCCGACCCGTGCCCCGGACAGCGGGATCACGTCGAACCAGTCGCCGCCGACCCCGTCCGTGGCGTCGGCGGGCCGGTAGGCGGAGGCCACCTCCAGCGCGGTGCCCCCGGTCAGGGCGTGCGGCAGCAGACTGCGCTGGAGGGTGACGGCCGCGGTGTGCTCCCGGGTGTAGCGGCGGGCGTTGTCCACGCACAGCGCCGCCCGCGCCACCAGCTCGCGGGCCAGCAGGACGTCGTCGGGCTGGAAGGAGACGGGGTTGAGGGACCGGATGAAGGTGGCGAGGCCCAGGGTGGTGTCGCGGGCCCGCATCGGCACCGCGACCAGGGAGTGCAGTCCGAACTCCCGGATGGTCGCCGCCCGCTCCGGCTCCTGCCGGGCCCACAGCTCGTCCGCCGGGTCGAGGACCGGCACCAGGATCGGATCGCCGTCGCCCAGCAGATGCGCGTCGTGCGGCGGGGGCGGGCGGAAGTCCACCCGGTCGCCGACCCGGGCCACCGCCTCCGGGCAGCCCTCGCGCACCGAACTCATCCCCGCGCGCCGCATCACCGGCCAGGCGGGCGCCGGTCCCGCGTCCGGCAGCCAGGCGCCGTGGCCCTCGGTGCTGAGCACCGGCTCCAGCAGGTCCACGACGACGAAGTCCGCGAACCGGGGCACGGCGAAGTCGGCCAGCTCCTGAGCGGTGCGCAGCACGTCCAGGGTGGTGCCGATGCTGGTCCCGGCCTCGTTGACCATCGCCAGGAGGTGGCGGGCGGTCCAGCGCTCGGTGACGTCCAGCACCATGTAGCAGATGCCGGTGACGGTGTCGTCCGCGCCCGTCAGCGGGAAGAACGACGTCGAGTAGGCGTGTCTGCGGTGCGGATCGGCCCAGCTCCACCCCACGTACTCGTAGTCGGTCAGCGGAACGCCGGTCTCCAGGACCTTGCGCATCAGGCTCTCGATGGCGACCGCCTGGAGGCCGGGCAGCAGCTCGCTCAGCCGGTGGCCGAGCCGCTGTTCCCGGGGCACCCCGCCGAAACGTTCCAGCGTGTCGTTGAGCCAGACGTACCGCAGCTCCAGGTCCAGCACCGCCATACCCACCGGGGAGCGGGTCAGAAAGCCGTCGAGGACCGACTGGCCGACCGTCCAGTGCCGGCGCTGCGGGCGGGCCGACAGCAGGAAGACCTCGTCCTCGCCGATCCGGAAGGACGCCGAGACCCGCAGATCCACGTCGACCGTACGGCCGTCCTGGTGCCGCAGGGAGACCAGGCCGCTCCACCCCATGCCGGCACGGCAGCGCTCCGCGACACCGGCCACCCGGGCCGGGTCGGCGGGCGTCGCCACCAGCGCCGCCGCGGAGCCGCCGACCACCTGCGACGCCGGGAGGCCGAGCAGTGCCTCGGCGCCCCGCGTCCAGCCGGTCACGACGCCGTCGCCGGAGACGACCGCCGCCGCGTCGCTGGACGCGTCGAGGAGATCGCGGGGCGCCGCGGCCGCCGGGGCCTCGGAAGCCTCACGCGCAGAATCCATCGCTCCATCCTCTACCCGACCCATGTTCCTGCTTGTCCGCCCGATGCGCACGGCGCGCCCTTCGCGTTACCGCACCCGGCGGCGCGGAGGGAGCATGGAGGTACCGGCGGTGGGGTCCCGGGCGGGCGCCGACAGGCGTCGCCGTGCCCCGCCGAACGGTGGAGGAGGATGGGATGACAACCGAACCCTTCGGGTCCGACGCCGGTACGAGCCCCGCCGGGCTGCCGCCGAGCACCGGGCTCCTGGACGTGCTGAGCGTGTCCGCGATGGTCGTCGACACCCAGGGCCGGATCGTGTTCTGGACCCCGCAGGCGGAGGAGCTGTTCGGCTACAGCGCCGAGGAGGCGCTCGGCGCGTACGCGGCCCGGCTGTTCGTCCATCCCGAGCATCTGCCGTCCGTGGTACGGCTGTTCACCGAGGTGCTGGAGACCGGGCGGTCCTGGGCCGGTGCCTTCCCCATCCGGCACAAGGACGGCAGCAGCCGGCTGATGGAGTTCCGCAACATGCGGCTCCAGGACGACCTGGGGGACGTCTACGCCCTGGGCATCGCGGCCGACCACGCCCTGCTCCAGCGGGTGGAGACCGACCTCGCGCTGTGCGAGCGGCTGATCAACCAGTCGCCGATCGGTCTCGCCCTGCTGGACCCCGATCTGCGGTACATCCTGGTCAACCCGGCGCTGGAGCGGATCGACGGCGTGGCCGCCGAGGACCATGTGGGCCGCCGGCTCGGCGAGACCCTGCCGCTGCCGGACATCGACACCATCGAGTCCGTGCTGCGCCAGGTGCTGACCACCGGCACCCCGCTGCTCGACCAGTACCACGTGGGCACGCCGCGGACCGACCCCGACCACGAGCACGCCTGGTCGCTGTCGTTCTACCGTCTCGAGGACCCCGGCGGGCGGGTGCTGGGGGCCGCCGTGTCCGTCGTCGACGTGACCGAACGGCACCGGGTGGCGGCGGAGGCCGACCGGGCCAGGCGGCGGCTGGCGCTCGTCGCGGAGGCGTCGACGCGGGTGGGCACCACGCTGGAGGTGGAGGGCACGGCCCGTGAGCTGGCCGAGATCGCCGTTCCGCAGCTCGCCGACGTGGTGGCCGTGGACATCCTCGACGCGGCGCTGGCCTGCCGCCGTTCCCGCCGTCCCGACAACGGCCCCGAGCTGTTCCGCGCCCTCGCGCTGAAGGCGGCGCATCCCACGGTGGCGCTGCGGGCCGCCGATCCGCCGGGCGACATCGCCTCCTACGAGGGCGACCGGCTGGTGACCCTGTGCGTGCACACCGGGCGGCCGGTGGTGGTGCGGCACGTCGGCGAACAGGACATCCCGCGGATCGCCCGGGACGCGGAGGCCGCGGCGATGCTGGCGCGGGCGGGCGTGCACTCGTATCTGGCGGTGCCGCTGATCGCGCACGGCGAGGTGCTGGGCGCCCTCGACCTCAAACGGACCCGCAATCCGCTGCCGTTCGACGACGACGACGTGGTCCTCGCCACCGAGCTGGCCGGGCGGGCGGCCGTCGCCATCGACAACGCGCGCTGGTTCCAGAGCGTGCGCAACACCGCCCTCACCCTCCAGCGCAGCCTGCTGCCCGACCACGCGCCGCACCACACGGGCCTTGAGCTGGCCTCCCGCTACCAGCCCGCGCAGGCCACCAGCGAGGTCGGCGGCGACTGGTACGACGTCATCCCGCTGAACGACGACAAGACCGCGCTGGTCGTCGGGGACGTCATGGGCAACGGCATCGACGCCGCCGCCACGATGGGCCGGCTGCGCACCGCGACCTGCGCCTACGCCGATCTCGACCTGGACCCCGGCGACGTTCTCCAGCACTTGGACAAGATCACCTGCGATCTGGAGCACTACATCGTGACCTGTCTGTACGCGGTGTACGACCCGCGGACCGGGCGGTGCCGGATCGCCAACGCCGGGCACATGCCGCCCGCGCTGGCCCGTCCCGGGCGGGACGCCGAGCTGCTCGACCTGCCGCCGTGCGCGCCGCTCGGTGTCGGCGGGGTCCCGTTCGAGACGGCGACGGCGGAGCTGGGTCCGGGCGATCTGCTGGTGCTGTACACGGACGGCCTGGTGGAGACCCGGCAGCATCCCATCGACGACCGGCTGAACGTCCTCCTCGGCTTCCTGGACGAACCCCAGCGGCCGCTGGAGGAGATCTGCGACCTCCTGCTGTACGGCCTGCGCCACCCCGACGACCACGACGACGTGGCGCTGCTGGTGGCCCGGGCGGTGTGAGGGCGTCTCCGAGAAGGCTCTATTCGAGGGCGAGGGCGGCCAGCAGGCCGTCGGACTCGCTCAGTTCGGCCCAGACGGTCTTGCCGTCGCGGCCGTGGCGGGTGCCCCAGCGTTCGGCGAGCTGGGCGACGAGGAACAGCCCGCGGCCGCCCTCGTCGAAGTGGCGGGCCCGGCGCAGATGCGGGGTGGTGCTGCCGGAGTCGGACACCTCGCAGAGCAGGGAGCGGTCATGGATGAGGCGCAGCCGGATCGGCGGGCGGCCGTAGCGGATGGCGTTGGTGAGCAGTTCGCTGACGACGAGTTCGGTGGTGAAGTCCAGCGCCTCCAGTCCCCAGTCGTTCAGTTGGCGTGCGACGTCCGCGCGCGCCCCGGCGACGGCGGCGGGGTCGGCGTCCAGCTCCCACACGGCCACCTGGCGTTCGCCGAGGGCGCGGGTGCGGGCAAGGAGGAGGGCCACGTCGTCGTCCGGGCGGTCGGGCAGCAGGGCGTCGAGCATCCGGTCGCAGGTGGCCTCCAGGGAGGGTCCCGCGAGGGTCAGGGCGTGGCGCAGCCGGTTCAGCCCGGCGTCGGTGTCCTGGTCGCCGCCCTTGATCAGGCCGTTGGTGTAGAGGGCGAGGACGGTGCCCTCGGGCAGGTCGAACTCCGCCGCCTCGAACGGCAGCCCGCCGACGCCGAGGGGCGGGCCGGGCGGCAGGTCGAGGATCTCGGCGGTGCCGTCGGGGTGCAGCGCGGCGGGCAGGACGTGTCCGGCGCGGGCGAGGGCGCAGTGCCGTGAGACGGGGTCGTAGACGGCGTAGAGGCAGGTGGCGGTGGCGCCGGTGCCGAACACGTCCCGGTCCGGGGCCGTCGCGTCGGTCTCGTCGGGGGGATCGTCGGACGCCTCGGCGGACAGCCGCAGGACGACGTCGTCGAGGTGGGTGAGGAGTTCCTCGGGGGGCAGGTCGATGTCGGCGAGGGTGCGGACGGCGGTGCGCAGCCGGCCCATGGTGGCGGCGGCCTGCACGCCGTGCCCGAGGACGTCCCCGACGACGAGGGCGACCCGGGCGCCGGAGAGGGGGATGACGTCGTACCAGTCGCCGCCCACGCCGGACAGGGCGCCGGCGGGCAGATACCGCCAGGCGACCTCGACGGCGGACTGCTCGGGGGTGCGGCGCGGGAGGAGGCTGTGCTGGAGGGCGAGCGCGGCGGCGCGGGCGTGGGTGTAGCGGCGGGCGTTGTCCACGGCCACCGCGGCCCGGGCGGCGATCTCCTGCGCGAGCAGCAGGTCCTCGTCGTGGAAGAGGTCGGGGTCGCGGTACCGGAAGAGCTGGGCGACACCGAGGGTGGTGCCGCGGGCGCGCAGCGGGACGGCCATCGTGGAGTGGACGCGGGTGCCGGGCTCGCCGTGGGCGGCGTCCTCGGGGTGCTCGCGGCTGGGCCGGCCGGTGGTGAGGGCGCGGTACGCCGGTGAGTCCTTCGGGTAGGTGTGCAGGCTGTCCGGCGGGACGGTGCCGCCGGGGATGTCGACGGCGGGCGGCACGGCCCGTCCGGCGACCCGGCGCAGCACGGGCGGGTCGCCCTGGGGACGGTCGTGGCCGCTGAGGACGGAGTCGAGCAGGTCGACGATGACGGCGTCGGCGAAGTGCTCGACGACGACGTCCGCCAGCTCCTGGGTGGTGCGGGCGATGTCCAGGGTGGTGCCGACACACATGCTGACCTCGCTGACCAGCGCGAGGCGCCAGCGCAGCCTGCGGTCGCGTTCCTCCTGGAACGCCGCCACGCCCTGCTGGGAGGAGCGGTCCACGTACTCCGTCCCGGTCATGATCATCCGGCGTGCGGCCTCGACGACCAGCGCGGTGTCGTCGGTGAGCGCGGGCAGCTCGGCGAGGAGCCGGTCGAAGATGATGCCCTGGGCGAGCCGGTGCGCGCGCAGCAGCGCGCTGACGGAGGTGCCGTGCTTGGCGAGCCGGCGGGCGCGCTCGGCGTCCGCGGGCGGGGGTTCGATCAGGTCGGGGTCGACGCCCCGGGCTACGTCGGTCAGGACGCCGTTGATGTGCTCGGCGATGTTCTCCGACGCCATCCGGGCCAGGTCGGGCGGGTCCCACAGCTCGGGGACCTCCTTGCGCAGGCACACCTCCACGTCCGCGATCAACAGCTCCGCACCCGCACCGAGCCGCTCCGCGGCGCGGGCCACCAGCTCACCGGCACTGACTTCCACACAAACGACGGTACGCCGTACCCCCACATCCGCACGGCCGGAGCCCCCGGGCCCCACCCCGGGGCCCGCGGCCGCCATGCCCAGCCGAGCACCCGTCGGCGCCCCCATCGCCGGCGGGGCCCCCCGCCCAACAGGCCGAACGGGCGCGCCCCCACCCACACCTGGACGGGGCCCGCCCTCAGCCCCCCCCAACCGGCGGCAGGCCCGCCCGCACACCTGACCGGCGACTCGACGGCTCCCCCAGCCCGGCATCCCCGCACCCACTGCCCGTCGGCACATCTGCCGCCGGGGACACCCCCCGGCCCAGCACGCCCCGGCGGCGGGCCCGGCCGAACGGCCGACCACCGACGGGGCGGCTCCCACAGCCAGCGCCCGTGGCCCCCGGCCCCGCACGCCGAATGGGCCGCGGTGCGGGCCGTCCCGTCCCCTGTGCGGGGCGGCTGCGGTCGCGGGTCCGGCGTGGGGTGGGTCAGTGGGAGAAGGCCGCGTCGAACGATGTCGACGGGGGGTCGAAGTCGAACTTCTTGAGGTGGGTGAGGGCCTCGGGGGCGCCCTGGAGGCGGTCCATGCCGGCGTCTTCCCATTCGACCGAGACCGGGCCGCGGTAGTCGATGGAGCGGAGCATGCGGAAGACGTCCTCCCAGGGGACGTCCCCGTGGCCCGCCGAGACGAAGTCCCAGCCGCGGCGCGGGTCGCCCCAGGGGAGGTGGGAGCCGAGGCGGCCGTTGCGGCCGTCGAGGCGTTTGCGGGCCTCCTTGCAGTCCACGTGGTAGATCCGGTCGCGGAAGTCCCACAGGAAGCCGACCGGGTCGAGGTCCTGCCACACGAAGTGGGAGGGGTCGAAGTTGAGGCCGAAGGCGGTGCGGTGGCCGACCGCTTCGAGGGCGCGCAGGGTGGTCCAGTAGTCGTAGGCGATCTCCCCGGGGTGGACCTCGTGGGCGAAGCGCACCCCCTCCGAGTCGAAGACGTCCAGGATCGGGTCCCAGCGCTCGGCGAAGTCCTCGAAGCCGCGCTCGATCATCGCCTCGGGCGCGGGCGGGAACATCGCCACGAGGTGCCAGATCGCGGACCCGGTGAAGCCGATCACCGTGTCGACGCCGAACGCGGCCGCCGCCCGCGCCGTGTCCCGCATCCGCTCCGCCGCCCGCCGCCGTACGCCCTCGGGGTCGCCGTCGCCCCACACCTGGTCGGGCAGGATCGCGAGATGGCGTTCGTCGATGATGGCGTCGCAGACGGCCTGCCCCACCAGGTGGTTGGAGACGGCCCAGCACTTCAGGCCGTACTTGTCGAGGAGTTGATGACGGGAGGCCAGATAGCCGGGGTCGGCGAGCGCCTTGTCGACCTCGAAGTGGTCGCCCCAGCAGGCGAGTTCGAGTCCGTCGTAGCCGAAGTCGCGGGCGAGCCGGCAGACCTCCTCCAGCGGCAGGTCGGCCCACTGGCCGGTGAAGAGGGTGAAGGGGCGTGGCATGGGCGGGCCTCCTCAGTCGGGGACGGGTGTGTAGACGGAGTTCTTCGCGGCGCTCTCCTCCACCGCCGCGAGGACCCGCTGCACCTGGAGCCCGTCGGCGAAGGAGGGGTCGGGGCGGCGGCCCTCGGCGATGGTGTGGACGAGGTCGCGGGCCTGGTGGACGAAGGTGTGCTCGTAGCCGAGGCCGTGTCCCGGCGGCCACCAGGCGTCCAGATAGGGGTGGTCGGGTTCGGTGACGAGGATGCGCCGGAACCCCGCCTCGGTGCCGGGCCCGGTGGCGTCGTGGAACCAGAGTTCGTTGAGCCGCTCCAGGTCGAAGGCCAACGAGCCGCGCTCGCCGTTGAGTTCGATGCGCAGCGCGTTCTTGCGGCCGGTGGCGTACCGGGTGGCCTCGAAGGAGGCGAGCGCGCCGGAGGCGAAGCGGCCGGTGAACAGCGCGGCGTCGTCGACGGTGACCGGACCGGTGCCGGGCCCCTCCGCGGCCGGCAGCGGGCGTTCCCGTACGAAGGTCTCCGTGAGCGCGGAGACACCGGCCAGCCGCTCCCCCGCCAGATGCTGGGCGAGGTCGACGATGTGCGCGCCGAGGTCGCCCAGCGAGCCGGAGCCGGCCGCTTCCCGGCGCAGCCGCCAGGTCAGCGGGAACTCCGGGTCGCCCAGCCAGTCCTGGAGGTAGGACACCCGGACGTGACGCAGGGTGCCGAGCCGCCCGGCGGCGACCATCCGGCGGGCGAGCGCGGTGGCGGGCACCCGGCGGTAGTTGAAGCCGACCATCGCGGTACGGCCGCGCGCCCGGGCGGTCTCGGCGGCGCGGGCCATCGCCTCCGCCTCCTCGACGCTGTTCGCCAGCGGCTTCTCGCACAGCACGTGCTTGCCCGCGGCGAGCGCGGCGAGCGCGATCTCGGCGTGGCTGTCGCCGGGGGTGCAGATGTCGACGAGGTCGATGTCGTCCCGGGCGACCAGGGCCCGCCAGTCGGTCTCGACGTCGGCCCAGCCGTGCCGGTCGGCCGCCGCGCGCACGGCGGTGGCGTTACGGCCGCACAGCACCGCCAGGACGGGCTGCCGGGGCAGGTCGAAGACCCGGCCCGCGGTGCGCCAGCCCTGCGAGTGGGCGGCGCCCATGAAGGCGTATCCGACCATCCCGACGCGCAACGGCAGTTGCCCGGGGTCCGGTTCCATGCGCTCGTCCTCCCTTTCCTCTTCTTCCTTCTCCGCCTCCGGCCCTGCCGCGGGGCGGCTCACCGGAAGCCGGTGGGCATGTACTGGTCGACGTTGTCCTTGTCGACGACGGCCGAGTAGAGGGTGATCGACGCCGGGATCTCGTACTCGGCGAGTCCGCCGACGCCCTTGCCCTGGCCGAGGGCGCGGGCCAGATCGATGGCGGAGGCGGCCATGGTCGGCGGGTAGAGCACGGTCGCCTTGAGGACGCCGTCGTCCTTCTTGATGGCCTGGAACGCGGAGAGCGCGCCGGCCCCGCCGACCATCAGGAAGCCGTCCCGTCCGGCCTGCTCGACGGCGCGCAGCGCGCCCACGCCCTGGTCGTCGTCGTGGTTCCACAGGGCGTCGAAGTCGGGCTGCGCCTGGAGGAGTTGGGCCATCTTGGCCTGGCCGGTCTCGACGGTGAACTCGGCCGCCTGGCGGGCCACCTTGCGGATGTTGGGGTAGTTGCGCAGGGCGTCGTCGAAGCCCTGGGTGCGCTGCTTGGTCAGCTCCAGGTTGTCCAGGCCCGCGAGTTCGACGACCTTGGCGTCCGGCTTGTCCTTGAGCTTCTCGCCGATGTAGTGACCGGCGTTGAGGCCCATGCCGTAGTTGTCGCCGCCGATCCAGCACCGGTACGCCTGGGCGGAGTTGAAGATCCGGTCGAGGTTGACGACCGGGATGCCGGCCCGCATCGCCTTCAGGCCGACCTGGGTGAGCGCCTTGCCGTCGGCGGGGAGCACCACCAGGACGTCGACCTTCTTGTTGATGAGGGTCTCGATCTGGCCGATCTGCTGGGCGGTGTCGTTGGAGCCCTCGGTGATCTCCAGCGAGACGTCGGAGTACTTCTTCGCGCGGCTCTCGGCGTTGTCGTTGATGGCGTTGAGCCAGCCGTGGTCGGCCTGGGGTCCGGCGAAGCCGATGGTGACGTGCTTGCCGGGCTTGTCGTCCGCGGCCGGCCCGCTGTCGGCGGCAGGGCTCTGGTCCTTGGGCTCGTTGCTGGTGCAGGCGGCCAGGAAGGCTCCGGCGGAGACGGCGGCGGTCCCGAAGAGGAGTCCTCTGCGGCTGGTGCGCCCGTTCATGGCGTGGCTGATCTGCTCTGGCATGGCGGTGAACCCTTTCCTCAGGTCGTGTTCGCGGTACGGCGCTGGACCAGGACGGCGGCGACGATGATCGCGCCCTTGGCGATCTGCTGGACGTCGCTCTGGAGGTTGTTCAGGGCGAAGATGTCGGTGATCGTGGTGAAGATCAGGACGCCGAGGACGGAGCCGGTGATCGTGCCCCGGCCCCCGCTGAGCAGGGTGCCGCCGATGATCGCGGCGGCGATGGCGTCGAGTTCGTAGAGGTTGCCGTTGGTGTTCTGGCCGGAGCCGGAGAGCACGATCAGCAGGAAGGCGGCGATGCCGCAGCACAGGCCGGAGAGCAGGTAGAGGTAGAGCCGCTGGCGGCGGACGTCGATGCCGGCGAGCCGGGCGGCCTCGGCGTTGCCGCCGACGGCGACGGTGCGGCGGCCGAAGGTGGTGCGGTTGAGGACGAGCCAGCCGACGACCGTGACCAGCGCGAACACCAGGAACAGCGGCGGGATGCCGAGCACGTAGGCGTCGCGTTCGCCGAGCGAGAGGACGGAGTCGACGGTGACGACCTGGGTGCGGCCGTCGGTGATCTGGAGGGCGAGACCGCGCGCCGAGGCGAGCATGGCGAGGGTGGCGATGAAGGGGACCATCCGGCCGTAGGCGACCAGCACGCCGTTGACCAGGCCGCAGCCGAGGCCGACGAGCACCGCGGTGAAGAGGATCCCGGCGAAGCCGTACTCCTGGGTGGCGACGGTGGTCGCCCACACCGAGGCGAGCGCGACGATCGCGCCGACGGACAGGTCGATGCCGCCGGAGGTGATCACGAAGGTCATGCCGACGGTGACGACGCCGATCACCGACGCCTGGGTCAGGACGAGTTGGAGGTTGCGGACGTCGAGGAAGGCGTCGGGTTCGGTGACCCCGCCGATGACGACGAGGACGGCGAGCACCCCGAGCAGGGACAGGGTGCGCACGTCGGCGCGTGCCGACATCAGGCGCCAGGACGGGAGACGGCCGGCCGGCGGGAGTTTGCCGGTGGCGTCCCGGGGCGGGGAGGCGTGCTGCGTCATGACGCCGGGCTTCCTTCCAGGACGAGGTCGAGGACTCGGTGTTCGTCGAGCTGTTGGGCGGGCGCGGTGTGCACGACCCGTCCCTCCCGCAGCACCAGGACGCGGTCGGCGAGGCCGAGGACCTCGGGCACCTCGCTGGAGACGAGGAGCACGGCCAGCCCTTCGTCGGCCAACCGCCTTACCACGGCGTACAGTTCGGCGCGGGCGCCGACGTCGACGCCCCGGGTAGGTTCGTCCAGGAGCAGCACCCGGCAGCCGCGCAGCAGCCAGCGGGCGAGGACCGCCTTCTGCTGGTTGCCGCCGGAGAGGGTGCGGATCGGGACGTCGGGGTCGTCGGGGCGCAGCGACAGTTCACGGACGGCCGCGCGGGCGGCGGCGCGTTCGGCGCCCCGGTCGATCCAGCCGGCCCGCGCGAAGCGTCCGAGGGTGGAGACGGAGACGTTGCGGGTGACGGACTCCAGCATCAGCAGCGCCTGCGCCTTGCGTTCCTCGGGGGCGAGCCCGAGCCCGGCCCGCACCGCGGCCCGCACACTTCCGGGACGCAACGGCCTGCCCTGGACGAGGACTTGGCCGGCGGTCGGTCTGCGGGCGCCGTAGATGGTCTCCAGGATCTCGGAGCGTCCGGAGCCGACGAGGCCGGCGAGTCCGACGATCTCCCCGGGCCGCAGATCGAGGTCGAGGGGCGCGAACTCGCCGTCCCGGGCGAGGCCGCGCACCTGGAGCACGGGGGGCGCGGTGGGCGGCTCGGGCGGCCGGTCGGGGAAGACGTACTCGACGGTGCGGCCGGTCATCAGGGCGACCACGTCCCGGGTCGGGGTGGACCGGGCGGGCAGTCCCCCCGCGACCGCCCGCCCGTCCTTCAGCACGGTCACCCGGTCGCCGATGCGGCGGATCTCCTCCAGGCGGTGCGAGATGTAGACGACCGCGACGCCGTCGGCGGTGAGATCGCCGACGATCCGGAAGAGGTTGTCGACCTCGTCGGGGTCGAGCGCGGCGGACGGCTCGTCCATGACGATGAGCCGCACGTCGTGCGAGAGGGCCCGGGCCATGGAGACGATCTGCCGCTGGGCGGCCGACAGCCTTCCCACCAGGGCGACCGGATCGATCTCGGGATGCCCGAGCCGCCCGAGGAGCGCGGCCGTAGACGCCCTGGCGGCCCTGCCGCGGACCACGAACCCGGCGGCGGTCGGTTCATGGCCGAGGTACACGTTCTCCGCCACCGACAGATGCTCCACCAGATCGAGTTCCTGGTAGATGGTGGCGATGCCGAGGCGCATGGCGTCGCTCGGCGAGCGCGGGGCGACGGGTTCGCCGCGCCAGCGGACGGTGCCCTCGTCGGGCAGATGGGCGCCGGCCAGGACCTTGATGAGGGTGGACTTCCCGGCGCCGTTCTGGCCGAGCAGACAGTGCACCTCACCGGCCTGGACGTCGAGGTCGACGCCGTCCAGGGCCCGGACTCCGGGGAACGACTTGGTGATGCCGGACATGCTGAGCAGGGGTGGTTCGGGTGCCATGTGGTTCCCCTCGGCGGACGTGCGGGGCCGGTGTCAGGGCAGGGGTGGGCGCGACGGGGCGGAGCGGGGTGAGGTGGGAGCGCGGCCGCGCGGACGGCGGCCGGCTACGCGGGTGAGAAGAGGTGGTCGCTGATCAGCCGGGCTCCGCCGATGACACCGGCGGTGGGTCCCAGCTCGCCCAGCACGATGGGGAGGTTGCGGGTCGCCAGCGGAAGCGACTGGCGGTAGACCTGGGTGCGGATCGCGGCGAGCAGGGTGTGGCCGAGGCCGGTCACCCCGCCGCCGATCACCACCAGGCCGGGGTTGAAGAAGGACACGAGTCCGGCGATGACCTGCCCCACCCGGGTGCCGCCCGCGCGGATCAGGTCGAGCGCGGTGGCGTCGCCCGCGGCGGCCGCGGCCGCGACGTCGACGGCGGTGAGGGTGCCGTTCGCCTCCAGCCGGGCGGCGAGTTCGGCGGACAGCCCCTGCTGGACCGCCTCCAGGGCGTCCCTGGCCAGGGCCGCGCCGCTGAAGTGGGCCTCCAGGCAGCCCCGGTTGCCGCAGGCGCAGGGCCTGCCGTCCGGCACCGCCTGGATATGGCCGATGTCGCCCGCGCTGCCGGTGGTGCCGCGGTAGACCTGCCCGCCGACGACGATGCCGCAGCCGATACCGGTGCCGATCTTGACGCAGAGGTAGTCGGCGACGGGCCGGGCGACCCCGGCGTGCTGCTCCCCCATGGCCATGAGGTTCACGTCGTTGTCGACCATGACCGGGCAGCCGAGTTCCTGGCTGAGCGCCTCCCGCACCGGGAAGCCGTCCCAGCCCGGCATGATCGGCGGCGCGACCGGCACACCCTCCGGGAACCGGACGGGCCCGGGGACGCCGATCCCGGCGCCGTCGAAGCCCTCGGCGAGCCCGGTGGCCCGCAGCTTCCCGGCCATCTCCAGGACCTGCTCGAAGACGGCGACGGGACCCTCGCGGACGTCCATCGGCCGGGTGAGATGGCCGAGGATCTCCAGTTCGGCGTTGGTGACGGCGACATCGACCGAGGTCGCGCCGATGTCGACGCCGAGGAAACGCAGACCGGGGTTGAGCCGGATGTTGTGGGAGCGGCGGCCACCGCGCGAGGCGGCGAGCCCGTCGGCGACCACGAGACCCGTCTCCAGCAGCCGGTCCACCTCCACGGCCAGCTTGGACCGGGACAGCTCCACCTGATCGCCGAGCTGCGCACGGGAGTTGGGGCCACCGTCACGGAGCAGGGTGAGCAGCCGGGACTGGTGCGCGTTCGCAGGTCGTGCCGTCATACGTCTCACGAACCCCTCCCCGCCAAGATTCGGCCACCAGGTGACTGGCTTTCGAGGGGAACGTAGCAGCGGCCGCCGACCCTGGGAAGAAGTCGTGCAGCAATTCGACACGACTTTCTCCACTCCGAGGACAAAGATCTCCGGCGGCCGACACGGTGGCGGCGGCCGGTGTCCTCGCCGTCACTCGTCCGCGTGGACTTGCCCGGCGCTCCCGGTGGACGTTCTCCCTGCCCGTGACCATGGCTGCGGACAGGGAGAACTTCGCAGGGGGGTCGGCTTCGTGACACGACGTCGGGCATGGTCCGGGACGGTCGTACGGCGTACGCCCGCACTGGCGGCGGCGCTCGCCGCGACCGTTTTGGTGGGGGTGGCTCCGGCGGGCGCCGCGCCCGCCTGGACCACCGTGGCGCCGGGGGTGACGTACCGGCAGTACGACCTTCCGGCGGCCGCCGGGACGGCCCGCGCGCATGTGCTGAACGTCGACCTCGGCCACGGCCGGGTGCGGCTCGGGCTGCTGTACCCGGGGGCGGTCGCGGCCCGGGCGCCCCTCTCCTCGCTGGCCGACGCCCGGCGGGCGGTCGCCGGGATCAACGGCGACTTCTTCAACATCTCGGAGACCCAGCATCCGGGCGTCCCGGCGACCGGGGCGAGCGTGGGTCCGGCGATCGCCGACGGCAAGGTGCTCAAGGGGGCCGTCCCGGTCGGCCAGCGGTTCGGGCCCGAACTGCCGCCGGGCACCGGCACCGGGGCCGTGGTCGGCGTGGACACCGGCGGCCGGGCCCGGGTGGACACGCTGTCGCTCGTCGGCTCGGTGAGCGCCCTCGGACGGCGGCTGACCCTGCGCGGGCTCAACCAATACGCGCTGCCGGAGAACGCGATCGGCGCCTTCACCTCCGACTGGGGGCGGGTCTCGCGCGCCCGGGCCGTCTGCGGCACGGACACCGACCGGGCCGCCCCGTGCGCCACCAGGACCTACGAGGTGACGGTCAGGAGGGGCCAGGTGGTGTCGGCGTCGGCCAGGCCGGGAAGCGGTGCCGTCACGCCGGGCACGACGGTGCTCCTCGGCCGGGAGGCGGGCGCGGCGCGGCTGCGGACACTCCGGGTGGGCGAGCGGGTGACCGTGCGGTACGGGCTGGACTCCGCGTCGTCGGCGGTGTACCGCTTCGCCGTCGGCGGGTACCCGGTGCTGGCGGGCGGCAGGGCCCGGGCCGGCCTCGACAGCCGGGTCCCGGCGGTGCGGACGGCCGTGGGCATCGGCGCGGGCGGCCGGCGGGTGTTCCTGTTCGCGCTGGACGGCGCGGCCGCGTATCGCAGGGGTCTGACGGTCGCCGAGGTCGCCGCCGCGCTGAGGTCGCTCGGCGCCACCGAGGGGTTCAGCCTGGACGGCGGCGGCTCGACCACCCTGGTGACCCGCAAGCCCGGCGCCGCCCGGGTGACGGTCCGCAACCGTCCCTCGGGCGGCGCCGAGCGTCCCGTACCGAACGGCATCGGGGTCTTCACCCGGTGAACGGCCCCGGCCTCAGGGCCCGTTCAGGGCCGGTTCACGACCGGTTCGGGGCCGCCTCAGGGCCGCAGGCTGCCCACGATGTCGGCGGTCGCCGTGAGGCCGCTCTGGATGGTGGGCGCCATGCTCGTACCGGCCAGGAAGAAGCCGAGCAGCAGACAGACCAGCGCGTGCGACATCTTCAGTCCGCCGTTGCGCAGGAAGATCACCGCCAGGATCAGCAGCAACAGCACCACGGAAATGGAAACGGCCATCGTCAACCTCCTCCGCCACGTCCGCTTTCGCGGCGTTCGGCCGCAAGTGTGGCGTAACGGAGGGTTCGTCAGGGCGGCTGACCTGTCCGCCGAACGAGTGGTGTCTACGGCGTCCGGCGCGCGTCGAGGAACGCCTCCAGGCCCGCCAGGTCGTCGGTGTTGAGGTGGTCGACGCCCGCGGCGAGGAGTTCCGTCCACACGGCGTCACGGGCGGGTCCGGCGAGATCCGGGGTGGCCCAGAACCGTACCCGCTGGCCACGCGCGTGGGCCGCGGCGACGATCGCGCGCAGTCTGCGCCGCTCCTCCTCGGGGAAGGCGCCGACGCCGAGCCACCCGAAGTTCAGCGTCCAGTTGTCGGAGATCAGCGGGGCGAAGGCGGCGTCGGTGGTGCCGAGGTCGGCGAGCCGTCCGTCGTAGAAGGCGTGGCGCACGCTCTGCGCCGCCAGGGGGACGCGGGCCGCCCGGTCGCCGGAGACGACGGCGGTGACCGCGCCGGGCCGCACCCTGCCGTGCGCGTACGTGGTGAACAGGCCCTGATACCGGCGCAGTTGACGGTCGAGGGCGAGATAGGCCGAGACGCCCTCGGTCTTGATGTCGACGAGCAGGTGCAGGGGCCGCCGGTGTCCCCGGTACACCGAGCCGTGGTGGGCCCGCACCCGGGCGGCGAGCGGGGCGAGGTAGAGGGACTCCAGGGTGCGGGCGGGGTCGAGCTGGTCCGCCGAGTGGGCGACGAGGAGTTCGCCGTCGACCAGGAAGATGTCGGCCTCGACGCTGCCGAAGCGGTGGTCGAGGGCGTCGAGGAGCGGACGGGGGTGCTCGTAGTCGTTGTGGGCGTGGGCCCGCCACAGCGGGCGGGGGCCGGGCGGCCGGCCGCCGGCGACAGCAGTACCGGCCGGCTGGGCGAGCACCGCGGCGGCGGTGACGGCAAGGCCGGTGAGCGCGCGGCGGCGGGTGACGAGGGACATGGTGTTCCTCCCTGTGGGGCGGGTCCGAACCACAGGGAGTATGGGGCCGTGCGGGACTCAACGGGCCTTCGAGTGCGATGAGTTGGCCGGACCGCCGCCCCGTGTTCACTCGTTCGGCCACTCCTTCGGCGCGCACGGAAAAGCCCGCCCCGGTCCGGGACGGGCTTCGCCGCGTGACGCTCAGGGCGCGCGCAGGTCGACCAGTTCGGCCAGCGCCTCGCGGTGGGCGCCCGCCGTGCCGTAGGCGATCGAGTCGGCCTTGGCCCGCTTGAGGCACAGGTGGACGGGGTGTTCCCAGGTCATGCCGATGCCGCCGTGCAGTTGCAGGGCCTCCTCGGCGGCCCGGACGGCTACGGACGCCGCGTACGCCTGGGCGACGGCGACCGACACCTCGACGTCGTGGCCGGTGGCGAGCGCGTCGGCGGCGCCCCGGGCGGCGGCCCGCAGGTTGACGACCTCCAGCCAGAGCTGGGCGAGCCGGTGCTTGAGCGCCTGGAAGCCGCCGACCGGACGGTTGAACTGCTTGCGGTCCTTGAGATAGCGGACGGTCTCGGTCAACGCCCAGTCGGCGAGGCCGAGTTGTTCGGAGGCGAGCAGTCCGGCACCGGCCCGGAGCGCGCGCCGCACGGCGGGTCCGGCGTCCCCGATCCGGCGCCCCGGGGCGCCGGTGAGGGTGACGGTGGCGAGCGGGCGGGTCAGGTCGAGGGAGACCTGCGGGGTGACGGTCGCGTCGGCGGCCTCGACGGCGTACAGCCCGCCGTCGGCGGCGGGCACCAGCAGGACATCGGCGGCCGCCGCGTCCGCGATGCCGGTCAACTCGCCGTGCAGGGCGCCCGCTTCGAGGCGTACGGCGGGGAAGGCGGCGCCGGGGGCGGTGTGCAGGCCGACCGCGAGCACGCCCACGGTCCGCCCCGAGGCCAGTCGTCCGAGCAGGTCCTCGTCCCGGCAGGCGAGCAGCGCCTCGGTGGCGACCACGGCACTGGTCAGATACGGCACCGGCGCGACCGCGCGGCCCAACTCCTCCAGGACGACGGCGGCTTCATGATGCGTGGCACCCTGGCCGCCCTGTGCCTCGGGGATCAGCAGTCCGGCGAGCCCCATCCCGTCGGCCAGCGCCTTCCAGGCCGCCGGGTCGTGCGGGGCGTCGGACTCGGCGCGCGCGATGACCGAGGGCGCGTCGCAGTGGTCGGCGAGCAGATCCCGTACGGCCGCGCGCAGCGCCTCTTCCTCCTCCGAGTAGAGCAGGTCGGGCTGCGTCGGCTGCGGCTTCATCGGGACAGGTCCTTCCACGCGACGTCCTTGTCGGTGCGCGGTTCGGCGGGCAGGCCCAGAACGCGCTCGGCGACGATGTTCAGCAGGACCTCGCTGGTCCCGCCCTCGATGCTGTTGCCCTTGGAGCGAAGGTAGCGGTAGCCGGCGTCACGGCCGGTGAAGTCGACCAGTTCCGGACGGCGCATGGTCCAGTCGTCGTACAACAGACCTTCCTCGCCGCGCAGTTCGACCTCCAGGCCGCTGATCTCCTGGTTGAGTCGGGCGAAGGCGAGTTTCATGCCGGAGCCCTCGTAGCCGGGCTGTCCCGCGACGAGCTGCTGGCGCAGGCGCTCGGCGGTGAGGCGGGCGACCTCGGCCTCGACCCACAGCTTCAGCAGCCGCTGGTGCAGATCGTGGGTGCGCAGTTCGGGGCGCTCGCGCCAGGTCCGGGAGACCGGGCCGATCATGCCGCCCTCGCGGGGCAGCCGCATGCCGCCGATGGAGACGCGCTCGTTCATCAGGGTGGTCTGCGCGACCCGCCAGCCGTCGCCGACCGCGCCGAGGCGGCGGGAGTCGGGGATGCGGACGTCGGTGAGGAAGACCTCGTTGAACTCGGCCTCGCCGGTGATCTGGCGCAACGGCCGCACCTCGACGCCGGGGTCGGTCATGTCGCAGACGAAGTAGGTGATGCCTGCATGCTTGGGCACGTCCGGGTCGGTGCGCGCGATGAGGATGGCCCAGCGGGCGACATGGGCGCTGGAGGTCCACACCTTCTGCCCGTCGACCACCCAGGTGTCGCCCTCGCGGACGGCCCGGGTGCCGAGGGCGGCCAGGTCGGAGCCGGCGCCCGGCTCGCTGAAGAGCTGGCACCAGACCTCCTCGCCGACCCACAGGGGCCGCAGGAAGCGCTGTTTCTGTTCCTCGGTGCCGTACTTGAGGAGGGTCGGCGCGGCCATGCCGAGGCCGATGCCGATGCGGCGCGGGTCGTTGTCGGGGGCGCCGGCGGCCTCCAGCTCGGTGTCCACGACGGCCTGGAGGGAGCGGGGCGCGCCGAGTCCGCCGAGGCCCTCCGGGTAGTGCACCCAGGCCAGCCCTGCGTCGTAGCGGGCCTTGAGGAAGTCGAGGCGGTCGGTGGTGGCCGGTGGGTGGGCGGCCAGCAACTCGGCGGTGCGGCGGGTGAGTTCGGCGGCGTCGATCGTCATGCGGCGGCTCCGTTCTCCAGGTGCGGGACGACGGCGACGCGGCCGGTGGTGGTGCCGTCGGCGACCCGCTGCACGGCGTCGGCCGCTCCGGCGAGCGGGACGCGCTCGCTGATCAGCGGCTTGATCGCGCCGCGCGCGGCCAGCTCGGTGAGCTGCTCGTGGCAGCGCAGGACGAGCTTGGGGTTCTTGGTGTTGTACAGGCCCCAGTGCAGGCCGAGGATCGAGTAGTTCTTGACCAGGGCGTGGTTCAGGGCGGGGCTCGGGATGGTCCCGCTGGCGAAGCCGACGACCACGATCCGGCCCTCGAAGGCGACGACCTTGGTGGACTGGGTGTAGGCGTCGCCGCCGACGGGGTCGTAGATCACGTCCGCGCCCCGGCCGCCGGTGGCTTCCTTCACGGCGGCGACGACGTCCTCGGCGCGGCGGTCGATCACCAGGTCACAGCCCGCCTCCCGGGCCGCGGCGGCCTTGTCGGCGCCGCCGACGACCCCGATGACCCGGGCGCCTGCGGCCTTGCCGAGCTGCACGGCCGCGGTGCCGACGCCTCCCGCGGCGGCGTGCACGAGCAGCGTCTCGCCAGCTTCGAGCCCGGCCCGCCGGTGCAGTCCGAACCAGCCGGTCTGGTAGCCGATGTGCAGGGCGGCGGCCTCGGCGTCGTCCAGGGCGTCGGGGGCGGGCAGCAGGGCGGCGGCGTCCGCGACGGCGTACTCGGCGAAACCGCCGTACGGCAGGGCCGGGTTGGCGATGACGCGGCGGCCGTCCTCGGTCTCGCCGCAGATCTCCACGCCCGGGGTGAAGGGCAGCGGCGGGCGGACCTGGTAGTGGCCGCGGCACATCAGCGCGTCCGGGAAGTTGACGTTCGCGGCGCGCACCCTGAGCAGGACCTGGCCGTCGCCGGGCGTGGGCCGCTCCACGTCCTCGAGCCGCATCACCTCGCCCGGCTCGCCGTTCTCGTGCACCTGCCATGCCTGCATGCGGAGCCTCCACGGGACTGCGTCGTCCGGCCGGCGTTCTCCACCGGCGTGCCCGGACGGTGTTCCGACCGGGGTCGATCGCATACTAAGCGGTCGCTTGCCGATCAGGGAACAGCGGAACCCAGGGAAACGGGCGGACGTGTCGGACGGGTCACGCCCCGGACGGCCGCGCCCGTACGTGCATCCGCTCGCCCTGCGGACCGAAGAGGCTCAGGAACTCCGCCGGGCCCTCCCCCGTCGAGCCGAACCAGTGCGGCACGCGCGTGTCGAACTCGGCCGCCTCGCCCGCCTGCATCACCACGTCGTGCTCGCCGAGCACCACGCGCAGCCGCCCGGACAGCACGTACAGCCACTCGTAGCCCTCGTGGGTGCGCGGCTCCGGCTCCTCGTCGCGCCGCGGGACCAGCACCTTGAACGCCTGGAGGCCGCCCGGCTGCCGGGTCAGCGGCCAGAAGGTGCGCCCGTGCCGGACCAGCGGGCGCGAGCGGACGCGCGGGTCGCCCACGGGCGGGGCGCCGACCAGTTCGTCCAGCGGCACCTGGTGGGCCTGTGCGATCGGCAGCAGCAGCTCCAGGCTGGGCTTGCGCAGCCCCGACTCCAGCCGGGACAGCGTGCTGACCGAGATGCCGGTCGTCTCGGACAGCGCCGCGAGGGTCACCTCCCGCTCCTTCCGGATCCGGCGCAGCCGGGGCCCCACCTCCGCGAGAACATCGTCAGCACTCATGCTTCTTATTGCAGGATCGGCAAAGACGTTTGTCAATCCCGCGCCTGCGGAGCGACGGTGGCGGCATGAACGGGACATACGACGAGGCAGACGAGACCTACGAAGTGATCGTGATCGGCGGCGGTGCGGCGGGGCTCTCCGCGGCCCTGGTCCTCGGGCGGGCGCGCCGCCGCACCCTGGTGATCGACGCGGGCGAGCCGCGCAACGCGCCCGCCGCCCATATGCACGGCTACCTCTCCCGGGACGGCATGGCGCCCGCCGACTTCCTGGCCGCGGGCCGCGAGGAGATCGCCCGCTACGGCGTGGAGCTGGTCCGCGACCGGGCGGTGGACGTCGTGCGGGACACGGACTTCGCCGTCGTCCTCGCGGGCGGGCGGACCGTGCGGGCCCGGCAGCTCGTCGTCGCGACCGGGCTCAAGGACGAGCTGCCGCCGCTGCCGGGGCTCGCCGAGCGGTTCGGCCGCGATGTGCTGCACTGCCCGTACTGCCACGGCTGGGAGGTCCGCGACCGGGCCTTCGGGGTCCTGGCGACCACCCCGCTGAGCGTGCACCAGGCGCTGATGGTGACCCAGTGGTCGAAGGACGTGACCCTGTTCCTGCACACGGTCGCCGAGGAGGACCTGTCCGACGACGACCTGCGCCGCCTGGCGGCGGCGGGCGTACGCGTGGTCCCCGGCGAGGTGTCCGGACTGACGATCGAGAACGACCACCTGACCGGCATCCGCCTCCAGAACGGCACGGAACACACCCGCGAGATCCTTTTCGTGGCACCCCGCGCGGTCCCCCGCACGGACCTGCCGACCCGCCTGGGCGCCGAAACGACGGAGACACCGTTCGGCACCTACCCGGTGACCGACCCCCAGGGCAGAACCACGGTTCCCGGCCTCTGGGCGGCCGGCAACGTCTCCGGCTTCGCCGAGCAGGTCATCAACGCGGCCAGCCGCGGCTACCGAGCCGGCGCGGCGATCAACGGCGAACTACTGATGGCGGACCTGGACGCGGCGCTGACGACGACGGACGGCTAGCCACCGCCGAAGCCGCGCGGGTACGGGCGAGCCCCGGCCCTGGGGGCTCGCCCACCCCGCGCCGATACGTCCCCGCCCCGGCCCGCGCCGCCCAGACCCCACACCACCCCCGACCGGCCGAGCCAGGGCAACCCCGCGCCCGCGCACTCGGCAGGGCCCGTCACGCGCCCTCGCCCTCGCCCGCACCCGCACCCGCACCCGCAGCCCGACCGGCGACACCCAGCGCGGGTGAGGCCCCCGAGCCACAACCTCACGGACCACCCGTCCCGCGCCAGTCCTCCCCGGCCAGGGCACTTACCACTCGGGGCACATGCCACCACCCCAGCCAGCCGAGCCGGCGCAGCCAGTGCCCGCGGACCCGACACGGCCCGCCCGACGACACCAAGCACGCCCCCTCCCTACCCCCGAGCCACAACGCCGCAGGCCCAGGCCACCCGTCCCGCGCAGGTGCACCCCAGCCTGGACACTTACCACGCGGGCACATGCGGCCCCGGGCAGCCGAGCCAGGGCAGGCCGGCGCCCGAGCGCGCGAAACGGCCGGCCCCGCCCAGTGCCCGCCCGGGCGGCGAGCCGCAGCCCCGCAGGCCAACCGCCCCGCCCGCACAGGGACGCCCCGGCTCCTGCCGCCCGCCCGCATGCCACCGCCCCGGCATGGCCCGCCCGTCACCCGCCGACGGCCATAGCCGGCCCGCCCCGCGACACCCCGCGCAAGCGGGCACCCCCAAAAGCCCGGCCCCCTGCCCCCCACCCCGCGCAGATGTGCCGCAGGCGCCCGCGTTGCACCATGGCTGCATGCTGCTAGCCCGGCTCGCCGATGTGTCTCGGGAAGTCGCGGCCGCCTCGGCCCGTTCCCGCAAGATCGCCCTGCTCGCCGAGTTGTTCCGGGAGGCGGAGGCCGAGGAGGCGCCGGTCGTCATCCCGTATCTGGCCGGGCGGCTCCCGCAGGGGCGGCTCGGGGTCGGGTGGAAGACGCTGAGCCGACCGGTTCCCCCGGCCGCCGAGCCGACCTTGACCGTCCGTGCCGTGGACGCCCGGCTCACCGAGCTGGGACAGGTGTCCGGGCCCGGTTCGCAGGCCGAACGGGCGCGGATCGTCGGGGAGTTGATGGGCGCCGCCACCGCCGACGAGCAGCGCTTCCTGCTCGGGCTGCTCACCGGTGAGGTCCGGCAGGGCGCCCTGGACGCGGTGGCCGTCGAGGGACTGGCCCAGGCGACCGGGGCGCCCCCGGCGGACGTACGGCGGGCGGTGATGCTCGCGGGCTCGCTGAGCGCGGTGGCGCGGGCGCTGCTCGCGGAGGGGCCGGAGGCGCTCGCGGGGTTCCGGCTGACCGTCGGCCGCCCGGTCCTGCCGATGCTCGCGCACACCGCGTCGTCCGTCACCGAGGCGGTCGGCAAGCTCGGCGCCTGCGCGGTGGAGGAGAAGCTGGACGGCATCCGGGTGCAGGTGCACCGCGACGGCGACGACATCCGCGTGTGGACCCGCACCCTTGACGACATCACCGACCGGCTCCCCGAACTGACCACAGCCGCAGGCGAACTGACGGTCCGTCGGTTCGTGCTCGACGGTGAGGTCATCGCGCTCGGCGCCGACGGCCGGCCCCGTTCCTTCCAGGAGACGGCCGGCCGGGTCGGCTCCCGGGTGGACGTGGCGGCGGCCGCCGAGGCGGTGCCGGTCTCCCCCGTCTTCTTCGACGTGCTGTCGGTCGACGGCCGCGACCTGCTCGACCTGCCGTTCGCCGAGCGGCACGCGGAGCTGGCCCGGCTGGTCCCGGAGCCGATGCGGGTGCGCCGGACGGTCGTCACCGACCCGGGGGACGCGGTCGCGGCGGAAGAGTTCCTCAAGGACACCCTCCTGCGCGGCCACGAGGGGGTCGTGGTCAAGTCCCTGGACGCCCCGTACAGCGCGGGCCGGCGCGGCGCGTCCTGGCTGAAGGTCAAGCCCGTGCACACCCTCGACCTGGTGGTGCTGGCCGCCGAGTGGGGCCACGGCCGGCGCACCGGCAAGCTCTCCAACCTGCACCTCGGCGCGCGCACCGCCGACGGCGGCTTCGCGATGCTCGGCAAGACCTTCAAGGGCATGACCGACGCCCTGCTCACCTGGCAGACCGAACGGCTCCGGGCCCTCGCCGAGCAGGAGCACCCCTGGGGCGTCACCGTGCGCCCCGAACTCGTCGTGGAGATCGCCTACGACGGCCTCCAGCGCTCCACCCGCTATCCGGCCGGGGTCACCCTGCGGTTCGCCCGGGTGCTGCGCTACCGCGAGGACAAGCGGCCCGGGGAGGCCGACACCGTGGAGACCCTGCTCGCCGCCCATCCGGAGGTACGGCCGTGACCGTCCGGCGCAGCGCGGGCCTGCTGCTGTTCCGCCGCACGGGCACCGGCCTGGAAGTCCTGCTGGGCCATATGGGCGGCCCCTATTTCGCGCGGAAGGAGGCGGGCGCCTGGACCGTGCCGAAGGGCGAGTACGAGCCCGACGAGCCCGCCTGGGAGGCCGCCCGGCGTGAGTTCCGCGAGGAGCTGGGGCTCGACCCGCCCGACGGCGAGGCGATCGCGCTCGGGGAGGTCCGGCAGACCAACGGCAAGATCGTCACCGTATGGGCGATCGAGGCGGAGCTGGATCCGGGGGCGGTGGTGCCCGGGACGTTCACCATGGAGTGGCCGCCGCGGTCGGGGCGGCAGCGGGAGTTCCCGGAGCTGGACCGGGTCGCCTGGTTCGGCCTGGAGGGGGCGCGTGCGGTGATCGTCACGGCGCAGGCCGCGTTTCTGGACCGGCTGGCGGAGCACCCGGTGTGACGTCCACGCGTTGCGCCGTCCGGTGCGGCGCGGGAAGGTCGAAGCACAGCCAGCTCTGCGGGAGGTCGGTCATGCCCATCGCGACGGTGAATCCGGCGAACGGCGAGACGGTCAAGACGTACGAGGCCATGGGCGAGGAGGAGCTGGAACGCCGGCTCCAGCTCGCCGAGGCCACGTTCCGGACGTACCGGACGACATCGTTCGAGGAGCGGGCGCGGCTGCTGAACCGGGCCGCCGACCTGCTCGACGAGGACACGCCGGACATCGGCCGGGTCATGACGACCGAGATGGGCAAGCCGGTCAAGCAGGCCCGCGCGGAGGCCGCGAAGTGCGCGAAGGCGATGCGCTGGTACGCGGGGCGCGCGGCGGAGCTGCTGGCCGACGAGCATCCGGCGGAGGCGGACGTACGCGACTCCGGCGCCTCCCGCGCCCTGGTGCGCTACCGGCCGCTGGGCCCGGTGCTCGCGGTGATGCCGTGGAACTTCCCGCTCTGGCAGGTCGTGCGGTTCGCCGCGCCCGCGCTGATGGCCGGGAACGTGGGGCTGCTCAAACACGCCTCGAACGTCCCGCAGACCGCCCTGTATCTGGAGGATCTCTTCCACCGGGCCGGCTTCACCGAGGGCGTCTTCCAGACGCTGCTGATCGGATCGGGCGCGGTGGACGAGATCCTGCGCGACGAACGGGTGAAGGCGGCCACGCTGACCGGCAGCGAGCCGGCCGGGCGGGCCGTCGCCTCCACGGCCGGGGAGATGGTGAAGAAGACCGTCCTGGAGCTGGGCGGCAGCGATCCGTTCGTCGTCATGCCGTCCGCCGACGTCGAGCGGGCCGCCGAGGTCGCGGTCACCGCCCGGGTGCAGAACAACGGCCAGTCGTGCATCGCCGCCAAGCGGTTCATCGTCCACTCGGACGTGTACGACGCGTTCACCGAGCGGTTCACCGAAGGGATGAAGGCGCTCCGGGTCGGCGATCCGCAGGCGGAGGACACCGACATCGGCCCGCTGGCGACCGAACAGGGCCGGGCCGACCTGGAGGAGCTGGTGGACGACGCGCGACGCGGCGGCGCGAGCGTGCTGTGCGGCGGCGAACGGCCCGAGGGCCCAGGCTGGTACTACCCGCCGACCGTGCTCGCCGGGGTCGGCCGGGAGATGCGCATCCACCGTGAGGAGGCGTTCGGGCCGGTCGCGACGGTGTACCGGGCGGACGGCCTGGACGAGGCGGTGCTCATCGCCAACGACTCGCCGTTCGGCCTGAGTTCCAACGTGTGGACGCGCGACGAGGCGGAGGTGGACCGGTTCGTCCGGGATCTGGAGGCCGGCGGCGTGTTCGTCAACGGGATGACGGCGTCCCATCCGGCCCTGCCGTTCGGCGGGGTGAAGCGGTCCGGGTACGGGCGTGAGCTGTCCGGGCACGGAATCCGGGAGTTCTGCAACATCACCACGGTTTGGCACGGTGCGTGAGCGCCGCGCGGCTACGATCCCGGATGTGAACCGCGAAGTGACTCTGCCTCTGATCGTCGACGACCGGGGGACCTTGCAGGTGTCGGCCGCCGATGTCAGCAAGCTGCTCCGCACGCTGGGCGGTCGGTGGCTGCATCTGGTCGAGGCGGGCGCGGACGGACTCGACGAGGACACGGTGGCCGCGCTGACCATCGAGCTGGCGAAGCTGGCCGACCGGATCGACGTCGCGTGCATCGCGCACAGCAGCGGGGGCACGGCGTAATCCGTGTCCCCCGCCGCCGTACGACGCGGTCGCGGTCGCCGCTAGCGGATCGGCATTCCCGAGAGCGTGCGGGCGATCACCAGGCGCTGGATCTCGCTCGTCCCCTCGAAGATCGTGTAGATGGCGCTGTCGCGGTGCATCCGCTCGACCGGGTACTCGCGCGTGTAGCCGTTGCCGCCGAGGATCTGGACGGCCTGCGCGGTGACCTTCTTGGCGGTCTCGCTGGCGTAGAGCTTGGACATCGAGCCCTCGGCCGCGGTGAACGGCTTGCCGCTGATCGCCATCCAGGACGCCCGCCACACCAGCAGCCGGGCCGCGTCGATCTGCGTGCGCATGTCCGCGAGCTGGAACGCCACGCCCTGGTTGTCGATGATCGGGCGCCCGAACTGCTCACGCGTCTTCGCGTAGTCGAGGGCTACCTCGTAGGCGGCGCGGGCCGTGCCGACGGCCATGGCGCCGACCGCCGGGCGGGACGCCTCGAAGGTCGCCATCGCGGCGTTCTTCACCCGCTCGCCGCCGGCCTTGGCCCGCTCCCGGGCGCGGGCGAGGCGCTCGTCGAGCTTCTCCTTGCCGCCGAGCAGGCAGGAGCCGGGCACGCGCACCTGGTCGAGGATGACCTCGGCGGTGTGCGAGGCGCGGATGCCGTGCTTCTTGAACTTCTGGCCCTGGGCGAGGCCCGGGGTGCCCGGCGGGACGATGAAGGAGGCGTGCCCCTTGGAGCCCAGCTCGGGGTCGACGACGGCCACCACGACATGGACGTTGGCGATGCCGCCGTTGGTCGCCCAGGTCTTCGTGCCGTTGATCACCCACTCGTCCTTGGCCTCGTCGTACACGGCCCGGGTGCGCAGGGAGGCCACGTCGGAGCCGGCGTCGGGCTCGGAGGAGCAGAACGCGGCGACCTTGACGTCGTTCGCGTCGCCGTACATCTGGGGGATCCAGGTGCCGATCTGTTCCTCGGTGCCGTTGGCGAGGACTCCCACCGCGGCCAGTCCGGTGCCCACAATGGACAGGGCGATGCCCGCGTCGCCCCAGAACAGCTCCTCCATGGCCATCGGGATACCGAGCCCGGTGGGGTCGAAGTACTGCTGCGCGTAGAAGTCGAGGGAGTAGATGCCGACCTTCGCGGCCTCCTGGATGACCGGCCAGGGAGTCTCCTCACGCTCGTCCCATTCGGCGGCCGCGGGGCGGATCACGTCGGCCGCGAAGCCGTGCAGCCAGTCCCGGACCTCCTTCTGTTCGTCGTTGAGCTCCATGGTGAACTCGGCCATGTCCCCTCCAGCGGCGGGCGTGCGTGTTACTAGCGGTAACTCGAAGTCTGTTACTCGCAAGTAAGGAATGTCAACTCCTGACGACGGGTCGGCAGCCCGTTCGATGCGAGAGGGCCGTCAAGTGTTAGTTTGCGCAGGCGTCACCGAATCAGCACGGGTGGGGAGAGCACATGGACACCACACAGCGGACCGAGCAGCAGAGGTCCGCCGACCGCCGTCGGCGCGAGCTGCTGGAGGCCGCGGACCGGGTGGTGCTGCGCGACGGCCCCGGGGCCTCCATGAACGCCATCGCCGCCGAGGCCGGCATCACCAAGCCGATCCTCTACCGCCACTTCGGTGACAAGGGCGGGCTGTACGCCGCCCTCGCCAAGCGGCACACGGACGCCCTGCTGGGCTCGCTGCGGGCGGCGCTGGACGCCCCCGCCGAGCGCCGCGAGCGGGTCGAGTCCACCCTCGACACCTATCTGGCCGCCATCGAGGCCCGCCCCCAGGTGTACCGCTTCCTGATGCACCCCTCCGAGGGCGGCCAGGGCGGGGACCAGGGCTTCGACGTCGGCAAGCACTCCGCCCCGCTGCTGCGCCGGATGGGCGAGGAGCTGGCCCAGGTCATCGAGGAGCGTGTCGACCTCGGACCGGGCAGCCAGCAGCTCGCCCGGGTGTGGGGGCACGGCATCGTCGGGATGATGCACGCGGCCGGCGACTGGTGGCTGGGCGAACGCCCCTGCTCCCGGGCCGAGCTGGTGCGCAGCCTCGCCGACCTGCTGTGGGGCCGTCTCGCGGCCGCCGGAGACAAGATCGGCGGCCCCGGCTTCTGAGCACCTCCCGGCGCCGGCACCCGTACTAGGAACCCCGGTTCCAGGGTGCCCGCGCCACCTGGCGCAGCAGCCGACGCCTCCGCCATCCCTCCACCCGGTCCGCGTACACCGTTCCCGCCAGATGGTCGCACTCGTGCTGCAAGCATCTGGCAAAGAATCCGGTGCCGTGGATCCGTACGCGGTCGCCCGTCATGGTGTGTCCCTCGACCACGGCGTGGTCGTGGCGTTCCGTCCCCGCCTCCAGGCCCGGCAGGGACAGACACCCCTCGGGGCCGCGCAGCACGATGCCGTCCGCCGCCACCAGACGGGGGTTCACCACATGGCCGACATGGCGGACGTCCTCGTCGTCGGGACAGTCGTAGACGAACACGCTGAGCGGTTCACCCACCTGATTGGCGGCGAGGCCCACGCCCTGGGCCGCGTACATCGTGGCGAACATGTCCTCGACGAGTCGGGCGAGTTCCGGGCCGAAGTCGGTGACCTGTCGGCAGGGTTCCCGAAGGACGGGGTCACCGAGCAGAGTGAGAGGCCGGACATGCCCGTGGGCGCCCGGGATGGAGCCGTGTCGCATGGCGGCAAGGGTACGGTCCTTTCTGACACGCGCATGCCGCACGGGCGTGGGACGATGCCGCGATTCGGGAGTGTGAATGGATCTCGATAGGCTGACCACCCACCACGGTGCCGTACGGCGAAGGCGCGGCGCGTACGCAAGGAGGATCGAGAACTGATGGCAGGCAACTCGGACCCGCTCACGCCGCGGGCGAAGATCGCCGTGACCGCGGGCAAGGCGGTCGCTGCGGCATCCCGCGCGGCCGGACGCGGCAGCGGCTCGGTGATCGGTGGCCGGGTGGCCCTCAAACTCGACCCCGACCTGCTCGCCCGCCTCGCCCAGAACCTGGACGTCGTCCTGGTCTCGGCGACCAACGGCAAGACCACCACCACCCGGCTCATCGCCGAGGCCCTGCGGGCCGCCGGGCCGGTCGTGTCCAACGCGCTCGGCGCCAACATGCCGGCCGGCATCACCTCGGCCCTCGCCGGCGGCTCCGAGGCCAGATACGGGGTCATCGAGGTCGACGAGAAGTACCTCGCGGGCGTCGCCCGGGACACCGACCCCAAGTGCATCGCCCTGCTGAACCTCTCCCGCGACCAGCTCGACCGGGCCGCCGAGACCCGGATGCTCGCGGAGAACTGGCGCGAGGGGCTGGCCGGTTCCAAGGCCGTCGTGGTCGCCAACGCCGACGACCCGCTGGTGGTGTGGGCCGCGTCCTCCTCCCCCAACGTGGTCTGGGTGGCCGCCGGGCAGATGTGGAAGGACGACGCCTGGTCGTGCCCGTCCTGCGGCGGTGTCATGCAGCGGCCCGGCGACGACTGGTTCTGCGGCGAGTGCGGATTCCGCCGGCCGCAGCCGAGCTGGGCGCTGTCCGGGGACCACGTCCTCGACCCGCACGGCTCGGCCTGGCCGATCCGGCTCCAGCTCCCGGGGCGCGCCAACAAGGCCAACGCCGCCTCCTCGGCCGCCGTCGCCGCCGTGTTCGGGGTGCCGCCGCAGGTCGCGCTGGAGCGCATGTACCAGGTGCAGGCCGTGGCCGGCCGCTACGACGTCGTCCAGTTCATGGACCGCGACCTGCGGCTGCTGCTCGCCAAGAACCCCGCGGGCTGGCTGGAGACGTTCAGCCTGATCGATCCCGCACCCGCCCCGGTCATCCTCTCGGTGAACGCGCGCGGCGCGGACGGCACCGACACCTCCTGGCTGTGGGACGTCGACTACACCCGGCTGACCGGCCACCCGATCTTCGTCGTCGGTGACCGCAAGCTGGACCTCGCCGTCCGCCTCGAGGTGGCCAACCAGCACTTCCAGGTGTGCGAGAACGTCGACCAGGCCGTGCAGCTCTGCCCGCCGGGCCGGATCGAGGTCATCGCGAACTACACCGCGTTCCAGGACCTGCGCCGCCGCGTCGGCAACTGACCACGAAGGACGACCACTTCATGAGCGACAACCAGCTTCGGATCGTCTGGGTCTACCCGGACCTGCTCAGCACCTACGGCGACCAGGGCAACGTCCTGGTCGTGGAGCGCCGGGCGCGGCAGCGCGGCCTGGACGTGGCCCGGCTCGACGTGCGCAGCGACCAGCCGATCCCGACCTCCGGCGACATCTATCTGATCGGCGGCGGCGAGGACCGGCCGCAGCGGCTCGCGGCGGAGCGGCTGCGCCGGGACGCGCATCTGTACCAGGCGGTGCAGAACGGCGCGATCGTGTTCGCGGTCTGCGCCGGCTACCAGATCCTCGGCCACGAGTTCGTCAACGACCTCGGCCAGCGCGAGCCCGGCCTCGGTCTGCTCGACGTCACCACGACCCGCGGCGAGGGCGAGCGGTGCGTCGGCGACGTGCTCGCGGACATCGACCCGCGGCTCGGGCTCCCGCAGCTCACCGGCTTCGAGAACCACCAGGGCATCACCCATCTCGGCCCGACCGCCCGGCCGTTCGCCCGCGTCCAGATCGGCAAGGGCAACGGCACCGGCGACGGCACCGAGGGGGCGTACAACGACACGGTGTTCGGCACCTACATGCACGGCCCGGTGCTGGCCCGCAATCCGCTCATCGCGGACCTGCTGCTGAAGCTGGCGCTCGACGTGAACGCGCTCCCGCCGACCGACGACCGCTGGTACGACGCGCTCCGCAACGAGCGGATCGCGGCCGCCCAGCAGCCCGCCTAGGACACCGTGCCCACCTGTGTGTTCACCCGATGTTCGGGGTGCCGTCGGCAGCCCGTCTGACCGGGCATCCGCACAGGTGAGCGGGCACGTCCAGCAGGCGGACGCGTGCTTCGGCCCCGCCCCCCGATGCCGCTAGGGTGGCGGGGTCTCGAACCGGACGGCGTGGTCCGGTTCCGGCCCACGTGGAGAAGGTTGTTTCGGGCTATGCGCATTGGTGTCCTCACGTCCGGCGGCGACTGCCCCGGCCTGAACGCCGTCATCCGGTCCGTCGTGCACCGTGCCGTCGCCGACCACGGCGACGAGGTCATCGGCTTCCGGGACGGCTGGAAGGGCCTCCTGGAGTGCGACTACCTCAAGCTCGACCTCGACGCGGTGGGCGGCATCCTCGCCCGCGGCGGCACGATCCTCGGCTCCTCCCGCGTCCAGCCCTCGCATCTGCGCGACGGTGTGGAGCGGGCCAAGGGCCACGTCCGGGAACTCGGCCTCGACGCGATCATCCCGATCGGCGGTGAGGGCACCCTCAAGGCCGCCCGGCTGATGTCCGACAGCGGTCTGCCGATCGTCGGCGTGCCGAAGACCATCGACAACGACATCGCCGTCACCGACGTCACCTTCGGCTTCGACACCGCCGTCGGGGTGGCGACCGACGCCCTCGACCGGCTGAAGACCACCGCCGAGTCCCACCAGCGGGTCCTGGTCGTCGAGGTCATGGGGCGGCACACCGGCTGGATAGCGCTCCAGTCCGGCATGGCGGCGGGCGCCCACGCGATCGTCGTACCGGAACGCCCCTTCGACATCGAGGAGCTGGCCCGGCGGGTCGGCGAGCGGTTCGAGGCGGGCAAGCGGTTCGCGATCGTCGTCGCGGCGGAGGGCGCCAAGCCGCGGCCCGGCACCATGGACTTCGACGAGGGCGGCAAGGACGTCTACGGCCACGAGCGGTTCGCCGGCATCGCCCGGCAGCTCTCCGTCGAGCTGGAGACCCGGCTCGGCAAGGAGGCCCGGCCGGTCATCCTCGGGCACGTCCAGCGCGGCGGCACCCCGACCGCCTACGACCGGGTGCTCGCCACCCGCTTCGGCTGGCACGCGGTGGAGGCGGCGCACCGCGGGGACTTCGGGAGGATGACGGCGCTGCGGGGCACCGACATCGTGATGGTGCCGCTGGCCGAGGCCGTGGAGACCCTGAAGACCGTGCCCGCCGACCGCTACGCCGAGGCGCAGACCGTCCTCTAGCACGACCCGCGCCACGACCGCCCCCGGTGACAGCAGTCGCCGGGGGCGGTTCTAGTCTGGGGGCCGCAGGAAACGCACATCCCCCCACGAATCAGGAGCCGACGGAGATGGATCACGGCGGGCACGGCATGACCATGGATCTGCCGCCGTTCACGCTGGCGCGGGGTCTTCAGTGGTCACCGGACCCGTTCTTCCTCGTCGCCTGTCTGCTGGGGCTCGGGCTCTACGCGTGGGGCGTGGTCCGGCTGCGGCGCCGGGGCGACACCTGGCCGGTGGGGCGGACGGTGTCGTACGCCGTCGGGGTGCTGACCATCGCGCTGGTGATGTGCACCGGGCTCAACGACTACGGCATGGTCATGTTCAGCGTGCACATGGTGCAGCACATGGTGATCAGCATGCTGTCGCCGATCCTCGTCCTGCTGGGCGCGCCGGTCACGCTCGCGCTGCGCGCGCTGCCGGCGGCGGGCCGCGGCCGGAAGGGGCCGCGCGAACTGCTGCTGGCGCTGCTGCACAGCCGGTACATGCGGATCGTCACGCACCCGGCGTTCACGATCCCGATGTTCATCGCCTCGCTGTACGCCCTGTACTTCACGCCGCTCTTCGACACCCTGATGGGCTCCCAGGTGGGGCACATCGCGATGATGGTGCACTTCCTCGCGGTCGGCGTGGTCTTCTTCTGGCCGATCATCGGCGTGGACCCGGGCCCGCACCGGCCCGGCTATCTGATGCGGATGCTGGAGCTGTTCGCGGGCATGCCGTTCCACGCGTTCTTCGGCATCGCGCTGATGATGGCGTCCGAGCCGATGGTCCGGACGTTCGAGCACCCGCCGGCCTCGCTGGGCATCGACGCGCTGTCCGACCAGACCTGGGCGGGCGGCATCGCCTGGGCGTTCAGCGAGGTCCCCTCGGTGCTGGTGCTGATCGCGCTGCTCTTCCAGTGGTACGGCTCCGAACAGCGGCAGGCCAAGCGCAAGGACCGGGCCGCGGACCGGGACGGGGACCGGGAGCTGGAGGCGTACAACGCCTATCTTGCGTCACTGGACGCACGCGGACGCTGATCCCGGGGCACCATGGAGGTGGACCCGTCCTGCGGAGGGCGGGCCTACAGGAGGGTGTCACGATGGCCGGTTCCACGGACAGCTCCACGAAGACCATGGGGGCGCTCACGCTCGGCGGACTCGTCGTCGTGACCGCCTACACGGTGGCGCTCGGCAGCAACGGCTGGCTGTGGTTCGGCTGGGTCGTGCTCGGGCTGATCACCCTCGCGCTGATCGTGACCAAGACCAACTGATCGCCCAGGGGGGTCACCCCGGGGTGAGGCGGGCCGCCGAGTGGACGCCCGGCTGGTACTTCGGCAGCCGGGCGGTGATCTTCATGCCCGCGCCCACGGCCGTCTCGATGACCAGGCCGTAGTCGTCGCCGTACACCTGGCGGAGCCGGTCGTCCACGTTGGACAGGCCGATGCCGCCGGAGGGGCTGGCCTCGCCGGCCAGCAGGCCGCGCAGCAGGACCGGGTCCATGCCCGCGCCGTCGTCCTCGATGACGACCAGGGCCTCGGCGCCCGCGTCCTGCGCGGTGATCTGGATGTGGCAGGTGCCCGCCTTGCCCTCCAGACCGTGTTTGACGGCGTTCTCCACCAGCGGCTGGAGGCAGAGGAAGGGCAGCGCGACCGGGAGGACCTCCGGGGCGATCTGGAGGGTGACGGCGAGCCGGTCGCCGAAGCGGGCCCGCACCAGCGCCAGATAGTGGTCGATGGCGTGCAGTTCGTCGGCGAGGGTGGTGAAGTCGCCGTGCCGGCGGAACGAGTAGCGGGTGAAGTCGGCGAACTCCAGCAGCAGCTCGCGGGCGCGCTCGGGGTCGGTGCGCACGAAGGACGCGATCACCGCGAGCGAGTTGAAGATGAAGTGCGGGGAGATCTGGGCGCGCAGGGCCTTGATCTCGGCCTCGATCAGCCGGGTGCGGGACCGGTCGAGGTCGGCCAGCTCCAACTGGACGCTCACCCAGCGGGCCACCTCGCCCGCGGCCCGGACCAGGACGGCGGACTCACGGGGCGCACAGGCGACAAGGGCGCCGTGCACCCGGTCGTCGACGGTGAGCGGCGCGACCACCGCCCAGCGGGCCGGGCAGTCGGCGTGGTCGCAGTCGAGCGGGAACGCCTCACCGCGGCCGCTGTCCAGGGGCCCTGCCAGCCGTTCCATGATCTCGGCGCGGTGATGGGCCCCCACACCGTCCCAGACCAGCACCCGGGTGCGGTCGGTGAGACAGAGCGCGTCCGTGCCGAGCAGGGTGCGCAGCCGGCGCGCGGACCGCCGGGCCGTCTCCTCGGTCAGCCCGGCCCGCAACGGCGGCGCGGCGAGCGAGGCCGTGTGCAGGGTCTGAAAAGTGGCGTGCTCGACGGGCGTGCCGAGACCGCCCAGGCTCTCGGGCCGCGCGGTCCTGCGCCCCAGCCAGAATCCGAGGGCGAGCACGGGCAGGATCGCGATGCAGACACCGGCGAGGAAGCCGCTCATGGGGTGGCCTCCCGGGGGTGGGGTGCGGTGGCCGGGGTCTTCGACGTCATGGCCTCCGTCGTCTTCGCGCCCGCCGCCCGCAGTTCCTCGGGGCCCAGTTCCTCGGGGAGGTGGAAGCGGGCCAGGATCGCCGCCGTGCCGGGCGGGACGCGGCCGGGGGTGGCCAGGGAGACCAGGATCATGGTGAGAAAGGCCAGCGGGACCGTCCACAGGGCCGGCCAGGCGAGGAGGGCGTGCAGGGTTCCGGTGACCGGCAGGCCCGCCATCGTGGCGGCGACGGCCAGGAAGGCGGAGCCGCCGCCCACCAGCATTCCGGCGGCCGCGGCGGGCGGGGTGAGGCGGCGCCACCAGATGCCGAGGACGAGCAGCGGGCAGAAGGAGGACGCCGACACCGCGAAGGCCAGCCCCACCGCGTCGGCCACCGGCAGTCCGCCCACCAGCAGCCCGGCGGCGAGCGGCACGGCCGTCGCGAGGCCGGTGCCGAGGCGGAAGTGCCGTACGCCCCGGGTCGGCAGCACGTCCTGGGCGAGGACGCCGGCCACGGCCATGGTCAGCCCGGACGCCGTCGACAGGAACGCGGCGAACGCCCCGCCGGCGACCAGCGCGCCCAGCAGATCCCCGCCGAGCCCGCCGATCACCCGGTCCGGCAGCAGCAGGACGGCGGCGTCGGCGTCGCCGGTCAGGGCCAGTTCGGGGGCGTAGAGGCGGCCGAGGGCGCCGTAGACGGGCGGCAGCAGATAGAAGCCGCCGATCAGGGCGAGGACGGCGACGGTGGTGCGGCGGGCGGCGACGCCGTGCGGGCTGGTGTAGAAGCGGACGACGACGTGCGGCAGGCCCATCGTGCCGAGGAAAGTGGCGAGGATCAGCCCGTACGTCGCGTACAGGGGGCGTTCCTCGCGGCCCGCGGCGAGCGAGGTGGACATGCCGCCGTTGCTGCCGCGTTCGGCGGCGGGGACGGCCGCGCCCGCCGGGAAGGTGAGCCGGGTGCCCCGGTCGACGCGGTGGGTGCCGGCGGACAGCCGCAGCACGGCGCCGTGGTGCGGGCGGCCGTCGACGGTGCCGTCCACGGTGACGGTGAGGGGGCTCGCCAGCCGCAGGTCGAGGGTGTCGTCGACGCGTACGGTCCGCTGCTCGCGGAAGGCGGGCGGTTCGTCGAAGGGGCGCCGGGGCGCGCCGTCGCCCTGCCAGGCCAGGACCAGGAAGAGGGCGGGCACGAGGAGCGCGGTGAGCTTGAGCCAGTACTGGAACGCCTGTACGAAGGTGATGGAGCGCATGCCGCCCGCGGCGACGGTCGCGGTGACGACGACGGCGACGATCAGCCCGCCGAGGTGGGAGGGCGCGCCGGTGAGGACGGTCAGGGTCAGTCCGGCGCCCTGGAGCTGCGGCAGCAGATAGAGCCAGCCGACGCCGACGACGAAGGTGCCGGCGAGCCGCCGTACCGCCTGGGAGGCGAGGCGGGCCTCGGCGAAGTCGGGGAGCGTGTAGGCGCCGGAGCGGCGCAGCGGGGCGGCGACGAACAGCAGCAGGACGAGATAGCCGGCGGTGTAGCCGACCGGGTACCAGAGCATGTCGGGGCCCTGGACGAGGACCAGGCCGGCGATGCCGAGGAAGGAGGCGGCGGAGAGGTACTCGCCGCTGATGGCGGCCGCGTTGAGGCGGGGGCCGACGGTGCGGGAGGCGACGTAGAAGTCGGAGGTGGTGCGGGATATGCGCAGTCCGAAGGCGCCGACGAGGACGGTGGCCACCACGACCAGGGCGACGGCGGTGACGGTGTAGCCGGAGTTCATCGCGGTGCGGCCCTCACTTGTCCTCGACCAGCCGCACGAAGTCCCGTTCGTTGCGCTCGGCGCGGCGCACGTACCAGCGGGCGAGCAGGACGAGCGGCAGATAGAGGCCGAAGCCGAGGACGGCCCACTCCAGGCGGCGGGCGTCGGGCAGCGCGGCGAACAGCAGCGGCAGCGGGCCGACGAGCAGGGCGAGGACGGCGAACACGGTGAGGGCGGCGCGCAGTTGGGAGCGCATCAGGGAGCGGACGTAGGTGTGGCCGAGGGTGGTCTGCTCGTCGATCTCGGTGCGCGGCCGGTAGTAGCCGGAGGCGCGCAGGGTGCGGCGGGTGCGGCGGGGCGGTCCGGTGACGACGACGCGGCGCTCGGCGGGGTCCTGGCCGGGCACGGTCACGGCCTCCGCATCAGCAGGTCCCGCAGTTCGCGGGCGTGCCGTCGGCTGACCTGGAGTTCCTCGCCGCCGACCAGGACACTGACCGTGCCGGCGTCCAGGCGCAGTTCCCCTATGTGGCGCAGGGCGACGAGATGACGGCGGTGGATGCGGACGAAGCCGCGGGCGCGCCAGCGCTCCTCCAGGGTGGAGAGCGGGATGCGGACGAGGTGGCTGCCGCGGTCGGTGTGCAGCCGGGCGTAGTCGCCCTGGGCCTCGACATGGGTGATGTCGTCGACGGTGACGAACCGGGTCACGCCGCCGAGTTCGACGGCGAGATGGTCCGGGTCGGGTTCGTGGACCGGGATCCGGGGGGCGGTGCCGCGCAGTTCGGCGGCGCGCCGGACGGCCTCGGCGAGGCGTTCCTTGCGGACGGGTTTGAGGACGTAGTCGACGGCCTTGAGGTCGAACGCCTGGACGGCGAAGTCCTCGTGGGCGGTGACGAACACGACCAGCGGCGGCCGGGCGAACCCGCCGAGCAGCCGGGCGAGGTCGAGCCCGTCGAGTCCGGGCATCTGGATGTCGAGGAAGACGACGTCCACGGCGTCGGGCCCGTCCGGCCCCCCGGCCAGCGCCCGGTTGATCCGCCGCAGCGCCTCGGTCGCGTCCCCCGCGCCCTGCACACTCCCGATCCGCGGATCGGCACGCAGAAGGTACAGCAACTCCTCCAGCGAGGGGCGTTCGTCGTCGACGGCGAGGGCGCGCAGCATGAAGGTGGAGTGTAGGGGCGATCCGCGCGCCTGGACATGTCCCGGGTGTGGACGTACGCGCGCTGGATACAGTGCCCGCTTGACGCTCTCCTCCCTGGAAGGAGGAGCTTCTTACGGCTCGCGCCGTGAGACTTCCTGTTTCATCGCCGACTGCCCGCCCGGAGTACTCCGTTGAGGTCTTACACCGGCTCCGCAGGCCGAAACCGCCCGTCCGGCGGCCAGCAGGTTCTTCGCCGCGTTCACGTCCCGGTCGTGGGTCGTGCCACAGCTCTCGCACGTCCAGGTGCGGACGTACAACGGCATCTTCTCCTGCAAGGTGCCGCAGGTGGAGCACAGCCTGGACGAAGGGAAGAAGCGGTCCACCGCGATCACTTCCCGCCCGTACCAGGCGGCCTTGTACTCCAGCAGGTTCCGGAACTCGGCCCACGCCGCGTCCGAGATGGCGCGGGCCAGGCTCCGGTTCCTGACCATGTTGCGTACGGTCAGGTCCTCGATCACGATCGTTTGGTTCTCACGAACGAGACGAGTGGTCAGCTTGTGCAGGACGTCACGCCTGCGGTCGGCGATCCCGGCGTGGATCCTGGCGACCCTCTGCCGGGCCCTGGCCCGGTTCGCCGATCCCCTGGTCTTCTTCGCCATGCGGCGCTGGGCGAGCGCGAGGCGGGCACGGTCCTTGCGCTCGTGCCTCGGATTGGCGATCTTCTCCCCGGTCGAGAGGGTCAGCAGGTGGTCCAGGCCGACATCCACCCCGACCGCCGTGTCCTCGGCGGGGAGATGCCTCACGGATGCGTCCTCGCACAGCAGGGAGACGAACCAGCGTCCGGCCGCGTCCTGCGACACGGTCACCGTGGACGGCTTCGCGTCATCCGGCAGTGGTCGCGACCACACGATCTCCAGCGGCTCATGCATCTTCGCCAGCGTCAGCCGGCCGTCACGGAAGCGGAAACCGCTGGTGGTGTACTCGGCGGACCTGCGGGACTTCTTCCTCGACTTGAAACGCGGATACTTCGCCCGCCTGCCGAAGAAGTGCGTGAACGCCGTCTGCAAGTGCCGAAGGCACTGCTGGAGCGGAACGGACGAGACCTCGTTGAGGAACGCCAGTTCGCTGGTCTTCTTCCACGCCGTCAGCATCGCCGACATGGCGTTGTAGTTCACCCGCTCCTGCCTCGCCCATGCCTCGGTGCGGGCGGCGAGTGCCATGTTGTAGACCTTGCGGACGCACCCGAACGTGCGCGACAGCTCTGCCGCCTGCTCGTCCGTGGGGTAGAAGCGGTACTTGAACGCCCGCTTCACATGCGTCGTGGTCACGCTCACAAACTAGCGGGACGGCGGAGTATCCACGGAGGAACCTGATGAGCAGCGCGCCCGCCCCCTTCGACGGCCTAGACCGGAAGATCATCACCGCTCTGATGGCGAACGCCAGGACGAGTTTCGCCGAGATCGGTACGGCGATCGGGCTGTCGGCGACGGCCGTCAAGCGCCGGGTGGACCGGTTGCGGGAGACCGGGGTGATCACCGGGTTCACGGCGACCGTGCGGCCCTCGGCGCTGGGGTGGCGCACGGAGGCGTACGTGGAGGTGTACTGCGAGGGCGCCGCGCCCCCCAGACGGCTGGCGGAGGTGGTGCGCAACCATCCGGAGATCACCGCGGCGATGACGGTGACGGGCGGCGCGGACGCGCTGTTGCACGTGCGGGCGCGGGACGTGGAGCACTTCGAGGAGGTGCTGGAGCGGATCCGGGTGGAGCCGTTCATCCGCAAGACGATCAGTGTGATGGTGCTGTCCCATCTGCTGCCGGAGAGTCCGGAGGCGGGCGCCACCCAGCACGCACCGGACGTGCGCTGAGCAGGCCGAAGACGCAGCATTCCTGCGCGGACACGCAACCGTTGTCGCTTGTCGGGCGTGGCCGTCGCTTCTTACCGTGGTGTCATCCCCCAGTCGACACCGTTGGAAGCGGAGGAACACCTCTGTGTCCCTGACCCGTGTGCGGCGCCCCCGGCGCTTTCTCGTCTGCGAACCCAGACACTTCGCCGTGCGGTACGCGATCAACCCGTGGATGCGTCCCGACACCCCCGTGGACGTCGATCTCGCCCAGGAGCAGTGGCGGTCGCTGATCGACGCCTACCGGGCCCACGGGCATACGGTGGAGAGCGTGGAACCGGCTCCCGACCTGCCCGACATGGTCTTCGCCGCGAACTCGGCGGTCGTCGTCGGCGGCCGGGTCTTCGGCTCGCTCTTCCACGCCCCCGAGCGCCGCCCGGAGTCCGTGCACTACGACACCTGGTTCAAGACCGCCGGGTACGAGGTGTACCGGCCCGAGTCGGTCTGCGAGGGCGAGGGCGACCTCGTGTGGACCGGCCGCTATCTGCTGGCCGGCACCGGGTTCCGCACCACCCGGGAGGCGCATCACGAGGTGCAGGAGTTCTTCGGCCGTCCGGTGATCAGCCTGACGCTGGTGGACCCGCACTTCTACCACCTGGACACCGCCCTGTTCGTGCTCGACGACGACAACGTGGCGTACTACCCGGAGGCGTTCTCGCCGGGCAGCCGCGAGGTGCTCGCCGGGCTGTTCCCGGACGCGGTGCTCGCCACCCGGGAGGACGCGCTGGCGTTCGGGCTGAACTCCGTCTCCGACGGCCGGCACGTCTTCATCGCGCCGCAGGCCGAGGCGCTCGCCGCCCGCCTCGGCGACCACGGCTACCTTCCCGTCCCCGTCGACCTGTCCGAGCTGCACAAGGCCGGCGGCGGCATCAAGTGCTGCACCCAGGAGATCCGCTCATGACCGCGCCCGCACGCACCCGTACCTCCGGCGATCTGATCCGTGCCGAGGAGCCGGTCCTCGCGCACAACTACCACCCGCTGCCCGTGGTCGTCGCGCGCGCCGAGGGCGCGTGGGTGGAGGACGTCGAGGGCCGCCGCTACCTGGACATGCTGGCCGGCTACTCGGCCCTCAACTTCGGGCACCGGCACCCGCTGCTGACCGAGGCGGCGCACCGCCAGCTCGACCGGCTCACGCTCACCTCGCGCGCCTTCCACAACGACCGCCTCGCGGAGTTCGCGGAGCGGCTCGCCGCGCTGACCGGCCTGGACATGGTCCTGCCGATGAACACCGGCGCCGAGGCGGTGGAGAGCGCCATCAAGGTGGCCCGCAAGTGGGCGTACGACGTGAAGGGCGTCCCCGCCGACCGGGCGACGATCGTGGTGGCGGCGGAGAACTTCCACGGCCGTACGACGACGATCGTGAGCTTCTCCACGGACGAGACGGCACGGGCCGGCTTCGGCCCGTTCACACCGGGCTTCCGGATCGTGCCGTACAACGACCTGGCCGCGCTGGAGGCGGCCGTCGACGAGACGACGGCGGCGGTGCTGATCGAGCCGATCCAGGGCGAGGCCGGGGTCGTCATCCCCGACGACGGCTATCTGACCGGGGTGCGGGAGCTGACCCGGCGCGCGAACTGTCTCTTCATCGCCGACGAGATCCAGTCGGGGCTGGGGCGGACCGGGCGGACGCTGGCCGTGGAGCACGAGGGCGTCGTCCCGGACATGGTGCTGCTCGGCAAGGCGCTGGGCGGCGGGATCGTGCCGGTGTCGGCGGTGGTGGCGCGCCGCGAGGTGCTGTCGGTGCTGCGGCCGGGCGAGCACGGCTCGACGTTCGGCGGGAACCCGCTGGCGGCGGCGGTCGGCACGGCGGTGGTGGAGCTGCTGGAGACCGGTGAGTTCCAGCGGCGGGCGGCCGAGCTGGGCACGGTCCTGCGGGACGGACTGGCCGAGCTGGTCGGCCACGGCGTGGCGGGCTTCCGGGCGCGCGGGCTGTGGGCGGGCGTCGACGTCGACCCGGCGCTGGGCACGGGCCGTGAGGTCAGCGAGCGGCTGATGCGCGAGGGCGTCCTGGTCAAGGACACCCACGGCTCGACGATCCGGCTGGCGCCCCCGCTGACCATCACCGAGGAGGAACTGCGCTCGGCGCTGGGCTCGTTGCGGAAGGTCCTGGCCTAGGCCCTGTCGTCGCCTTCCCCTCGGGTCGCCCCCGGCCGGTGCGCGGTCGGGGGCTCCCGGGTGGCTCGGCCGCCGCCCTGCGGGCAGGGTGAGGAGTGGGTCAGGAGGTGGTGACCACTCTCATCGACAGAGAGGTCGGCCGTGGGCACACACGACGAGGGCGAGGTTTCCCGTCGGCGGTTCGACGTGGCGGACGCCGCGCCCCTGCTGCTGGACGCCCGGGGGGCGGTGACGAGCTGGACCCGGCGCGCCGAGGAACTGCTCGGCTACCGGGCCGCCGACGCGGTGGGCCGGGGCCTGGAGCGGCTGCTGACCGAGGCGGACGCGCTCAGGGCGCCGGAGGTCCTGGAGCGGGCCCGTCGGGAGGGCGGCTGGGCGGGACTGCTGTGGGCGCGCCGCGAGGACGGCGGGGCGCTGCCGGTGATGGCCCGGATCACGCCGGCCGCCGAGCCCGGCGGGGTGTCGCGCTGGCTGCTGCTGCTCAGCGAGGTGGGCGAGGACGCCCCCGGCTGGAACATGAGCCGTTCGATGCTGGAGCAGATGCTCGGCGGCTCCCCCATCGGTATCGCGATCGTGGACACGGATCTGCGGTTCGTGTGGTCGAACGCGGCGCTGGCCCGGTTCGGGGGCGGCCCGCCCCGCGACCGGCTGGGGCTGCGCCTCGCGGACGTCCAGCCGGGCCTGGACTCGGAGGCGATCGAGGCCCAGATGCGGCGGGTGCTGGCGACCGGTGAGACCGTCGTCGGGTACGAGCATCTGGGGCATCTGCGCAGCGCGCCGCACCGCGAGACGGCGCACATGATGTCGTTCACCCGGCTCGACGACGACCGGGGCCGTCCGACGGGGGTCTACTACACGGTCGTCGACATCACCGACCGGCACCGGGCCCGGCAGCGCCTCGCCCTGCTGGACCGGGCGGGGCGGCGGATCGGGCGCACCCTGGACATCGTGCGCACCGCCCAGGAGCTGGCCGATGTGACGGTGCCTGGCTTCGCGGACGCGGTGACGGTGGATCTGCTGGAGCCGGTGCTGCGGGGCGCGGAGCCGACGGCGGACGGCGGGCCCGCGGAGGGGGTGTCGTTGCGCCGGGCGGGGCTGCGGACGGCGCAGTGGTGGGGTGACGCGCCGGACGCCTCGCCGGTGGACGCGGGTGATCTGCTGGCCGTCTCGGCGGGCGGCGGGGGCCGGCTCACCGGGTCGCCCGCGGTGGCCTATCCGCTCGGCTCTCCCCCGGCGCGCTGTCTGGTCACCGGGCGGCCGTGGCGGGGCGAGCGGGCCGAGGGGGCCGGGGAGGCGTGGACGCGCGCGCTGCCGCCGGCGGGCGGGGCGGCGAGCGTGCTGATCGTGCCGGTGCGGGCGCGCGGGGCGGTGCTGGGGGTCACGACGTTTCTGCGGCGGCGCGGGCGGGAGCCGTTCGGCGAGGACGATCTGGCGCTGGCCGAGGATCTGGTGTCGCGGGCGGCGGTCTGTGTGGACAACGCCCGCCGCTACACGCGCGAGAGGGCGGCGGCACTCGTCCTCCAGCGCAATCTGCTGCCCCACCGGCTGCCCGAGCAGGACGCGGTGGAGGCGTCCGCCTGCTACCGGCCGGCCGACGAACTCACCGGACTGGGCGGCGACTGGTACGACCTCATCCCGCTGTCGGCGGCCCGGGTGGCGCTCGTCGTGGGCGAGGTGCCGGGGTTCGGCATCGACGCGGCGGCGGCGATGGGCCGGGTGCGGACCGCGGTGCGCACGCTGGCGGCGCTGGATCTGCCGCCGGAGGAGGTGCTGGCGCATCTGGACGACCTGGTGGCCCGCATGGCCGCCGAGGAGGACCCCGCGTCCGACGGTCCGGACGGCTCGCAGGCGGTGGGGGCCGGGTGCCTGTACGTCGTCTACGACCCGGTCGGCGGCCGCTGTGTGATGGCGGCCGCCGGTCACCCCGCCCCGGCCGTGGTCCTCCCGGACGGCAGCGTCACCTTCGTCGAACTCCCCCAGGGCCCCCCGCTGGGCGCGGGCGGCATGCCCTTCGAGGCAGCCGAGATGATCCTCCCGGAGGGCAGCGTCTTGGCCCTCCACACAGACGGCTTGCTGGCCAAGGGCGGGGAGGAGGCCGGGGGCACCTCGGTGGCCGGGGGCGTAGCTGGGGCCGCCTCGGTGGCCGGGACCGCCTCGGTGGCCGAGGGTGCCTGGGAGGCGGCGCACGCCGGGGAGGGCGGGGGCACCGGGAAGACCGGGAGGGTCGCGGACGCGGAGCAGGCCGGGGAGGCCACAGGGGCCGGGCGGGCTGCGGACGCCGGGGGCGCGGAGACGGCCACGGGCACCGGGGACGCCAGGGAGGCCGAGCACGCCGGGAAGGCCGGGGAAGCCGGGAAGGCCGAGATGCCCGGGGAAGCCAGGGAGGCCACAGAGGCCGAACAGACGGCGGACGCCGGGGGCGCAGAGACGGCCACGGACACCGGGAAGGCCGGAGTCGCCGGGGAGGCCAGCGAGGCCGGGCACGCCCGGGAGGCCACTGAGGTCGAGCAGGCTGCGGTCGTCGAGGGCGCAATGAACGCCACGGGCGCCGGGAAGGCCGGAGACGCTGGCGAGGCCGGGGAGCCCGGGCACGCCAGGAAGGCCCCAGAAGCCGAACAGGCTGCGGACGCCGGGGGCGCAGAGACGGCCACAGACGCCGGGGAGGCCGGAGACGCCGGAGAGGCCGGGCACGCCGAGAAGGCCGGGCGCGGCGGCCGTACGGCGTCCACGCCGCTCGGTGAGCGGGAGCGGTTGCGGCGGGCCTTGGAGCGTCGGGCGGCCAGCCTCGATCTGCGGTGTCAGGCCGTGATCGACGCGCTGGTGCCGGACCGTCCGTACGACGACGTGGCGCTGCTGATGGCCCGGACCCGTCGGCTGCCGCCCGACCGGGTGGCGGAGTGGGAGCTGCCGGCGGATCCCGCGGCGGTCGCCGAGGCGCGCAGGACGGCGAACCGGCGGCTCGCGGACTGGGGGCTCGAGGAGCTGTCGTTCACCACCGAGCTGGTCGTCAGCGAGCTGGTCACCAACGCCATCCGGTACGCGGCGGGCCCGATCCGGCTGCGGCTCATCCGGGAGCGCGCCCTGACCTGCGAGGTGTTCGACGGCGCGGCGACCGCGCCGCACCCCCGGCATCCGCGCGCCACGGACGAGGGCGGCCGCGGGCTGCTGCTGGTCTCCCAGCTCAGCAGGCGCTGGGGCACCCGGTTTCTGCCCGAGGGCAAGGTCATCTGGTCCGAGCAGCCGCTCACGGACCCCGGCGTGTGACGCACGGGCCGTCTGTCACATGCCATGGGAAAATGACCTAGGACCGGCGGATGGGGCACGAGCCATGAACGACGCGGCGATCGACTACGCGAGAGTCTTCCAGGCGTTGCCCGGCATGGTCGCGCTGCTGACGCCGGGCCTGGTGTTCGCCGACGCCAACGAGGAGTATCTGCGGGTCGCAGGCCGCACGCGCGAACAGGTGGTCGGACAGCATCTGTTCGAGGTCTTCCCGGACAACCCCAACGACCCGGACGCCAGTGGCATCCGCAATCTGGCGGCCTCGCTGCACCGGGTGGTCGCCACCGGAGAGCGGGACGCGATGGCCCTCCAGCGCTACGACGTCGAGAGCCCCGACGGCTCCGGCGAGTGGGAGGAGCGGTACTGGAGCCCGGTCAACGTGCCGGTGCTCGGGCCCGACGGGGCGGTCGTGCTGCTGGTGCACCGCGTCGAGGAGGTCACCGAGCTGATCCGGGCCCGCGGTGCGCGCGGAGCGACCGGCGGGGCCGGTGCCTCCGCCGGGGAGCGGCCGGGCCCCCGCGGCCGCATCCTGGAGGCCGAGCTGTACACGCGCGCCCGGGAACTCCAGGAGGTCAACGAGCGGCTGCGGCTGGCGCACGCGCGCGAGCGGGAGGTGGCGCTGGCGCTCCAGGAGGCGATGCTGCCCGCCCGCCGCGAGTTCCTGGGCGACCACCGGGTGGCCGTGCGCTACCGGCCGGCGGTGGGCGCGCTGAACGTGTGCGGGGACTGGTACGACCTGGTGAAGCTGGTCGGCGGCCACCGCCTCGGGGTGTCGGTCGGTGACGTCGTGGGGCACGGGCTGGGCGCGGCCGGGGTGATGGGCCAGTTGCGCAGCGCGCTCAGCGCCACCTCCCGGGTGGCGGAGGGTCCGGCCGAGGCGCTGAACGTCCTCGGCCGGTACGCGCATGTGGTGGACGGCGCCGAGTCGGCGACCGCGGTGACCACGTTCATCGACTTCGACCGCCGCACGATCACCTACAGCAGCGCCGGGCATCCCCCACCGGTGCTCGTGCACGCCGACGGCCGGGTGGAGTTCCTGGACCGGGCCACCGATCCGCCGCTCGACGCCCGCCCCGATCCGATGCCCCGCCCGCAGGCGTGCGTCCCCTTCACGGACGGCGCCACCCTCGCGCTCTACACGGACGGTCTGGTGGAGCGCCGGCACGAGGACATCGACACCGGCCTCAACCGGCTCGCCGACGCGCTCGCCCGGCACCGCGCCGACGACCCCGAGCCCCTCGCCGACGCCGTCCTGCTGGAACTGCTGCCGCCGGGCGGCGCGACGGACGACACGGCGCTGGTGGTGGTGCGGCTGTGACGGCCCGTCAGGTGAGGTGCGGCCCCCTCGGCCGCCGGTCCCGTACCGGTTCCGGGCGTCGCGGCCTGCGCCTACACTGGCAGCCCACATCACACCCGTTGACCTGCTGGAACACGGCGACGACAGCGGTCCGCCCGGCTGAGGAGCGATCCCCTTGTTCTACTACCTCCTGAAATACGTGGTGCTGGGGCCGCTGCTCAAACTGACCTTCCGTCCGCGGATATCCGGCCTGGAGCACATCCCGGAGTCGGGCGCGGCCATCGTGGCGGGCAATCATCTGTCGTTCGCGGACCACTTCCTGATGCCGGCGGTCCTCAAACGGCGCATCACCTTCCTGGCGAAGGCCGAGTACTTCACCGGACCCGGTCTCAAGGGGCGGCTGACGGCGGCCTTCTTCCGCAGTGCCGGGCAGATCCCGGTGGACCGCTCGGGCAAGGAGGCGGGGCAGGCCGCGATCCGCGAGGGCCTCGGCGTGCTGTCCAAGGGCGAACTGCTCGGCATCTACCCGGAGGGCACCCGCTCGCACGACGGCCGGCTGTACAAGGGCAAGGTCGGGGTGGCGGTGATGGCGCTGCGGGCCGGGGTGCCGGTGATCCCGTGCGCGATGATCGGCACCTTCGAGGCGCAGCCGCCCGGCAAGGTCCTGCCGACCCCGCACCCGGTGACCATCCGCTTCGGCGAGCCCCTCGACTTCTCCCGCTACGCGGGCATGGAGGGCGAGAAGGCGATCCTGCGAGCGATCACGGACGAGATCATGTACGCGATCCTGTCGCTGTCGGAGCAGGAGTACGTCGACCGGTACGCGGCGGTCGTGAAGGCGGAGGAGACGGCGGCGAAAGCGGAGCGGCAGCGCAAGTTCCCCCGACTGCCCCGCCGTTGACGGGACGTCAGACACGCAAGGGGCGGCCGGAGTTCGATCCGGCCGCCCCTCGTCGTACGGGTGGTGCGTGTTACGGCTTCGGCGTGGCGTGCGGGGCGCAGGTCACGTCCCGGGAGTCCAGCTTCCCGGTGAGGAGGTAGGCGTCGACCCGGTCGTTGACGCAGGGGTTGACCAGGCCGGTGACGCCGTGCGAACCGGCGTCCTTCTCGGTGATCAGACGCGAGCCCTTGAAGCGCTTGTGCAGGGCGACGGCACCCTCGTACGGGGTGGCCGCGTCGTTCTCGGACTGCACGATGAGCACACCGGGCAGGCCCTTCTTCGTCTTCACGTCCACCGGCGTCTGCTGCTTGACCGGCCAGGTGGCGCAGGGCAGGTTCATCCAGGCGTTGGCCCAGGTCATGAACGGGTGGTCCTTGTGGAGCCGGGTGTTGTCCCGGTTCCAGGTCCGCCAACTGGTGGGCCACTTGGCGTCGGTGCACTCGACGGCCGTGTAGACGGCGTTGCCGTTCTCGGCGGAGGCGTTGCCCGCGAGGTCGCTCATGTCGGGCGAGGCCGCGTCGATCAGCGCCTGGGTGTCGCCGGCGACGTACTTGCTGAACACCGTCGCGACCGGGATCCACGAGGAGTCGTAGTACGGGGCGCTCTGGAAGAAGGAGATCAGCTCGGCGGGGCCGACGACGCCGCCGAGAGGGCTCTTCTTGGCGGTGGCGCGCAGGTCCAGCCACTTGGCCTGGACGGCGGCGCGGGTGGTGCCGAGGTGGAAGGTCGCGTCATTGGCGGCGACCCAGTCCTGCCAGTCCTTCCAGCGGCCCTCGAAGGCGACGTCCTGGTCCAGGTTGGCCTGGTACCAGATCTTCTCGCGCGACGGGTTGACGACGCTGTCCACGACCATGCGGCGGACATGGCCCGGGAACAGGGTGCCGTAGACCGCGCCGAGGTAGGTGCCGTAGGAGACGCCCAGGTAGTTGAGCTTCTTCTCGCCGAGGGCGGCCCGGATGACGTCCAGGTCGCGCACGGTGTTCGGCGTGGTCATGTACGGCAGCATCTCGCCGCTGCGCTCGTAGCAGCCGTCGGCGTACTCGCGGGCCAGCTTGATCTGGGCGAGCTTGTCGGCCTCGGTGTCCGGCACCGGGTCGGCCTTGGGCGCCTTCACGAACTCCTGCGGGTCCTGGCAGGAGATGGGCGCGGAGTGGCCGACGCCGCGCGGGTCGAAGCCCACGAAGTCGTACGCCTTGGCGGTCTTGGCCCACAGCGGGGCCTTGGTGGTGACCCGGCGCGGGAAGCGCAGACCCGAGCCGCCGGGGCCGCCGGGGTTGTAGATGAGGGCGCCCTGGCGCTCCTTCTTGGTGCCGGTGCTGCCGATGCGGTCCACGGCGATCTTGATCTGCTTGCCGTGGGGCCGGGCGTAGTCGAGCGGCACGGTGACATAGCCGCACTGGATCGGCTTCTCGAGTCCCCAGTCGGCGGGACAGTCCTGCCAGTCGATGCCCGCCTCGGCGGCGCGTTCCGCGGCGATGGCGGCGCCGCGCATCTCACGGTCCTGGCCCGCACCGCCGCTGGTCGCGCTGGCGGTGGGTGCCACCACGGCACCGGCCATCAGGGTTGCGGCGACGAGTGCGCCTGCCGTCCCGAGCGCAGCGGTGCGCGCGTTCGGTCGTATGTCCCTCAAGTGGGATCTCCCCCTAGCTAGTGACGACACGTTAGGGGGATCCTTGCTGCTGTGAGGCGCCTGAGAACAGGTGTGGTTGACCTTCTTTGCCAATCCGATAACCGGATAGTGAAGTACCGCTCACCGAAGGTTGTCGGTTCAATCAAGGTCGGCGAGCGCCTCGTCGAGCGTCCGCCGCAGCAGCCGCCCGTCCGGGGCGACGGCGCTGACCAGGGCGGCGGGCCCCGCCAGCGGCATCACCGCGGCGTGCGCGCCGAGCATCCGCGCGGCCACCGGCCGCTCCCCGAACTCCGGCCGTACGACGAGCAGTTGGCCCACCGCGCGATGTCCCGCGAGTACGGCGGGGCCGTCCCAGCCGCCGGGCGCGCCGGGACCGCAGGACAGCTCCTGGTCCAGCACGACCTTGTCCCCGATGCGCAGGACCAGCCGGCTGCCGAGCCGCCCCGGCTCCTCCCCCGCCCTCCCGAGCACCTGCTCCTCGCGCAGCACCAGCCGGGCGCCGGGCGCGAGGTCGGCGCGGGTGGTGACGTACAGCTCGCTGCCCTTCGCGGAGATCAACGGCTCGGGCAGCCACCGCAGTTCACCGCCGTCGGCGACGCTGAGGCGGACCGCGTAGTGCGCCTCGTCCTTCGTCTGTCCCGGCAGGGCGATGGTGGCGGCGGCCGAGCCGACGTGCAGCCGGGCGCCGGACCCCACCTCGGCCTCGACGGCGAAGCGGTCCCCGCCGAGCGGTCCGCTCATCGCGCCGACGAGCACCACCCGCGCCTCGCCGGCCGCGCCCCGGGTGCGCCGCGGCGCCAGCGGTCCGTCGCCGTCGAGGACGGGCAGGGCGGTGCCGCCCCGGCCGTCCGCGCACGCCCGGATCCGTGCGGTGGCGTGCACCCCGCTCATCTCACGCCGTCCAGTCGGCGAGCCGCGCCCGCACCCAGGCGGCGACGTCGCGCACGCCGTCCTCGGCGCGCAACGACTGGAAGACGACGGGCAGTTCGGCGCGCTGGGCCTTGGCGTCGGCGGCCATCCGGGCGAGGTCGGAGCCGACGTACGGCGCCAGGTCGGTCTTGTTGACGACCAGCAGATCGGCGGTGGTGACACCGGGGCCGCCCTTGCGCGGGATGTCGTCGCCGCCCGCCACGTCGATCACGAAGATCTGCGCGTCCACGAGCCCTTTGGAGAAGGTGGCGGTGAGGTTGTCCCCGCCGGACTCCACGAGCACGAGGTCGAGCGGTCCGACGGCGTCCTCCAGGTCCTCCACGGCTTCGAGGTTGGCGGAGATGTCGTCGCGGATCGCGGTGTGCGGGCAGGCGCCGGTCTCCACGGCCGTGATCCGCTCGGGCGGCAGCACGGCCTCCCGCAGCAGGAACTCGGCGTCCTCGCGGGTGTAGATGTCGTTGGTGACGACGGCGAGGGAGAGTTCGTCCCGCAGGGTGCGGCAGAGCGCGGCGACGGTGGCGGTCTTGCCCGAGCCGACCGGGCCGCCGAGCCCGATCCGCAGCGCCCGCCGGGTGCCGTCGCCGCGATGCGCGTCGGCACCGACCGCGGCGGGGCCGTCGTGGGAGTGGGAGTGGTCGAGATGCATGGGGCGGCTCCTTGTAGGGGAAGTGAGCGGGGGTGCGGGCCCGTCAGGAGGCGAACAGGCGTACCGGCCAGGCCGCGTGGGCCTCGGCGCCGATCTCCAGCAGCGGGGCGGAGGCGGACGGCAGGACGTCGGTGCCGTCGGAGCAGGCGGCGTGTCCCGCCGCCACGGCCCGGTCGACGACCCGGTCCAGTTCGGGGGCCAGCCGGGCCAGGACGGCCGTCGCCTCGAACGGGTCGAGGCTCAGCAGCCGCACCACGGCCGTCGCCGGACCGCTCACGCTCTCGTAGACCGCGCAGTACGCCGCGTCCGCCGGACCCAGCCCGGCCGCCCGCGCCGTCAGGCCGAGCACCACCGGCTGGTGGGCGCCCTTGGGGAACGCCCGTGCCAGGGCGTCGAGTTCGGGGCTCGGCCAGGTCGCGCGGGCGGCCCGCGCCAGTTGCCGGCCCAGTTTCCGGGCGGCCAGCCGCAGCGCGGGGGACGGGGTGCGGGCGTCGGCCACCGCGTCCAGCTCCGCCGGGTCGGCCCCGGCGGCGGCCGCCGCGGCGAGCGCCGCCGCCACCAGCCCTGCCGTGTGCAGCCGGCCCCGGCAGAACGCCTCCAGGCCGGCCGCGCCGGTGATCCGGCCGGCCTTGACGGCCTCCTCGGCCCCGCCGGAGTGCGCGTGCCCTCCGGCAGGGAACCGGCCGTCGGCCAGGACCAGCAGGGCCGCCCTCGTCATACCGGTGTCCTTCCGGGTGTCGTCTTCCGGTTGCTCTCAGAACAGGAAGTAGCGCTGGGCCATGGGCAGTTCGGCGGCCGGAGTCGCCTCGACCAGTTCGCCGTCGATGCGTACGGCGAAGCTGTCGGGGTCGATCTCGACCCGCGGCCGGGCGTCGTTCTCCCGCATGTCCGCCTTGGTCACCGCGCGGGTCGACTCGATGGCCACGAACCGCTTGCCGAGCTGGAGGCGCTCGGGCAGCCCGTCCTCGACGGCGAGGGGCGCCACGAAGTTGACCGAGTTGGACGCGGGGGCCCGTCCGATCGCCCCGTACATCGGACGCGGCAGGATCGGCTGGGGGGTCGGGATGGACGCGTTGGCATCACCCATCTGGGCGTACGCGATCTGGCCGCCCTTGAGGACGAGATGCGGTTTGACGCCGAAGAAGGCCGGCTCCCACAGGACGAGGTCGGCGAGCTTGCCGCTCTCGACGGAGCCGATCTCGCGGGCCAGGCCCTGGGCCAGCGCCGGGTTGATCGTGTATTTGGCGACATAGCGACGGACACGGTGGTTGTCGGCGCGGCCGTCCCCCAGGAGCGGACCGCGCCGTCGCTTCATGACGTGCGCCGTCTGCCAGGTCCGCAGGATCACCTCGCCGACCCGGCCCATGGCCTGGGAGTCCGAGGAGATGATCGAGATGGCGCCGAGGTCGTGCAGGATGTCCTCGGCACCGATGGTGGAGGGCCGGATCCGGGACTCGGCGAAGGCCAGGTCCTCCGGGACCGCCGGGTTGAGGTGGTGGCACACCATCAGCATGTCGAGGTGTTCCTCGGCGGTGTTGACGGTGTACGGGCGGGTCGGATTGGTCGAGCTGGGCAGCACATGGGGCTGCGAGACGACGGTCATGATGTCCGGCGCGTGCCCGCCGCCCGCGCCCTCGGTGTGGTAGGCGTGGATGCCGCGTCCGGCGATCGCGGCGAGCGTGTCGCCCACGAAACCGGCCTCGTTCAGGGTGTCCGTGTGGATGGCGACCTGGATGCCGGTGCGGTCGGCGACCGTGAGGGAGGCGTCGATGACGGCCGGGGTCGAACCCCAGTCCTCGTGCAGCTTCAGACCGAGCGCGCCGCCCCTGATCTGGGACAGCATCGCCTCGTGGGAGACGGTGTTGCCCTTGCCGAGGAAGCCGATGTTGAGGGGATAGTGCTCCATCGCCTCCAGCATCCGGGCGAGATGCCAGGGGCCGGGGGTGACGGTGGTGGCCTTGGAACCCTCGGCGGGCCCGGTGCCGCCGCCGACCAGCGTGGTGACGCCGGAGGCGAGCGCCTCGTCGGCGATCTGCGGACAGATGAAGTGCACGTGCGCGTCGACCGCGCCGGCCGTCAGGATCCGTCCGTTGCCCGCGATGACCTCGGTCTCCGGGCCGAGGACCAGGTCCGGGTGGACGCCGTCCATGGTGTCGGGGTTGCCCGCCTTGCCGAGCGCGGTGATCCGCCCGTCGCGGATGCCGACGTCGGCCTTCACGATGCCCCAGTGGTCGATGACGACCGCGCCGGTGATGACGGTGTCGGGGGTGCCCTCCGCACGAGTGGCGCGGGCCTGGCCCATGGACTCCCGGATGACCTTGCCGCCGCCGAAGACGGCCTCGTCACCGGCGAGACCCGGACCGCCGGACCGGTCCTCCTCGATCTCGATCAGCAGATCGGTGTCGGCCAGCCGGATCCGGTCCCCGGTGGTCGGGCCGAACAGGTCGGCGTACGCGGCACGCGAGATCTCAGGCATCGAGGGCACCTCCGGTCTCCCCGCGCAGTCCGGGCACGACCCGAGCCCCGGCGAGCGGGACGAGTTCGACGTCGACGGGGATCCCGGGCTCGAAGCGGACGGCGGTGCCGGCGGCGACGTTCAGCCGTCTGCCGTGCGCGGCGGCGCGGTCGAACTCCAGTCCGGGGTTGGCCTCGGCGAAGTGGTAGTGGGAGCCGACCTGGACGGGCCGGTCGGCGGCGTTGAGGACGGTGAGCCGGGTGACCTCACGGCCCTCGTTGAAGACGATCGGGTCCTCGGCGAAGAGGAACTCTCCGGGAATCATCGCGGCCTCCCGGGTCAGACGATCGGGTCGTGGACGGTGACGAGTTTCGTCCCGTCGGGGAAGGTCGCCTCGACCTGGACGTCGTGGATCATCTCGGGGATGCCCTCCATGACGTCGTCACGGGTGAGCAGCTTGCGCCCGGACGACATCAGCTCGGCGACGGTACGGCCGTCCCGGGCGCCCTCCAGGATGTGCGAGGTGATGAGCGCGACGGCCTCGGGGTGGTTGAGCCGCAGCCCGCGCGCCCGGCGCTTCTCGGCGACGTCGGCCGCGACATGGATCAGCAGCCTCTCCTGCTCGTGCGGGGTCAGTTGCACGTCCCACCTCACATCCTCGCTCCGGACCGTGCGGGGCCCGGCGACCGCGGCCACGAGGAAAACCCCTGGTGGCGTGGATGGGCAGGCTAGTTGGACCGCATTTCGAGCACGTAAACCCCTCCGATCTCCCCGACTCCCCCGGCCCGGCACCCCCCGACGACACCGACGACCGGGCCCATCCGGCCCGGAACCGAGCCGGACAGCCGGCCCCCGGCAATTGCGCCGCCCGCCAGGATCCTCACCCCCATGGCGGACCGTATACGGCGCTGTGACGGCCACCGGACGGGACGCGAGCCACCGACAGCCCGACGGCTCCGCCGAGCTGGGACAGGTGCTCCTGCGGGGCGGCGCAGGGGGCGCGGCGCAGTGGGGCGCCCGACGGGTTCGGACGCCACGGCTCCGGCGAGCGGGGCGCCTGGTTCAGCAAGGCGCAGCGAGCCGCCAGGACGGCTTGCCGCCTGTCGACGGCACTGACCGCCTACGGGGTGTCAGCGGCGGTGACGGGGCCACCAGAGCCGCTCGTCGCGAACACGCCGTGACGGCGGCCGGGGGGGGGCGATCCCACGAGGCCGATGCTCGCGGACCGCGGAGACCACCTCGCGAAGGGCGGAGACGGCCTGATCACCCGCGCCTCGCCGAGCGCGTCCGGCCGCCGCGGATCGGCCGAGCCCCCGCCGACGGGGCCGACGCTCCTGCGGGGAGGCGCGCTTACGACGGGTTCGCGCGGTGGTGTTCGGCCGTGAGGCCGAAGCGGTGGTGGTCGCGGGATGCGGAGGCGACCTCGTGGGCGGCGGAGACTGCGGTGACCGCTCGCTCCTCCACGGGCGTGTCCAGCGCGTCGAGGCGTTCCAGGTCGGCCGCGGAGACCAGGGCGATCAGGGGCTTGCCGTGGCGGGTGACGACCACTCGTTCGCCGGCGTACACCACGCGGTTGATCAGGTCGGCGAGTTCAGCCCTGGCTTGTGTCACCGGAATCTCGTAGGCCATGAGCCCAGCTTACGGAACGTCCATGACGTCCATCAGGTCCATGGCGCACAGAGAAAGCCCAGTTCAGTGACGGTTCGGCCGTCGTCCCACACGCAGTCCGTGAGAAATGTGTGAGACGACGGCGTCCTGCCCGTCACGACTCGCCAGCCGTCTCCGCGTTCCCGGCAAGCACGATGCGGCGCACCTGCTGGCGCGTGTAGCCCGTTGCCTCGCAGATGTCCTTCTGAGCGAGCCCGTCGACGTCCGCCTGCCTGATGGCAGCGGCCAGCTCCTGTCGAAGGATCTCGGTTCGCTGCTCGGCTTCCCTGAACCGGCCGGCGATGTGCTCCAGTGATCGCTTATCCATGGCACACAGTGTTCCATCCACAGTCATGGAACCTGATGTTACGCAGACTCGTCGCATTGTCCAGCGTCAGAGTGCTTGACGACGGAACACGATGTTCCCTAGAGTGGCGGTGTCGGCAGGGAAACCAACCGACAACGCAAGCGGCCCTCGTCGGTGTTGGAGCACCGAACGAGGGCCTGACGGAATCACCTGATCGCAACAGGAGTCCGCTGTGACGAATGCTCTCACCCGCCGCGAGCACCGCGCATCGCGCCGTGCCCTTCGCGCCACCCTCCGCCGCCGGACGGCCGGAACCCGCCTCGCCGCCTCGTGCCGGCGCCGCCCCCGCTCCCTCGCGACCGTCGCCATCGCGGCCGGCGTCGCCAAGACCACCGCCGCCGGGATCGCCAACGGCCTCCGCACGGTCGCGAAGCGCCTCAGCCTCGCCCCCGCCCAGACCGCCCGGACCCGCCGCACCGTCGCCGGTGGCCGCGCCCACCAGACCCGCACGGTCACCCACTGGACCCTCGCCCAGGTCGCCCGCCTCGCCGCCGCCTACAAGCCGCGCAAGCCTGAATACGTCGCCGCCACCGCGCTGATCGCCGCGTTCGCCGGAGGTGCCGCATGAACACCACCACCGTCATCATGCAGTTCCCCACCCGCCACGGCGCCACCGTGAACGTCACCGCAGGCGGGCACGGAACCAGCCCCTACCGCTGGGAATGCACCACCGGCCACACCGGCAAGCCTGGGTACGCGAGCCTGCCGTTCGCCCGTGACGACGCCAAGGCACACGCCGAGACCTGCCAGGCCGACCCCCAACTGCCCGCCACCACCGACGAGCCCCGCATCACCGCCCTGGCCGCCGCCCGCTACGTCGCCAACACCACCGCCGCCGAGGCCCGCAAGACGCCGGACCCGGCCGCGACCATGGACGACATCTGCACCGCCTGGCCCGAGGTCGCCCCCCAGGTGCTGCGGGTCACGAAGTCGACGCCGGAGCAGGCCGAGGTCTTGACGGCCGCCGTCGCGAACTGGCTGCGGGCGCACACGGCCGTCGAGCACGCCCGCGCCGAGGCGGGCGACGGCTACGGCTTCGTCTTCGACCTGCTGGTGGAGGGGCTGGAGAAAGGCGCGGACCCGGACACCATCCGGACCACCGCCCTCGACATGCCCCGCCGGATCCGGAACCTCGCCGCACAGTCCGGGGGTACGCGATGAGCACCGCCCTCGACCTCAACCGCGTCATTCCCGCCACGCCCGCGGCTGTGCACCGCGCGCTGCGGACCGCCATGCCCGACGTGTACACGCCGGAGCTGGCCGACCGGATCGCCGCCGACATCGTGGCCCGCCTCGAACAGCTCCGGCCGTCCGCCGAGCAGTCCGGGGGTGTCCGGTGACCGCCACCCTCAGCACCGCCGCCAACCGGATCATCGCCCAGCTCCGCGCCGGCCAGGCCGCCGGCACCGCGGCCGGGCTCGGCAGCCCCAACTGGGACGCCTTCCACGACCTGCTCGTCGAGCTGATCGCCGAAGCCCCCGACCCGAAGGCCCGCGTCTGCGAGATCGCCGATCTCCTCACCAGCCACCGCGCCCGTCCCGGCCGCCCCGTCGGGGGTGCCCGGTGACGAACCAGCCCGAGACGGCCCGCCTCGTGCGGGCCGTCCCCGGCCGACGCCTTGTCGTCGCCGGGATCATCCGCCGCCACGACGGCCGCACCTTAACGGTGCGCGTCACCGCCGCCGGAGTCACCGGCACCCTCCGCAAGGAGGCCCGGCGATGACCGACACCTGCCCCATCCCCAGCCGCACCGCCATGCGGGACACCGCGGACGTCATCCCCGCCGACCTGCCTCAGCCCGTCCTCGACCTGTTCGCCGCCCTCGCCGAGTCCCTGAACGTGCCCCTGCCGTCCACCGACCCCGACGACGAGCGGGCCTACCAGCGCCTCATGGAGCACCGCGTGACGCACGTGCGGGTCCTCCTCGAATCGGTCCTCAACCACCCGCAGGTCGCGATCAACCGGGACGCGGCGGATGTGCGTGCCTACGCCGAGCAGACGCCGGTCACGTACCGGACGTTCGCCGAGCAGCAGGCCAAGGGGTCGGGTGAGGGTCGATGAGCCGCGAGCCGCGCACCGTCACGCTGGTCACCGAGGACCACGGTCGGATCACCCTCCCGGAACCGTCCTGGTGCGCCGGGCATGCCGGCCACCGGCCGGACAGCGCCCGGATCGACGTCATGCACGTCGGGTCGGCCGTCGACCTCACCTTCCTCGGCATCGAGGTGTTCACCGCCGAACTCGTCGCCTCGCCCTACGCGAGCACCACCACCCCGCGTCTCGGTGGCCGTACCCCCGGCGTCTCCGTCCACCCCCTGGGCATGACGCTCGACCCAGCAGACCTCTACAGCCTGGCCGGGGCCCTGGACAGCTACGCCGATCGGCTCCGCGCACTCGCCGACCAGCTCACCGCGATCCTCACGGAGGAGCACCGGTGAGCGAACTCGTACGCCGCCCGACCGAGCTGGCCGCCATCCGCGCGGCCAGCCGGTCGCCCCGGCCGACCCCTCCCGTTCCGGCGATCGTCGCCGACCTGATCACCGCCCATCGCATCGGCGACCGGCGCGGCGTGAACCTGTGCGCCCACCTCGTCGCCCGCGCCTCCCTGAAGGAAGTGGGAGAGTGAAGACCAACCCGACCCGAGCCCTGGCGATCGCCGCCGGCCTGGTCATCGTCGCGCTCACCGCAGCCGCGTTCTGGCTCTCGTACGCGCACCTCGCCGAGGTCGCCCTCGCCCACGGCATGCACGGCAAGGAAGTCCGCGCCTGGGCGTGGCCGGCCACCCTCGACCTGTTCATCGTCGCGGGCGAGCTGCTCATGCTCCGCGCCGCGGTCGGCGGCCGAGGAGTCGACTGGTGGGCCGTGGGCCTCACCGTCGCCGGATCCGGCGGGTCGATCGCGTTGAACGTGGCCGGGGTCGGCTCGCACGCCGAGCCCCTCGACTACGTGGTGGCCGCGGTCCCGCCCACGGCCGCGCTCCTCGCCTTCGGTGCGCTTATGCGGCAGATCCACCAGGCCCTCGCCGAGCGGGATGAGACTGCCAGGTTGGCAGTCTCATCCGCTCCCACCGGCATGGCCACCGAGGTGACGGTGGAACGCATCGACGACGATCAGCCGATCGCCGAGCTGGAGCCGCGTCCGCTGCCTGAGGTGGTTCCAGTCGGCGTCCGCGTGCTGCCGCTCGTCGCCCGTCCCGACACCGCCGACGTGACCAGCGGGCACCCCCTGCTACGGCACCAGTGGGACAAGACCGGCGAGCGGCAGGCGCTCACCGAGGTGGTCATCCCGTCCGTGCCCGCGCTGGAGTCGGGGACGTTCTGGAGCGCCACGAAGAGTTCGGACCTGAGCAGCAAGCTGACCGCTGCGGTACCCGCCGTGCAGCCCAGGCAGGTGGTAACCCAGGTCGTCACGCTCACGCCGTCCGAGCTGCGGCGAAAGGCCCGCAGTCTCAACCGGCAGGCGGTCACCTCGACGAGCCGGCCGGTGACCATCAAGGCGCTGCAGGACGAACTCGGCCTCTCGCGCCGTGAGGCGACCGAGCTGCGCCGGGAGATCGTGGAGGCCCGGTCATGAAGTCACTCGCCTCAGGCGCCGTGCTGGCCCTGCTCTGGCTGCTCCTCGGGCTGCCGCTCGCCGCCCCGGCCGCGGTCGTCTCCGCGGTCGTCCAGCCGGTCACCGTCGCGTTCACCGCCGGTCTGCTCGCCCGCCCCCACCTGACCGGCCGGAGGTGGACGCGATGACCGAGCCCAACCCCCTCGCCAAGGCCGAGGCCGCCGCGCTGGAGGCCGCGCAGAACACGGACATCGTCCGCATCGTCGCCGCCGTCCTCGCCGCCCAACAAGCACAGCAACAGACCATCGCCCCCGCGCCCGTGCCGGCCCGGCCGTTCGACGCCCGGAAGTGGCTGACGATCGGCGGCCTCGGGATCGCGGGCGGCCTCGTCGCCTCCCTGTTCGCCGTCGCCGTCGCGATCGGCGCCGTGTCGGTGGCGATCCTCGCCCTCGTCCTGCGCTCCCTGTGGCGCGACTTCCAGAAGGGGAAGTGACCATGCCCAAGGACGACATCACCTGGGACGACCTGAACGGTGCGGAGAAGCGGGCGATCCTGCGCGCGGACGCCCGCGGTGCCTGGCAGATCTTCCGCGGCGCGAGCAGCGCCCCCGGCGCCGACCGGCGCGTCGAGGCCGTCTACGAGCAGGCCCGCAAGCGCATCAACGGCGGCAAGTAGTCCCTGCCCCGGGGCGGCCGCCCCGGGCCCATCACCCCGTCAGGGAGACAGGACCCCCAGCATGTCGAACAACGTCGTCCCGCTCCACAAGGACGCCCCGCCTGCCGTCCGCGACGTCGAGGACACCCTCACCGAGACGATCGTCGACGTCGTCCAGGACGCGGCTCCCCGGCCCGTCGACCCGCCCGAGCCGAAGGCCCCCGACGGCACGTGGCTCGCGGAGCGGCAGGCGTATCTCGCCGAAGCCCCGCCGGTCGTCCCGACGTTCCTGCGCGACACCACCGAGTTCGCCGACGCCGCCCGCTGGACGCTCTCCTACGGCTGGCACGTGATGGCGTTCCACACCGTGCGGGCGCCCGTGTACCTGGTCCGGCTGCTGGCGCGCTCCCCGCGCGGCGCGGGCCGGCTGATCGTGCGGTGGGTGCGGTGGGTCGCCGACACCGAGGCGCGTCCCGTCGAGGCCAAGGCGGCCGCGGGCGCGGACGTCGAGGCGTGGCTCGCCCTGTCGCGGGAGCACTCCCGCCGGGTACGGCCGCGCCGTGTCGCCTCCCTCGCCGTCGCCACCGCCACCGGCATCACCACCCTCGTCAGCGGCTTCCTGGTCCCCGGCTGGACTGCGGCCGTTGCCGTCACCGGGGCCGCGCTGGTCGGCCTGGCCGGGAAGAAGCGCGACGGGAAGCCGCTGGTCACCCGCTACGTCGCCACCAACGTGCTGCGCCGCCTCGACTCCACCGAGGTGTTCGACGCGCTCGCCGCGATCGGCATCGAGGGCAAGAAGGGCAGGCGGGGGGTGGAGTTCGCCGCGGAGGTGATGCGGGACGGGCCCGGCTGGCGTGCCGAGGTCGACCTGCCCCCGGGCGTCGAGGCCACCGCGGTCCTGGAGAAGCGCGCCGCCCTGGCCGCCGCGATGCGACGGCCCATCTCCACCGTGTGGCCGGAGGCCGACCGCACCGCCCACCCTGGCCGACTGGTGCTGTGGGTGGCGCAGCGGGACCCGGCGAAGGCGGGCCGGAAGCTGTGGCCGCTCATGCGCGAGGGCCAGGCGGACGTGTACGAGCCGCTGCCGTATGGCTTCGACCCGCGCGGCAACCTCGTCACCATCACCCTGATGTACTCCAACCTGCTGGTAGGAGGCATCCCCGGCTCGGGCAAGACGTCCTGCGCGCTCGCCATCGTCCTGGGTGTCGCCCTCGACCCGACGGCCGAACTGTGGATCTACGAGCTCAAGGGGTCGGGTGACCTCGACTCGGTCAAGCCGATCTGCCACCGGTACGTGTCCGGTGACGAGGACGAAGACCTCGAGGCCGGCCTCGCCGGGATGCGGGCCGGGATCGCGGAGTACCAGCGGCGCGCCAAGTTCATCAAGGAGCTGCCCGCCAGCGAGGTCCCCGACGGCCGGCGCGTCACCCGCTCCCTCGCGGAGAAGTACCCCGAGCAGCAGCTCGGGCCCCGGGTCATCGTCATCGACGAGGTGCAGGAACTCTTCACCCACCCCGACTACAAGGAGGAGGCGGCCGCGCTTGCGACGCGGCTGATCAAGAAGGGCCGCGCGTACGGGATCATCCTCATCCTGCTCACGCAGAACCCGGACGCCCCCTCGCTGCCGTCGTCCGTCTCCTCCAGTGTCGGCACCCGGCTGTGCCTCGCAGTGATGGACTGGCGGGCGAACAATAATGTGCTCGGCACAGGGGCCTACGACCGCGGGCTGCGCGCCACCGACATCAGCATCGACGAACAGGGCACCGGCATCCTCGCCCGCGGCCGCGAAGGAACCACCGTGCGCGCCGCGTTCATCAAGCAAACCGAAGCCGAGGACATCGCCAAGCGTGCCCTCGCCCTGCGCACCGCGGCCGGCACCCTCTCCGGACAGTCGGTCGGCGCCGTTGTCGAGGAACAGGACGTCGAGACGATCGTCGACCACCTCCGCGCCATCTGGCCCGACGGAGTCGAGTCGGTGCACTCCCACCGGATCGTCGAGGCCCTCGCCGCCTACCGGGCCGACCTGTACCGGCCCTGGACCGAGATGGACGCGGCCGCCGCATCGACCGCGCTGTCCGCCGCGCTGAAGCCCTTCAAGATCTCCACCCGGCAGCTCACCATCCGGGAGTGCTGCGGCGGTGCGAAGGGCGTCCGCTACGCCGATCTCCCGGCCGCCGAGGACGGCGAGTAGGGCCCGCTGAGCCGGTTTCGGGTGGGGGTGGTGGTTTCACCTTGATCCGAAACCGGTTTCGCCCCTGATATCGGGGGTGAGCTGGGAAGTTTCGGGTTTCGGCCATCTTCCCGGCGCCTCGAAAATGGTCCCTGCGGAGGGTCTGCGGGTGTCCGGCGATCCGACACCGGGGCCCGTCTGCCAGCCCCTCCCGTTAGCGTGTGCAGCCCTGCCCCCTGCATGGTCACCACGACCACGTAGGGGGCGGTTGCATGCTCACACACCTACTCGGGCACCTCTCCGTTCCCCGGCACGTAGTCGGCCTGCCGTAGACGAGCAGCGACCTCTTCGAGAGCCTGGATGAACCCCTGCGCGTGCTCAGTGGTGCCGTACTCGGGTTGATCACCGACTGCCTTCGCCCATCGGGTAAGGACCACCGCGACGTCCAGGTGATTGCGATAGAGATCCCCGAACTCCCCGTCTCGCGCGGCTTGGACTCGGTCCTCTTGCCAGTCCATGTCACTGGTATCAAAGTCCCATCGCTCTTCGTCCGAGAATCCGGTCATCGCCAGCTCCTTCCGCCACGACGGTGCGTCCAAGGGCATCGGACTTTCAGGATCATCCGCGATGTCCAGGACCGCACCTGGACGGGCTACCGGGAGCTTGCTGGTGCCCGTCGACTTGCGTGCAACCGCCCTCGGGCGGCTCCTCGTACGCAATCTGCCGCAATCCTCAGGCAGCCCCGCGCCAACCCGCGCATGCTGTACCTCCAACCACCGTGGATGGAGGGCGACATGACGCTCAAGTTCATCGGCACCACATCCGAGCACGGCAACTGCCCCACCCTGTACGAGGTCGAGGAGACCGGCGACATCGTCGTCCAAGGCGACCGGCTGACCGACCCCGAGCACCTCGCCCAACTGCGTGACGTCGGCGAGCACGAGACGTTCGTCGTCATCCCGCGCGAGCTGCTCACCCGCTTCGCCCCCAAGGAGTGACCGTGCCGCTGATCCCCTTCGAGGAGATCACCCACCTGTTCGCGGAGTTCGAGCACACCGCGTTCCGGCTGGAGACCCGCCGCGGCTACGCCTCCGACCGCGAGGGGGCACGCTTCCAGGCGTTCATGCGTGGCGTCCTCCCCGCCCCGGAGCCCGAGCACCCCTGGAACGTCAACGTGCGCGCGAAGGCCGGGCGGGGTGCCCGCTTCTCCCGGGTGCGCATCATCGACGAACCGCCCACCGACGGACAGCGGTTCCTGATGGCGACTGCGGCCGGGAACGTGGCCGCCGGAGAGGACATCCGCGTCCTGCCCCGCTCCGAGGCCGTGCGGCTGGACCTGCCGGACTACGACCTGTGGCTGTTCGACTCCCACACCCTGGTCCGCATGCACATCGACGACACCGACACCACCACCGGTGTCGAGCTGGTCGACGACCCCACCAAGGTGCTCGCCGCCTGCCGGGCACGGGACGCTGCCTGGCGCGTCGCTGTCCCTACTGCTGAGGTGTGGGCGCAGGTACGTTCGTCCGTGTGAGCACGGACTTTCAGAGCGCCAGGGTCGCCCTTGGTGCGCGGCTACGAGAGCTGCGCACCGAGGCCGGCCTCAACGGCAAGGACATGGCCGAACGACTCGGCTGGCAGCGCTCGAAGGTCTCCCGGCTGGAGACCGGCAAGCAGACCGCGACAGCCGCCGACCTCGACGCGTGGGCGCACGCGGCCGGCACACCCGCCGAGGCCGCCGACCTCCACAGCCGCCTGCGCGGGTTGGAGACCCACCAGCGCTCTTGGCGCCGTCAACTCGCCTCCGGCCACCGGGCCGTGCAGGACCGGTACGTCGCCGAGTACCGCCAGACCGCCACCGTCCGCGGGTACGAGGCCACCGTGATCCCGGGCCTGTTCCAGACCCCGGACTACGCCCGTCATCTGCTGGTCCACAACACCGAACTCATGCAGTCACCGCGCGACACCGAGGCGGCCGTCAACGCCCGCATGCAGCGCCAGGAAGTTCTGTACCAGCCGGGCAAGGCCTTCAACGTTCTCATCTGGGAGGGCGCGCTCCACGCCATGGTGTGCCCCATCGAGGCGATGGCCGGACAGCTTGACCGGCTCGTCGGGCTGATCGGTATGAGCACCGTGCACCTCGGCATCGTCCCGTTCGGGGTGCAGTTGAAGCTCACCCCCAAGCACGGGTTCTGGATTTTCGACGGGGAGCGGGTCGTCGTCGAGACCATCAACACCGAGTTCACCCTCGAATCCGCCGAGGACGTCGCCCTGTACGGGCGGGTGTGGGACCGCCTCGACGAGAGTGCCGTCACCGGGCCGCAGGCTCACCGGCTCATCGCCCGCGCGCGGGCAGCTCTCGACCTCGCGTGAGCAATCCGCACCAACCCCTGTAGCAGGTTCGCAATCCGGCGCAATCGGCGCGCGGCCGCGCAACCGGTCTTCCTACGGTGCTGGTCATGCCCCCTCGGATGCGATTCGCCGAACTCTACGAGGCCGGGGACCAGTGGCTTGCCGACTGCTCACCCCGCCCCGATCTCGTCCGCACAGTGTGGGACGTCGAAGCCCTCGCCCCCATCGCCTGCGGCCCGCACTGGCTCGCCGCCGAGACCCACCTCGTCACCGGCATGCAGATGCTGAACCGCATCGGCGAGGAGCGTCGGGGCCCGGTCCTCGCCGACCCGTCCCTTGACCGCGCCTGGTGGCTCGTCCCGCCGGCCGCCGCCGAGGAACTGGCCGACGTCCGCTCCGTCCTCGTGCACCGGACCGGCCACGTCCTGCACTGCCCGCCGACGGGCTGGCACGCGTGCGGACGGTTCTGGCTGTCGCGCCCGGACGGTACGGGCCTGCTCACCGATCCGACCGTGCTCACCGCCGCGCTCCGCCTGGGCGGGTACCGACTCCCCACGGAGGCCACCCCGTGACAACAACCCACCTCGAGGCCCCTGCACCCTCCGACGACGACGCCGAACTCACCGCCCTCGGCGATCAACTCGTCCGCAACTCGAAGCGGCCCCGCGACCGCATCGCAGCGCAGGCCCTGGCCGACGAGCGGACCATCCTCGCCCTGCCCGCCTTCCAACGGGCCCTCGTCGTCGAGCACGAGGGCCGCCCGGTCGCCCAGTGGGAGCGGCTCATGGGGCAGCAATATGCGCTGCCTCTGGACGGCGAGCAGCGCTCGTTCCTGGGGCTCGTGCTCAGCATGCTGTCCATCGGGGCAACGCCGCTCGCCGCTGTCACCGACCTGAGTGCGGACCGGCTACGGATCATCACGCAGGCGATCCTCCGGATGGCAGGCGACGACAGCATCGCGATCGGTACCCGCCTCTGAGCCGGCGGCCGTCTCTGTACCCCCGTCGGGGACGGCCGCCTCTATCTCCCGCCCGCCCCGCACCCCAGGCGTCACGGGGGCGGGCGGGATCCTGGCCCCGGTCGGAGCACGTCCCGGCCGGGGCCCTCACATCTGCGGTTGCCCTGGCGTCGCTGCGCGGTCGTCGGCGAGGAGCACGTCGAGCCGGATCCCGAGGGCGTCGGCCACCGCGTCCGCGTAGCTGATGGATGGCTGGGTACGGCCCCGTTCCCAGCGGCACACGGTGGACTCCGACCGGCCGACCCGCTCGCCGAGTTCGGCGGCGCTCAGGCCGGCGAGGAGTCGTTGGTCGCGAAGGCGGGGGCCAGAGAACTGGCGCACGGTGGCTCCCTGGGCGCGGCAATGGTGGCGGCAGACCCGTGGGCACGGGCCCGAGCGGGCCCGCTCACATGCTTGGCGTCGCGCGTCTTGCGCCGGCCTCGCGGCTCCCCACCGGGCCGCTCCTTCACCACGCCCTGCTCCGCTGCCTCATGTCCTGTTGGCATCCCGCCTGGCGGCCATCCCGGCCGTGAACTCCGGCTGCGGTTGTGCTCGGTCGTCCTACTGGCAGGATACGCCAGCGGACCTACGATTCGAAGGGGGAGATGACCTTGAACCTTTGAATCGTCTCTTCGGAAGGTGGCAATGGATGTTCGGGAAAGGCGGACACCCCCGCCGGAGTTCGGCCCCATGCTGCGGGCCGCACGCGAGCGCACCGGCCTCGGCGTGCGGGAGACCGCGCGGCAGGCCGGACTGTCGGCCGGCTACCTGACCAACCTGGAGCACGGCAGCCGCAGCCCTTCGCGGTCGGTGGCGCAGAGCCTGGCCGACACTCTCGGCATGGACGAGGGCGAGCGGGCCAGGGTGCTTGCCGTGGCGGTGTCCGATGCGGGCCGCGATCATCCGTTGCGCCAGTCCTTCAAGCCCCGCCGGGCGGGCGCCTGTCGTGGGTCATGAGGCTCGCCGTCGACCGTGAGGGTCTTGGGAAACACCGCGAAGCGGACCGTCTCATTCGGGTGAGTTCCGGGGGATTCCGGGAGTCGTGACCGGTGCCGTGAGTACCGTCCCCGGCATTCGCGCAGGGTGCGCATGTGACTAGGGGGACGAACCATGGGCGTGCGGCTGTCGGGCGGGATCGGCCCGTTACGGGTGTCGGTACCGGTGTTCGGAGCGGCCGGCGGGTTCTTCCAGCTCTGCCTGTACTCGATCAAGCTGTTGGGTTGGGCGTTGTGGTGGGAACTCGTCCTCTGCTGGTGGCTGCTGCTCGGCTGTTACTGGCTGCTGCGCCTCGTCTACTGGGACGGGCCCCGCTGGGTGTGGAGCTGGTGGCAGCGACGCCGGTCAGCACCCGTTGTCAGTGCCGGCTCGTAGCCTGACTGCATCACCGTTCACCGCTGTCGCTGGCTGCGCACGCTGAACACACGGATGCCCCACCCCCGAGCAGCGTCGGCGGGTGGGGTATCGCTCGTCAGAGGCCTGTTCCGGCGACGGGGTTGTCCTCCCACCGGTCGGAGTCCTCCATGTACCCGAGCAGCGCGCGGGAGCCGTCCGCCCACCCTCCGTGCCGGCCGATCCGGACGAGGTCGTGCCCGGCCTTCCTGGCGGCGGTGGCGAACCCGCGGCGCAGAGAGTGACCGGACCACTGGCCATCGAGGCCCGCGGCGTCGGCGGTTCGCTCGACGACCTGGGCGGCGGCCTGAGCCGTGAGACGCCCGGACGTGTCCCCGATCGGTACGCCGCGGCGGTACATGGGGGGAGCGATACGGCCATGCCGGTCGACGCGCACGAACAGCGGGCCATCGGTGCGCCCCACCCCCGCCATGGCTTCCCGTAGGGCACGGACGGCCCGCACCGGGCAGGTAGCCGGGTTGCTGCCGAACGGGACGGCGGTGTCGCTGAATGACTTGATCTTCTTGCGGTACACCGACGCCTCGATGCCGTTCTCGCCCTCGGGGACGTCGGCCAGGTCGAGGGCGACGAGCTCGGAGACGCGGGCGGCCGACGCGAATCCGAGGAGCAGCAGGGCGGCGTCGCGCTTGCCGATGAGCGTGTCCCGGTCGAGCACGGCGAGCATCGCGCGCAGCGCCGAGGCCACGGCCGGCTGCGCCTTGCGGGCCTTGGCGGCGGGATCCTTGGCGCGGGCGAGCCGGTCGCGGTAGCCGCGCAGGACGATCCGGGCGCCCTTAGTCGACGGGGGCACGAGGTTCGCCGTAGTGTGCGCGGTTCGGATCGCGGCGACGGCCCGCTCGATGGAGCTGGGCGAGTACGGCCGGCCGGTCTTCGGGCGCGGGGTGGTCGTCAGCGCGGTGACGTACTCGACGATGCACTCGGGTGTGGCGGGCAGCGGCAGGTGTCCGGTCGAGGCGCACCAGTCGGTGAACGTCGCCCAGTCGGTGGAGTAGGCGCGGCGGGTGGAGTCGGCGGTGCCGGCGGCGAGCGCGTCACGGGCGGCACCGGAGAGCGGCTGACTCGCGTTCAACGCGCCTACGGGAAGGGCTTCGTCCGGGATCGCAACCTCGTAACTCTGGCTCATGAGAAGGAACATTATCGTGAGTCAGGGTGCTGAGGTGGCGATCCTCCGCCTTCGGTCGATCAGTCGACGGATGGAAGCACGTGACGGCGCACCCAAAGCTGCCAGTCTCCGTCGCTGCGCTTCTGCCAGCCATCCGGCTCTGGACCGTGCTCTTCGAACCGCTCGATGCGTTGAAGCGCCCACTCGGCGAAGCCAGCTCGGAACTCTGAAGCGAGGCCTGGGCGAATCACCAGCCGCACAGCAAGCCCTTCATCCCGCTGACTCAGCAGTGCGCAGCCGTCGATGTCCGGCTCGTCTTCGCGGCCGAAGTCCACCTCCTCGATCTCCAAACCACCGGCGATAAGTCGTTTCTCAGCGTCTGAGGTCATGGGCGAACGCTACGGCGGCACGTTGCGTGGCGCAGCAGATATGAAGGTGCCCGACCACTGTGAAGGCGACCGGGCACAATTCGGCGGGCGGTGAATTCAGGCGACGGACGGCCTGTCCTCGCCCCTGGGGTGGTGGGCTACGCGGCGTCAGGGCCGCTGTCGTGGCCGAGCCTGGCGAGCAGCTTGCGTTCCCACTCCTTCCGTGGCGCCGGCTTGCCCGCACGGGCCTCCCTCAGCGCCTGAACGCCCACGGAGCGGCCCGTGGCCCGGGCGGCCGCGATACGCGCCCACAGGGGCTGTTCCGGGCCCGTAGCGGCCGGTTCCGGCTCGGGGCCGTTCGTGATCCGTGCGGCCATCAGGCGCGCCCAGCGAGATGCGTTGGCCATAGCGGCCCCCTTCAGTCGAGGTCTTCGGGGACGAACGAGCGGGCGTCGTTCAGGTACGAGCGGGCCATCGCGAGCTTGTGCCGGACCGGCGCCTCGTTCGCCCGCCGGGTGTCGGTGCGGACCACCGGCTTCCCCGGGGTCACGGAGTGGAACAGGGCAGCGGCCTGCCCGGCCTCGGCCAGGCCATCGGCGGCCTGCTGGAGGGCCGTGTTGACGCGGTCGATGGCCTGGTTGAACGCGGCCTGCGCCGAGTCGCGGATCGCCGTACTGCTGGCCGCGTTGAGAGCGGCGAACTCCTGCATGGCCTGCCCGGCCGCCTGCCGCGCCGTCTCGGCCTTCGCGTTCGCCGCGTGCCATGCCTCGCCGCGGACGCCAGCCAGTTCCTTCTCCGCCTCGGCAGCGGCTGCGTGGGCATGGGCGAGCGTCTCGAGGGACCGGCGGACGTCCGCGGGCAGGTGGCTGGGGGCGAGGTTGACGTTCAGGGGCGGGCTGCCCGGGCGAATGATGCCGACGTTCAGGGTGGTCGCGGCCATGTGGTTCTCCTCGGTGTTCAGGCGCCGGATGCGGCGCAGGATTGGTTGTCGGGGTTGACGGGTGGGGCCAGGTCGAGGCCGAGTTGGGCGAGCCGGGCGAGCTTGGCCGCGTGCCGGGCAGCGAGCCCCGCGCGGCGGGCTTCGGCGAGTTCGGCACGGCGCTTCTTCTCCTGCGCCGCCCGCCACTTGGCGGCGGCGATCCTCTCGGCGATGACGTCGTCGACGTTCATGACTCCGCCTCCCGCACCGCCCGCAGCCCGGCAGCGATCGCCCGCGCGGTGAGCCGCTCCCTCTGTCGCGCCGACGTCCCAGCCGGGACACTCACGCGCACCCGGAAGGTGCCGCCCGCCACCACCTTCGGAGCAGGCGGCGACAGCCGCTCCTTCGCCGCCTGGAGTCGCTCCACGATCGCCCGGCCGTCCTGCGGACGCTCCTGGTACAGGGCTTTCACTGCGGCGAGTTCGGCGGCGAACGTCGGCTGACGCTTCCACGCCGCGACGGTTCCCGCCGTCACACCCGCGGCCTCAGCGGCTTCCCGGTTGGACTTGCCGCCGGCGAGCCACAGAAGGGCGTCGACCTTGCGGTTTGCGGGGGTTGTGGTCACAGGTTTCCTCCTCGGTGGAGCGGTCCTCCGGGGCCGTCGAGAGTGGGCAGGTAGGGGCGGCCGCGGGGGCAGGCGCGGGTTCCGCGTTGGGGTGGGATCGGTCCGGGCGGGCGGCCGTACCGCTCGGGGAGGGTGAGGTCGAGCGCGAACCAGAATCTCCGCCAGGCGGTCGTGGGGCTCAAGCCGAGGGCGGCACCGGCTTCGCGGAAGGTGCGGCCTTCGCCGAGGACGAGTTGGACGACGTCGAGCCCCTGCGTGACTTTGATGCCGAGGTCGAGGCGGAGGTGGGGGTACGGTCCGCCGCGCCGCTTGATCACTTTCGTTTCACCTTCTCCGGGGGGTTGGTGGTCGGGTGTTGTCCATGGGGTCGGCCGGTGTGGTTCCGGTGGATGGGGTTCGGTGGGGGTGGGGGCTGAAGGGGTTGTCCATGGGTCCGCGAATTCCGAGGGCTTCCATGGGTCGTTGCATGGGGTCATGGCCCGGCCGCCGCGTGGACGGCCGGGCGGGGTGGGTGTCAGCGGTTGTCGTCACGCAGTCGGACCGCTGCGGCTTCCAGTTCGGCTGCTGTCGCCGAGAGGGCCGTGTCGCGTTCGGCGTCGGTGAGCGGTCGGCCGTTGCTGTGGGTCCACTGGTCCGGGCTGCCGTGGGCGTCGAGGCCGGCGAGCAGGGTGACGACCTCGGGGCGGACGGATTCGTTGGCGTCGATCGTGTTGGCCATGGTGGTGAGGGCGGTTGCGATACGGCGGGCCTCGGACGGGGTGAGGAGGTGTGCGGTGTTGGTGTCGATGCCGAACTCGCTGGTCGTGATCACGAGCTGGATGCCGGTGCCGTCGTCGTGGGCTCGGGTTTCGGCGATCTCGAAGGTGTCGCCGTTGTCGGTCTGGATGCGGGCCATGGGTTGCTCCTCGTGGTGTGCTGGGGGTGGCCGGCCCGAGTCCCGCGGGCCGGCCGTTTGCGTGCGGGTCAGTGGTTGTGGCACTCCGGCTTGTCGCCCTTGGTGGTGGCGGCCGGTCGACGGATCGTTTTCACCCCGATCGGCTGCTCCGGGTCCGTGGCGTTCTTCAGCCGGTCCAGCACCCATCGGATGCTGCGGTCGTCCTCAGCGGCTGGCAGGCTCTCGATCCGCTCCAGCTCCGCCTTCAGTGCTTCCAACTCGTTGAAGCCGCCGCCGTGGAGGCAGTACTCGCAGCTACACGTGTGCTCCGCGTACTCGGCTGCCGACTGGGTGAGTTCTTCCAGGCCGCGGGCCTTCGGGTCCCACCCCTTGGCAATCCACTGGGCGGACTCTTGCTCTCGGGTGACCTGCGCCCGGACTTCCGCGGCGACCCTCTCCACTTCGTTGAGGAAGACGGAGATGGCGTCGGGGTGGGTCTTCAGGTAGCCGCGGATCCGGGTGTCGGCGTAGTCCGAGGCGATCGCGTTGCAGGCTGTGAGGAAGCGGCCCATCAGGTAGTCGATGCTCATGCTGAGATTCCCTTCGTGGAGTTGGCCGGCCGCCGGGTAACGGCCGGAAGTCTGGGGTCAGGGTTCGGGGTGGGGTGCCGGTCGCCCTGTACGTAAAGGGGAATGAGTGACATACATGGCAAACATGGGGATGACCTGCGGTTTTGAGGTGACATTTATGGGTGACACGCGGTGACTCGAATGGCATGAATGGGCGTCCATGCGTGTCACCATGTGTGCCATGTGTGTCACCTGACCCGTATGGCATCGCCGCAGGTCACGGCCATGTCTGTCATTCGTGCCATGTGTGCCATGGGGGTTATTGGGGCGGGCGTTCACGACTCGCCTCCGTCCTCGGCGACAGCCTCCGGCAGGCTCCACGTGGAGCGCCGTTCCTTGCCGAATCCGGACTGATGCATCGACACCCCGAGCTTCCGGCGAGCGCGCTGGAGACTGGACTCGCTGATGCCGTCCTTCTTGGCCGCGGTCTTCACGTCGGCGGCGAGGTCGGAGCCTCCCTGATCCGTGAGGTAGGCGCGCAGCCATACGACGGTTTCGTTGGTCTCACCGCGGTTGGTGTCGGGCGCGGACTCCTCGCGCATGACCTCACGCACGCTGGTCGTCGCTTCACCGCCGAGGACGAACCGGGAGACGTAGGACGGGCCCTCGTCGGTGCTGATGGTGATGGGCTGAATCGCGTACTCATACGACGGGAGCCCGAGCCGGCCGAGGTTGTTCTTCTCCAGCGACATGACAAACCGGTCCGGCTCATCCTGCTCGCCCTCTTCTTTGGCGAACGCGATCAGGCTGCGGATCAACTGGCCGAACGCACCGGATCCGGCGACGCGAGCGAGCGGGTCGGCCGCGCCGGACTTGGTGAAGTGGGCCAGCCCGAGGATCGTGAACCGATGCCGGTCGGCCGCCTCTACGAGGGGCTCCAGCGCCTGCCGGACCTCGGCGGCCCGGTAGTCGTTGACCCCCTTGTCGAGGTACGACAGCAGCGGATCCATGACCAGGAGAGCCACGCTGTACCGCTCGGCTTCCTTCGCCAACAGAGACGTGTCGATCGGTAGCGTGAGCCGCGCGTAGGGCCGTTCGTCGTCTCGTACCGAGACGTGGAACACCATGTCCATGTTCGCGCCGGCGGCCAGGAGCCGGGGGGCGATCGTGAAGGCCCAGGAGTCCTCGGCGGCGGCGTAAATGACCGGGCGCGGCTTCCCGTACAGCTCTCCGGGGAGTTCGCCGAGGGTGATCCGGGCGGTCATCCACACGGCGAACTGCGACTTCCCGAGCCCCGGCCCGCCGGCCGCGATGGCGAGGGAGTGCTGGGGAATCCATGCGCGACTGGTCGGTGCCTCACCCTCGGGGGTGTTGTCCCAGAGCCAGCGCACGGGCCGGACCCTGATGCCGGAGGCCGGCCGCAGCAGCAGGGACCGCGGCTGTCCCTCGCCCTCCGGGTGTGCCGGGTGGTCTTCCACAGGTGTGGGTACAGCGCGCGGCTGGCACTGCACGTGCTGACACGGCAGGGACTGGCCGTGCTGCTCACACACGCCGGGCTCGGCCCCCATCAGGTTCGCGGCCAGGGCGAAAGTATCGGTCACGCGGCCGCCTCCCCGTGGAAGCGGTCGGTCTGCTTGCCGTCGACGAGGTGCCGGTACCAGCCGGGCCGGCCCGGGACGCGGACGGGCGGCCAGCCGGGCGCGGCCTGTACCGGAATCGCGGGTCGCGATCGTGCCATGGCGTCCAGCTCGGCGAGGGTGCGCCTTCTGGCCAGGGAAGTGTGATTGCGCGTGGCGTCGCGGAGCCAGTCCATCAGCTCTTGCTCGTCTCCGTACTTGCGCCACATCTCGGCGGCCGTGATCATCGCGGCGGCCTTGCGCGGGTCGTTGTTGGGCAGTCGTCGCCACTCAGGGCCGCCGTAACGCGGCGGGTCGCCATGGCCGTCGAGGAGTTCACTGACCCTGGCTGACGCCCAGAGGCTTACGGGGTCTTCGGCGTAGGAGACCTGCGTCATCGCTTCGCCCCCCGCACGTTGATGACCGTGTCTGCGGTCATCTGGACCTCGGTAGAGATGCGGCGGGCGGTGGTGCGTACAAGGTGGTCCGTGGGCTGCTCGTCGAGAATCTGCCGCAAGGCTTCACGGAGTTGCTGCCATGGCGCGCGGGCTGCGGCGAGGGCGGCACTGGGGCTTTCGATACCCACGGGGGTGCCGTCGGCGGCGGCCTTCGGCTGGTAGATCGTCACGTGCGTGGTCCTGTCGCGAACAGCGGAGCCGGCCAGTGCGGGTTGGGTTGGGGATGTGGGGCGGCTTCGCAATGACGGATACGGAGTGCGGGTTGGGTGTCCGGCCGCCGTGCCTCGCCCGTGCACGAGCTGGGGGGCGACGACGACCGGACGGGCAATCACTGGCGGGCGTCCACGTGCTCGGCGATCCAGTCGGCGATCTGCCGGAAGTCGTGGACCGGCTCGCCGGTGCCCATGGCGACGATGGCGCGGAAGTTGACCTCGAACTCGGCCGCGCCCGCGGCGGCGACCGCCGGGTCCGTGCCTCGGCTGACGAGGTAGAGCTCGGCCGCGTGCGGGTCGGTGTCGGCCCATGGGGCTGGCGTGCTCGCCGCCATGTCCACGAACAGGTCGTAGGTGGCGGCCATGATCTCGTCGCCCTCGCCGAGGTCCTTCACCGCGGCGAGGAACAGGGCGCGTTCGGTGTACGACATAGCCGTGGTCACTCGCCCGCCTCGGTGATCTGGAGGCCGCGGGTGTCGACGACGATCTCGTCCTCGTCCCGGCCGGTGTTGACCGCGAGCATGTGCGGGGACGGCACCGAGCACACCCAGAGACGGCCCTCGCCGCGACCGCGAAGCCCGGCCGCGAACCGCTCGGCCGTAGTGAGTTGGTCGGCGGCGAGGAGTTCCTCGTAGGCCTGGTCGGCGAGCGTCTCGCCCGCCTGCGGCTGATGTGGCATCGTGTTCACGAAGCTCCTTTCAGGACGGCGGCGCAACGGGTGTACGGCCCGCGCCGCCGTTCGGCTGTCAGAGGTCAGATGGGGTTTCTCAGGCCCTCTGCGTGGCCGTCGGTGCGGCTAACACCGGCGCCCAACAGAGGGCCGTCTCATGCGCCTTCGAGGAGGCGGATGAGCGAATTCGTCACGATCCGATGGCGGGAGCCGAAGGTGAGGACCGTGAGCGGCGCCTCACCCCTGCGGACCATGTCGTACAGGTGGGACTTCGATACGCCGATGGCGCGCGCGGCCTCCGGCACGCCGACCGTGGCGGGCCAGGCGCGCACTTCGTCGAGCGTGGGCGCGGCGCTCATCAGGCACCCGCATTGGACTGGTCGGCACGGAGTCGTTCGACGTAGGCCCTCAGGGCATCCAGAGGGATGCGGCGAGAACGGCCGATGAGTACCGACTCCAGCTCGCCCGCGGCCATCAGCTCGAAGATCTTCGACCGCCCCAGGTCCATCCGGTCCGCAGCGCGTTCCGGAGACAGAAGGATCTGAGTGTCTTCAGGCATGGGTACTTCCCCTTGATCCGAAGAACCGCGAAACTTACGCGGCTTCCAGGGGAGCTAATCACGGAGAAACCTATCCGCACAAGTCTGGTTGGGTTATGCGGTGGACCGTGGTGGACTTGTGCGGACACCTGCCTATCTCTACGGTGGGCCGCATGTACGTCCAAGAAACCGGAGCCCCAGGTTGGTTCGAGGTCGCCTTTCCCGACGTTGTACCGCGCATCCTGATCAAGGCCGTCGAGAAGGATGGACGCTGGGTGGTGGGGAACCTCATCCTGGTCAGCGAGGCTCTGGACTCGGCCGCGTTGAAGTCGATTCCCATCGCTCGCATCGAGTCCCTACTGAATACGCGCACGGTGACGGCCGCCCTGTTCGCGCGCCAGTCGGGCGCGACGCAAGGGCCGCCCGAGGGGGTGACGCCGTTTCGGGCGGAATCCGAGCAGTTGGACACAGCGCTTTCGACGTACCTCGATCGTTCGCCTCGACCGAGTTTTCCCCCGCCTGAGGCCGCGCCGCAGCGTGAACCGCTGGCGCGTCCAGATGGGACAGACCCGGACGCCTTCTACCGCAGGGTTGCTGAGGTCTACAACGACGCCGTCCGAGAGACCGCGGCGCCGGCAAAGGTGCTCGCGGAGGAAGCCGGCGTACCAACGACAACAGTCCACCGCTGGATCTTCGAGGCCCGACGTAGGGGCTTTCTGCCGCCGGCCCGAAAGGGGCGGGCGGGCTAGTCAGAGGAAGGGGAGGAGTGGCCGAGATCAAGAAGGTCATCCTGCAGAACGGCAAAACCCGGTATCGGTTCGTGGTCGACGCGGGGCGCGACGAGAACGGCAAACGCAAGCAGCTCACCGTCACGAAGGACACGAGGAAAGAGGCGCAGGAGGAGTACGCCCGTATCGTCAGCCAGAAGGCCACCGGGTCCTTCGTCGCGCCGAACAAGATGACGGTGGCCGAGCTGCTCGACGCGTGGCTCGACAAGAAGGCTCGGGACCTGGAAGCGAGCACGATGTACGGGTACCGCAACGCGCTGGTCCACGTGCGCGAGTACCTGGGACACATCCGTGTCCAGGAGCTGACCGACGACGACGTCGAGTCGATGGTGGCGTGGCTGCTGGTGGGCGCGCGCCGCCGTGGCGGGAAGCCGGGGACGGGGATCCGGCCGAGCACCGCTCAGGGGGTTCTCGCTCGCCTGCGGGAGGCGCTCGGCTGGGCGGTGGTCCGGAAGTACGTGCACGCGAACGTCGCGCTGTACGTGCAGATCCCGCGCCGGGCCTGGAAGGAGGACCGTCGCGCCAACAGGCGGGTGCAGCCGTGGAACGTGGTGGAGGTCAAGGACTTCCTGATCGGCATCCGTGAGGACCGGCTGTTCGCCCCGCTCATGCTCTGCCTGATGGGCCTGCGTCCCGCCGAGGTGGCCGGCCTGCGGTGGTCGCTCATCAACCTGGACGCGGGCACGCTCGCCATCGACAACACCCGCACGATGATCGGCAACGCCGAGGTGCTGGAAAAGGACACGAAGACGGAGGCCGGCGAGCGGGTGCTGCCGCTGCCAGAGCCGGTGCGGCAGGCGCTGCTCGCCTTCAAGGCGCTCCAAGAGATCGAGGAGATGTCCATGGGCTCGTACTACGCCTCCTCGGGCTACGTGTTCGTCGACCACATCGGCCAGGCCCTGACGACCCGCCACCTCCGCGAGCGCGCCTACGCGCTGATGGAGCGGCTGGAGCTTCGCCGGGTGCGCCTCTACGACGCCCGGCACTCCTGCCTGACGTTCCTGGCCGTCAACGGCGTCCCAGACGTCATCCTGGCCGCCTGGGCGGGCCATGTCTCGGCAGCCTTCACCAAACGGGTGTACGTCCATCCCAGCCCAGACGACCTCCGCACCGCATCGGATCATCTGACGGTGCTGCTGGGGTTCGGGGACGAAGTGGCCGCATGACGGCCATGTGAGATCCCGTGAGAGAACAACCCTCACGCACAACCAAATAGCGCCTCTGAACTGGCACTTCTTAGTGATCACTAGAATGTGAGCCCAGTCTAACGCGACGTACGTCCTGTACATTTTTTACGGACGCACCGTCACCGATGGAGGGGGGACGCCGGGATGGTTCCCGAGCTGCCGCCGCTGCCCGCGCTGACCCGGGCCGAGGCCGAGCTGATCGACCGTTATCTGGACGTCGTCGACCAGCTCGGCCGGATCAATCCCGCGCACCACGGAGACACGTACCGCGGCCTGCGGGCCGCACAGGCGCTGGTGGCCCGCGCGGCCGAGCTGCGGGACGCGCTGACGCTGATGCACCAGCGCGGCGAGAGCGAGCTGCACGCGCCGACGCTCGCGCGGGCGCTGCGCGTCCTGGACGGCGAGCGCCGTACCGCGCGGGTCACGCTGCCGCCGCGCTCGGACAGTTGACGGGGGACCGTACGGACCGCCTCGTCCGCACCCCGGACGCGACGCGCGGGCGGGACACGAAACGCACCAGACGGGTTACCCCCGTCCGGCGTATTCGCACCTCCGGTCGAGAGCCCGTCGCACTTGCGCACGCGCCCCTCCCCGAGGGCGGAAGTGAGGGTTCCGGCGCAGGTCCGGGGCCCTTTGGCACCCTTGACACCTGATACGGCATCAGGGTGTCCACCCGAACGGGTGAGTGGTGAGTAACCCCACAAATCCCCGATTCCATTGGGATTTTCGGACATCCGTGAGTCAAGATCCCTGTCTGACGACAAGCCCCCGCCACAAGCGGCGGGGCGGTCCGGGCGGACGCCGAGTCCTGCCGCCGCCCGGATGACCGGTCGACAGGAGTGCATCGGCAGGAGTGGAGGACCCAAGCACGACGGGTCGCCGGGACGGTCACGCCATGACCGGGCCGAGCAGCCCTTGGGGTGAAGCCGCAACCGCGGCCGGGCAACTTCGCCAGCCCGAATCCGACAGGTCATCCTTCACAGGCGGCTGACGAAGGGTTGCGCATGACTGCGCTGAATCGTGTCCCGTCGCTCATGGCCCGGGCCGGCACGGCCTCGGCTTTCGCCATCGCCGCCGTCGGCGGTTCGATCGTGGTGCCGGGTGTCGCATCGGACGCCGCGGCCGCCACCCCGGCGACGAAGGCGCTCCAGATCGCCGCGTCGAAGAAGGGTGCTCCCTACAGGTACGGCGCCACCGGGCCGAAGCGGTTCGACTGCTCCGGGCTGACGCAGTATTCGTACAAGAAGGCGGGCAAGAAGCTGCCGCGTACGGCCGCCCAGCAGTACAACAAGACGCGCCACATCTCGGCGTCCAGCCGCAAGGCCGGTGACCTCGTGTTCTTCCACTCGGGGTCGAGCGTCTACCACGTGGGCATCTACGCGGGTAAGGGCAAGATCTGGCACTCCCCCAAGACGGGGGACGTGGTGAAGCTCCAGAAGATCTGGACCAAGAGCGTCTGGTACGGGCGGGTGCGCTGAGTCGCGGGGTGGTGCCGGCGTCCCTGAGGCGCCGTCACCGCCCCGGGCTCTCGCCCTCCAGGGGGGCGGCCACCGCCACGCCCGCGACCGGCTCCGGCCGGATCTGCCACGGGAGGTGGACGGTGACCGTCTTGCCGCCCTCGCGCGTGGGGCGCACCCCCAGCTTTCCGCCGCACTCGGCGGTCAGCCAGCGAATGATCACCATGCCTCGGCCGTTGTCCTGCTGGACGGCGGCCGGCAGTCGTCTGGGGAAGCGCGGATGGCTGTCGGTGACACCGATGCGCAGTTCCTCGTCACGCCCGAGCGCCAGGTCCACCGTGAAGGTGGGTGACTGGCCGAACGTGTGCTGTACGGCGTTGGTGGCGAGTTCGGAGACGATGAGCCGGATGGTGTCGGCGGCCTCCGAGTCGGCCGGCAGGCCCCATTCCCCGAGGGTGTCGGCCACGAAGCCGCGGGCCGTGGAGACCGAGGCGGGATCGCTCGGCAGAGTGACGGATGCTTCCAGATGGTCTGCCATGGCGACGTCGTCCCTTTCCCACGGGACCGGGGACCCGACACGGTGCGGATGGTTCGAGTACGGTCCCGGACTGGTGCTTCGTCGCCAGACTGCCACCAGCGGACCGGTCACGGGGGCGATCCACCAAGATATGCATATATCTGTCGCCCGATGCGGTGAACTCTGCCGGGGCGGACCGTGCGGGGGCGTCCCGTGCGGAGTAAGGAGGAGCCCATGCAGCACGGTCCCGCGGTGCGCCGCCGGAAACTGGGCGCCGAACTGCGCACCCTGCGCACCCGGGCGGGCCTCACCAGCGGCGAGGCGGCCCGGCTCGTGGGCTGGCACCAGTCGAAGGTGAGCCGGATCGAGACGGGCACCAGCGGTGCGAAACCGGCCGATGTGCGGTTACTGCTCGACGCCTACGGCGTGACCGATCCCCGGCTGCGGGAACTGATGCTCGCCCTGGCCGGCGCGGACGGCGGCGAGGGGGAGCGCGACCACTGGTGGCACGCCTACCGCGGCATCCTGCCGCCCGCCTACCGGGACTTCATCAGCCTGGAGTCGCAGGCCACCGCGATGCGCACCCTGGAGACGACGGTGGTGCCGGGCCTCCTCCAGACCCCCGGGTACGCGCGCGCGGTGACCCGCGCCGCCGTGGAGGGCGTCGACGAGGCCCAGCTCGACCGGCTGGTGGAGGTACGGCTGGCCCGGCAGGACGTGCTGCACGGGAGCCCGCCGATGGAGCTGAGCGCGGTGCTGGACGAGGCGGTGCTGCGGCGTCAGGTGGGCGGCCGCGAGGTGATGGCGGAGCAGCTCCACCGGCTGGTGGAGGCGGCGCGCCTGCCCCATGTGCGGCTCCAGGTACTGCCGTTCGCCGCCGGAGCGCACATCGGCGTCACCGGGCCTTTCGTCATCTTCTCGTTTTCGAGCGCTTCCGATCTGGATGTGGTTGTTCTCGACCACTTGACGAGTAGCCTCTATCTCGAACGGAAAGAAGACCTCGAGGCGTACACGGAAGCCTTCAACGCCCTCCGGGCGCACGCGCTTTCGCCCGAGGACACCCTCCAACACCTCTCCGCGCTGGCCCACGGCGCGTAAGGAGGCACCATGACGGCACTGCCCCGGAACGTCCCCCGTCACACCGACCCCGGCCGTCTGCCCGGGGTGACCTGGCTCCGCAGCAGCTACAGCACCGGAGCCAACAACTGCGTCGAGACCGCCCGGCCGGCCGCGGGGCCATGGGCCGGACTGCTCGCCGTACGCGACTCCAAGGACCCGGCCGGGCCCGCCCTGCTCTTCTCCCCCGAGAGCTGGTCGGGTTTCACCGCCGCGTTCCGCTGACCGACCCGCCACCGACCGCCCTGGTGACCGACCAGCACCACCGGTCCGTCACCGGCGACGCACGGCCGTGTCACGCCGACTCATGGCCGCGTCTCGTCGATCACCCGTACAGCGCGTTCCAGCTCGGCCCCGGAGAGGTCCGCACGGGCCGTCAGCCTGAGGCGTGAGACGCCGTCGGGCACGGAGGGCGGACGGAAGCAGCCCACGGCCAGTCCGGCCGCACGGCAGTCCGCCGCCCACCGTACGGCCTTCTCCGGGGACGGGGCGCGCACGGAGACCACCGCGGCGTCCGGCCGTACCGCCTCCAGGCCCGCCGCCGTCAGCCGGGCGTACAGCTCGTCCGCCACCGCACGCGCGCGTGCCGCCCGCTCCGGCTCGCGGCGCAGCAGCCGCAGCGCGGCGAGGGCCGCGCCGGCCGCCGCCGGGGCGAGACCGGTGTCGAAGATGAACGTCCGGGCCGCGTTGACCAGATGGTCGATCACGCGCGCGGGCCCGAGCACGGCGCCGCCCTGGCTGCCCAGCGACTTGGAGAGCGTGACCGTGACGACCACGTCCTCGGCGCCCGCCAGCCCCGCCGCGTACGGGGCGCCCCGGCCGCCGTCGCCGAGGACGCCGAGGCCGTGCGCGTCGTCGACGACCAGTCCGGCCCCGTGCGCCCGGCAGGCGGCCGCGAGGGCGGCCAGCGGGGCGGCGTCGCCGTCGACCGAGAAGACCGTGTCGGAGACCGCCACGGCAGGGCCGTCGTGGGTGCCGAGCGCCTTGCGCACGGCGTCGGGGTCGGCGTGCGCCACCACCTGGGTGGTGCCCCGGGCCAGCCGGCAGCCGTCGATGAGGGAGGCGTGGTTGCCCGCGTCGGAGACGATCAGCGAGCCGTGCGGGGCGAGCGCGGTGACCGCGGCGAGGTTGGCCGCGTACCCGGAGGAGAAGACGAGCGCGGCCTCGACACCGCAGAAGTCCGCGAGTTCCCGCTCCAGTTCGCCGTGGAGTTCGGTGGTGCCGGTGACCAGGCGCGAGCCGGTCGCACCGCCGCCCCAGGTGCGGGCGGCGGCCGCGGCGCCCTCGGTGACCTCCGGGTGCCGGGCGAGGCCGAGGTAGTCGTTGCTGGCCAGATCGAGCAGCGGCGACTCGGCGGGGCGCGGCCGCAGGGTCCGTACGAGGCCCGCGCGGCGGCGCAGCTCCGCCTGCTCGTCGATCCAGCCGAACGCCATGGCTCCTCCGGGGCTTTCGTCGATCCGGGGCTCATACGGATCGATCCAGGGCTTTTGTAGATAGCGGACAGACACTAGTCGCAGCGACCGCTACCCACGGTGTGGCAATACCCACACCTCGAACGGGGTGTGTTGTGTGATCCCTACCTTGGCCCGAGGCGGGTCCGTAGGACAGGATCGGCTCTCATGGACCTGCTGAACACGCTGGTGGACAAGGGGCTTCGGCGCGAACTGCCGACCCGCGAGGAAGCCCTGGCCGTCCTCGCCACTTCCGACGACGACGTGCTGGACGTGGTGGCCGCGGCCGGGAAGGTGCGCCGCCACTGGTTCGGGCGACGGGTGAAACTGAACTACCTCATCAACATGAAGTCGGGGCTGTGCCCCGAGGACTGCTCCTACTGCTCCCAGCGGCTCGGCTCCACCGCCGGGATCCTCAAGTACACCTGGCTGAAGCCGGACGAGGCGTCCGAGGCGGCCGCGGCGGGGCTCGCCGGGGGCGCCAAGCGGGTGTGCCTGGTGGCGTCCGGGCGCGGGCCGACGGACCGGGACGTGGACCGGGTCTCGGCGACCATCAAGACCATCAAGGACCAGAACGAGGGCGTCGAGGTGTGCGCCTGTCTCGGCCTGCTCTCCGAGGGCCAGGCGGAGCGGCTGCGCGAGGCGGGCGCGGACGCCTACAACCACAACCTGAACACCTCCGAGGCGACCTACGGGGACATCACGACCACCCACACGTACGCCGATCGGGTGGACACGGTGCGCAAGGCGCACGCGGCGGGGCTGTCGGCGTGCTCCGGTCTGATCGCCGGTCTGGGCGAGTCGGACGAGGACCTGGTCGACGTGGTCTTCTCGCTGCGCGAGCTGGACCCGGACTCGGTGCCGGTCAACTTCCTCATCCCGTTCGAGGGCACCCCGCTGGCCAAGGAGTGGAACCTCACCCCGCAGCGCTGTCTGCGGGTCCTCGCCATGGTGCGGTTCGTCTGCCCGGACATCGAGGTCCGGATCGCGGGCGGCCGCGAGGTGCATCTGCGCACGCTCCAGCCGCTCGCCCTGCACCTGGCCAACTCGATCTTCCTCGGCGACTACCTCACCAGTGAGGGCCAGGCGGGCAAGGCCGACCTGGAGATGATCGCGGACGCCGGGTTCGAGGTGGAGGGCACGGGCGAGGTGACCCTGCCGGAGCACCGGGCGGCGAGGGCCGGGGGCGGGGGCTGCGGGTCGTCGCACGCGGAGGGCGACGGGTGCGGTGGCTGCGGTGGTTGCGGGTCGCACGAGGGGGGCGGGGGCGGTGGTGTGTGCGGATCCGTGCCGGCCGCGGCCCCGGCGCCCGACAAGGCGGCCGCTGCCGTCGTCGCCACGGCTTCCGAGCCCGTCGTCGGCGATGCGCGTCCCGATCTGGTCGCCGTACGCCGCCGGGGCACCGGAACGGATCTCGCGCCCAATGCCTGAACTGCCCGTCACCGAACTGCTGGACCTCGACCGGCGGCATGTGTGGCATCCCTACGGTCCGATGCCGGGCCGGGCCGAACCGCTCGTCGTGGAGTCGGCGAGCGGGGTCCGGCTGCGCCTCGCGGACGGCTCGGGCGAGCTGGTCGACGGCATGTCGTCCTGGTGGTCGGCGATCCACGGCTACAACCACCCGGTGCTCAACGAGGCCGCGCGCGAGCAGCTCGGCCGGATGAGCCATGTGATGTTCGGCGGGCTCACCCACGAGCCCGCCGTACGGCTGGCGAAGCACCTTGTCGACATGTCGCCCGAGGGTCTCGAGCATGTGTTCCTCGCCGACTCGGGGTCCGTGTCGGTCGAGGTCGCGGTGAAGATGTGCCTCCAGTACTGGCGTTCGCTGGGGCGGCCGGCCAAGCGGCGTCTGCTGACCTGGCGGGGCGGCTACCACGGCGACACCTGGCAGCCGATGTCGGTGTGCGACCCGGACGGCGGGATGCACGACCTGTGGACCGGGGTGCTGCCGCGCCAGGTCTTCGTGGACGCGCCGCCCGTGGAGTACGACGAGGGGTACGCCGAGCTGCTGCGGTCCGCGATCGAGCGGCACGCCGGCGAACTGGCCGCGGTGATCGTGGAGCCGGTGGTGCAGGGCGCGGGCGGGATGCGGTTCCACTCCCCCGGGTATCTGCGGGTGCTGCGCGAGGCGTGCGACGCGCACGACGTGCTGCTGGTGTTCGACGAGATCGCGACCGGGTTCGGCCGTACGGGCGCGCTGTTCGCGGCGGGGCACGCGGCGGTGACACCGGATGTGATGTGCCTCGGCAAGGCGCTGACCGGCGGTTATCTGACGATGGCGGCGACCCTGTGCACGTCCCGGGTGGCCGACGGGATCTCGCGGGGCGAGGTGCCGGTGCTGGCGCACGGGCCGACGTTCATGGGCAATCCGCTGGCGGCGGCCGTCGCCTGCGCCTCGGTCGAACTGCTGCTGGGCCAGGACTGGCTGGCCGAGGTCAAGCGGATCGAGTCGGGCCTGCGGGAGGGGCTGGCGCCGGCCGCCGACCTGCCCGGGGTGCGTGACGTCCGGGTCCTGGGCGCGATCGGCGTCGTCCAGCTCGACCACGAGGTGGACATGCGGGCGGCCACGGCGGCGGCCGTACGGGAGGGCGTGTGGCTGCGCCCCTTCCGTGACCTGGTGTACACGATGCCGCCGTACGTCACCGGTGACGTCGACGTGGCCCGGATCGCGCGCGCGGTGTGCGCGGCGGCGCGGGAGGGATGAGCATGCCGATCCTGGTGATCACGGGGACGGGCACGGAGGTCGGCAAGACCGTCACGACGGCGGCCGTCGCCGCCTCCGCGCTCGCGGCGGGCCGTACGGTCGCCGTCCTGAAGGCCGCGCAGACCGGTGTACGGCCGGACGAGCGGGGCGACGCGGACGAGGTCGCGCGGCTCGCGGGCGCGGTGACGACGGCCGAACTGGCCCGCTATCCGGAGCCGTTGGCGCCCGGCACGGCGGCCCGGCGGGCGGGCATGGCGCCGGTGCGGCCGTACGACGTGGTGCAGGCGGCCCAGAAGCTGGCCGTGGAGCACGACTTGGTGCTGGTCGAGGGGGCGGGCGGTCTCCTCGTCCGCTTCGACGACGCGGGCGGCACGCTGGCCGACGCGGCGGAGGCCCTCCGGGCTCCGGTCCTGGTGGTGGCGACGGCGGGCCTCGGCACCCTCAACACCACCGAGCTGACGGCCCGTGAACTACGGCGCCGCGGCCTGGAGTTGCTGGGCGTGGTGATCGGCGGCTGGCCCGACTCCCCCGACCTGGCGATGCGCTGCAACGTCACCGACCTCCCGGACGTGGCGGCCGCCCCCCTGCTGGGCGCGATCCCCCTGGGCGTGGGCACCCTCCCACCCCGCTCGTTCCGCACCGAGGCCCCGAACTGGCTGGCCCCCCGCCTGGACGGCAACTGGGAGGCGGACGCCTTCCGCCGCCGAGCGACGGCCGGACCGACAGCAGACTGACCGCCGGTCCCGGCGGGGCGGTGCGGGCGGGGCCCGACGCGGCGTGGGGCGGCCACGTACCGCCCCACGCCCCCCGCGGACTTACCCCGGGGCACCCCTCGGGCCCCCAGACCCGACCGGCCGACGGCCGGCGCCTGTGTCGCGCGCCGCTGGACCCGCCGGTGCGGACGACGGCTCGGTATGGCATGCGGGGGGGTGATAGCGCACACCGCCCGGTGCCGACGGCGCGCGATGCGGATGGCCCCGGGCCGCCCCGGCACGGGCGGGTGCTCCACCCGGCGCAGGACGGTCAAGTACCGCCCGGACCGCGGCGGCCCCACCCTGAGGGCACCCCTCGGGCAACCCACCGGACCCGACCCGCCGACGGCCGGTGCCGACGTCGCGCGTCGCGCGGCGCGCGGCGCGCGGCGCGGTGCCCGCCGACGTGGATGCGGCTCGGCGTGGCACGCGGGGCGCCCCGCACGGACCGATGCCCGGGGCCCCCTGCGGACGGCGGCGCGGCGGCATAGCCCGTGGCCGGGTGTGTGCCCCGCTCCGTGCCGAGGGCCGGGACCGTCGTGCGTTGCCGCTGGGCTCCCCGGCTGTGAGGTGTCGTGGGCCTCCGCGGGGGAGACTGAGGGTGAGGCTCGTCGTTCTCCGGTGGAGGTCGTCATGGCGGGACGGTCCGGTGGCGCCGTGCGGCATCCGGTGTTCGCGCGTTGTTATGCCCGGTTCAGTGTCGCCGCCGAGACGCGGGGCGGGCTCGGGGTCGTGCGGGAGCGGTTGCTCGGTGGGCTGGCCGGGCGGGTCATCGAGGTGGGGGCCGGGAACGGGATGAATTTCTCGCACTATCCCCGTGCCGTCAGTGAGGTCGTCGCCATCGAGCCGGAGGGGCGGCTCAGGGAGCTGGCGCGGGAGGCGGCCCTGCGGGCCGAGGTGCCCGTGGACGTGGTGCCGGGGGTGGCGGAGGCGTTGCCGGTCAAGAGTGAGGCGTTCGACGGCGCTGTGGTGTCTCTGGTGCTGTGCAGCGTGCGGGATGTGCCGCGCGCGCTCGGGGAGTTGCGGCGCGTGCTGCGGCCCGGGGGTGAGGTGCGGTTCCTGGAGCACGGGCCGGGTGGCGGGCGGGCGATGCGGGTCACGCAGCGCGTGCTGGACCGTACGGTGTGGCCCCCGCTCGTCGGCGGCTGTCATCTCACCCGGGACACCGTGGCCGCGCTGCGGGACGCGGGGTTCGTGCTCGGACCGTACCGCCGGATCACGCTCCCGGGGGAGGGGCCGAGGCTGCCGTACTCCTACTGTGTGCTCGGGAGCGCCGTGCGGCCCTCATAGGCTCCAGCGGCGCAGTTCGCGGGCGATGTCCTGGACGCCCGCCTCACCGCTCGCGACCAACTGGGCCAGGGCCCGGACCTGTTCGGGCGTGGTGGCGACCTTCACACCGCTGGCGACGAGATAGGCGTACGCCACGGCAACCGCGAAGAGCGCGTTCGACCGCTCCAACGCCGGTACATGGATGAGGAGTTGGAGGAGCGACGCGGCGCGGGCGGCGGCATCGTCGTAGACGGGGACGTCGAAGATCTCGGCCTGGTGGCGGGCGACCGCCGCGACCAGGGCGCCCCAGTCGGTGACCTGGGGGTCCCCCGGGGTGCGTTGTTCGGCGAGCATGAGGAGCCAGGCGAGGTCGATGCGGAGATCGTTCAAGGGATCAGCGACGACCTTCGCGCGCGCCGCCCTCGCGCTCCGCGCCGAACTCCTCCGCGAAGACGCCCTCGTACCGCTTCATGAAGTCGGCCGCGGCCTCGACGAAGGTGTGGCCGACCTCGCCCGCGTCGCGTCTGACCAGTTCCTCGATGTAGCGGTTGACGCTCATGCCGCGGGCCGTGGCCCGCTCCCGGGCGGCCTGGGCCGTGCCCTCGTCCACCCGCACGTTCAACTGGGTCTTCGCCATACCTCGACGCTAGCGCCGGACCGCTAGCAGCGGCAAGGGCGCACCGGAATCGAAAAGCGATACCGGCTGTGCGCCGGGTCACACTACCCTCGGCCGGACAGACGGGAAGAAGCGAGCCGAACCAGTCCGCGTGAGCGAGGAGGCTGTTTTGTCCACACCTGCTGCGGGTCCCGCCCCGGGTCCGGCCCCGGCACCCGCCCCGGCCGACGGGCCCGCCGCCCGCGCCCGCGCGCTGACCAAGGCGTACGGCTCGGGCGAGACGGCCGTGCTCGCCCTGGACTCGGTGGACGTGGCCATCGCGCGCGGCCGGTTCACCGCCGTCATGGGTCCCTCGGGTTCCGGCAAGTCCACGCTGATGCACTGTCTGGCGGGTCTGGACACCGTCTCGGCCGGTCAGGTGTGGATCGGCGACACCGAGATCACCGGCCTCAAGGACCGGGAGCTGACCCGGCTGCGGCGCGACCGGATCGGGTTCATGTTCCAGTCGTTCAACCTGATCCCGACGCTGAACGCGCTGGAGAACATCACCCTGCCCATGGATATCGCCGGGCAGAAACCCGATCCGGAGTGGCTGGACCGGATCATCGACACGCTCGGGCTGCGCGAACGGCTGAAGCACCGGCCGGCGCAGCTCTCCGGCGGCCAGCAGCAGCGCGTCGCCTGCGCCCGCGCGCTCGCCTCCCGGCCCGAGCTGATCTTCGCGGACGAGCCGACCGGCAACCTGGACTCACGGGCCGGCCTCGAAGTGCTCGGCTTCCTGCGCGAGGCCGTCGACAGCCTGGGCCAGACGGTCGTCATGGTCACCCATGACCCGAACGCCGCCGCCCACTCCGACCTGGTGCTCTATCTCGCCGACGGCCGGATCGTGGACGAGATGGCCGAGCCCACGGCGGAGGCGGTGCTGGAGCGGATGCGGCGCTTCTCCGGGAGCGGCGCCCGAACCGGCGCCTCCGAGGAGTGACCCGGTGCTGAAGGCCACCCTCAGGAGTTTCCTGGCGCACAAGGGGCGGCTGCTCCTTTCGGCGCTCGCCGTGGTGCTGTCCGTGGCGTTCGTCGCGGGCAGCCTGATCTTCTCGGACACGGTGACCCGTACCTTCGACCGGCTCTTCGCGTCGACGGCGGCGGACGTCTCCATCGAGCCGAAGGACGACCTGACCTCGTCCGTGCCGACCGGCGCGGTCCAGACCCTGCCCGCCTCCCTCGCCGCCGAGGTGGCCCGGGTCGACGGGGTCGCGGCGGCCCGCCCGGACGTGGGCGTGCAGAACATCACGGTCGTCGACAGCGAGAACGAGTCGGTGGGCCCGACCACCGGCGCCCCCACCATCGCCGCCGACTGGAATGTCACCGACCGCAGCCCCGTACGGCTCACCTCGGGGCGCGCCCCGCGCGGGGACGGCGAGGCGCTGCTCGACGCGGACACCGCCGACAAGAAGCACGTGAGGATCGGCGACACGCTCACCGTGATGGCCCAGCCGGGCACCTTCCGGGTCCACATCGTCGGCATCGCCACCTTCCGGACCACCAACCCCGGTTCGGCCCTGGTCTTCCTCGACCCGAAGGCCGCCCCGGCCCTGCTGCTGGGCTCGGCCGACCTGGCGACCGGTGTCTCCGTGGACGCGGCGCCGGGCGTGACCGACGCCGAGCTGAAGCGCCGGGTGAGCGCCGCGATCGGCCCGGGGCCGTACGAGGTGCGCACGGCCGACGAGCAGGCGAAGTCGTCGGCGGAGTCCCTGGGCGGATTCCTCGACGTGATCAAGTACGTGATGCTCGGCTTCGCCGGGATCTCCGTGCTCGTGGGCGTCTTCCTGATCGTCAACACGTTCTCGATGCTGATCGCCCAGCGCACCCGTGAACTGGGTCTGCTGCGCGCCCTGGGCGCCGACCGCCGTCAGGTGCGGCGCTCGGTGCTCACCGAGGCGGTGCTGCTCGGTCTGGTCGGCTCGACGCTGGGCCTCGCGGCCGGCATCGGGCTCGCCGCGGGGCTGATCCGGCTGATGGGCGCGTTCGGCATGAACCTCAAGACCACGGAGATGGTCGTCGGCTGGGGCACTCCGGTGGCGGCGTACGCCGTCGGTGTCGGCGTGACCTTCGTGGCGGCCTATCTCCCGGCCCGGCGCGCGGCCGCCGTCTCGCCGATGGCGGCCCTCGCGGACGCCGACGGGGCGGGCGTGGGACGGCCGTTGAAGGTCCGCGCGGTGGTCGGTTCGGTCCTCGGGGCGCTCGGCGCGGCCGCGCTGGCGGGCTGCGCGGTCTCCTCGGAAACGGCGTCGGCGGCGTCCCTGCTGGGGCTGGGCGTCGTACTGACCCTGGTCGCGACCGTCGTCGCGGGCCCGCTGCTGGTGCGTCCGGTGATCCGGGTGCTGGGCGGGGCCTTCCCCGCGCTGTTCGGCACGGTCGGCCGGATGAGCCAGCGCAACGCCCTGCGCAACCCGCGCCGCACCGGTGCCACGGCGGCCGCACTCATGGTCGGCCTGGCCTTGGTGGGCGGCATGTCGGTGGCGAGCGCCTCGATGTCGAAGTCCTTCGACCAGCAGATCGACAACACGCTCGGCGCGGACTTCGTGGTCCAGAACGCCAACTACACGCCGTTCTCCCAGGAGGTCACGGACGCGGTCCGCGGCACCGACGGCGTCGGCCTCGTCGTACGGCAGCGGTTCGCGCCGGTCGCCGTACGGCTGCCGGACGGCAAGCGCGTCGAGACGACGGCCGCCGGGTACGACGACGGCGTGGACGACGTCGCCCATGTCACCTACGCGGCGGGCGACACGGCGGCCGCGCTGGCCGAGGGCGCGATCGGCATGGACGTCGGCTTCGCCGAGGACCACGGCGTACGGATCGGCAGCGTGCTCCCGGTCGAGTTCCCCGGCGGCCGCACCACCGAGCTGAAGGTGACCGCGCTCACCGACCAGGACGCCGCCGACGCATTCGGCATGCAGGGCGGACTGTTCTTCGGGATCGCGACCGTCGAGAAGTACGTGCCCGGCGGCCAGGACTCCGCGTTGTACGTGAACGCGGCGGGCGACGGCGGCGCGGACCAGCTACGGCCCGAGCTGGAGCGGACCCTCGACGCCTACCCCCAGGTGCAGGCGCGCGACCAGGCCGACTACAAGAAGCTGGTGCACGACCAGATCGCCGTCCTGCTGTACCTGGTGTACGCGCTGCTCGGGCTGGCCATCGTCATCGCGGTGCTCGGCGTGGTCAACACCCTGGCGCTGTCGGTGGTCGAGCGGACCCGGGAGATCGGGCTGCTGCGGGCCATCGGTCTCGGCCGGCGGCAACTGCGCCGGATGATCCGGCTGGAGTCGGTCGTGATCGCCGTCTTCGGCGCCGTCCTCGGGCTCGCGCTGGGCCTCGTATGGGGTGTGTGCATACAGCAGGTACTGGCGCTCCAGGGCATGAAAGCCCTGGCCGTCCCGTGGGGCACTGTGGTCGCGGTGGTGATCGGCTCGGGGATCGTCGGAGTCGTGGCAGCGTTGCTCCCGGCGATGCGTGCATCCCGCATGAACGTGCTGGCGGCCATCGCCCACGAGTGATGGAATCGCGACGAATGCTCAAGTCGGTTGCCACTGAGGAGAGTTCATGCCGTCGCGTCCGTTCGGGTTCGGGGGCGGTGTGGTCGGGCCCTCGCCCTCCGGCCGCCGTCCGGATGCTGGAATTCCGGGTCCGGGCGGGGGCCGCGTGGTGGGATCGTCGTATGTCTGATCTGCGGATACGGGCCGCGACGCCCGACGACCTGGACACCGTGCTCGCCTTCTGGAAGAGCGCCGCCGAGGGGACGAGCATCAGCGACGACCGCGCCGGAGTCGAACGGCTCGTCGCGCGCGACCCCGAGGCGCTGCTCCTCGCCGAGCTGGACGGCGAGCTGGCCGGCACGGTGATCGCCGGATTCGACGGCTGGCGGTGCCATCTGTACCGCCTGGCGGTACATCCGGAGCGCCGCCGTCGCGGCATCGGGTCGGCACTGCTGGCCGCCGCCGAGGAGCGCTTCGTCGGGCTGGGCGGGCGGCGCGGGGACGCGATGGTGCTCACCCGCAACGAGACGGCCCACCATGCCTGGCACGCGGCGGGGTACACGCCCGAGGAGCGGTGGCGGCGCTGGACGAAGCCGCTCACGGACTGACGGCGGGGGTGCGTAACCGACCGACCGGCTACTTTGCCGATCCTTTACTATAGGGAGGCCGTACGTCCGTACGGCCCCCTGATGTCTTGACATGAAAGGTGTGAGCGTCCGCCCATGGGCGAGCCTCCCAGTAGCAGTACGCGCCGTACAAGCCGTACGACCGGTACGAGCCGTGCGCGACATCGCGCGTTCCTCCCCGCCCTGTCCGATCATGGGACGGAGGTGACCCGATGACGGAAGTGCTTCTGCTGCTGGCGGCGATCCTGCTGTCGTTCGCGTGCGGCGCGTTCGTCGCCGCCGAGTTCTCGCTGACCACCGTCGAGCGCAGTGAACTGGAGCGGGCGGCCGAGCGCGGCGAGCGCGGCGCGGCCGGTGCCCTCAAGGCCGTGCGCGGCCTCACCTTCCAGCTCTCCGGCGCCCAGCTCGGCATCACCGTCACCAACCTGGTGGTCGGCATGCTGGCCGAGCCGTCGATCGCCAAGCTGATCTCCGGGCCGCTGGAGTCGGCCGGGCTGTCGAGCGGCGCGTCGAGTTCGGTGGCGCTGCTGCTGGGCACGGCCCTGTCGACGGTGTTCCTGATGGTCGTCGGCGAGCTGGTGCCCAAGAACTGGGCGATCTCCTCCCCGCTCGCGGTCGCCAAGACGGTGGGCAACGGCCAGCGCTGGTTCAGCGCCGCCTTCCGGCCGTTCATCACCCATCTCAACAACACCGCGAACCGGATCGTGCGCCGCTTCGGCGTGGAGCCCACCGAGGAACTGGCCGCCGCGCGCGGCCCGCAGGAGCTGGCGGCACTGGCCCGGCACTCCGCCCGGGAGGGCGCCCTGGAGGCGGACACCGCCGAGCTGTTCGTGCGCACCCTGAACCTGGCCGACCTGACCGCGGAGAACGTGATGACCCCGCGCGTCCAGGTCATCGCCCTCGACGCCCAGGCGACCTGCGAGGACGTGGCGAACGCGACCCGGGCGACCGGTCTGTCCCGCTTCCCCGTCTATCGCGGCACGCTGGACGCCGTCGTCGGCACCGCGCACATCAAGGACGCCCTCGCGGTCACCGCGGGGCGCCGGCCGCGGGTGCCCGTATCGGAGATCATGCGCGAGCCGCTGCTGGTCCCCGAGTCGCTGACCGTGGACCGGCTCCTCGACCGGCTGTCCGGCAAGCGGACCATGGCGGTCGTCATCGACGAATACGGCGGTACGGCGGGCGTGGCGACGCTGGAGGACATCGTCGAGGAGGTCGTCGGCGAGGTCCGCGACGAGCACGACCCGCACGAGACGCCCGACCTGGCCCCCGCGGGCACCGACGACACCGGGCGCGCCCTGTACTCGGCCGACGGCGCCGCCCGCACCGACCAGCTCGCGCGCGTGGGCCTGGCGGTGCCCGACGGGCCGTACGAGACGCTCGCCGGTCTGGTGGCCACCGAGCTGGGCCGGATACCGGCCGTCGGCGACACGGTCGAGGTCGCCGGCTGGCGGATGGACGTGGTGGACGCGTCCGGACGCCGGGCCGCGCGCGTGCTGCTGCACGCGCCGCTGGGCGAGGACCAGGACAGCCATCGCGACGGCCGTGGCGGCCGTGACGACCACTCGGAAGGGGCGGGCCGGTGACCGCGGTACAACTGCTGATCGCACTGGCGACCCTGGTCGTCAACGCGTTCTTCGTGGGCGCGGAGTTCGCGCTGATCTCCGTCCGCCGCGCCCAGATCGAGCCGTACGCCGAACGCGGCGACCGGCGCGCCAAGAGCGTGCTGTGGGGTCTTCAGCACGTGTCGGCGCTGATGGCGGCGGCGCAGCTCGGCATCACCCTGTGCACCCTGGTGCTCGGTGTGGTGGCGGAGCCGGCGATCGCGCATCTGCTGGAGCCGGTGTTCCACGCGGTGGGCGTGCCCGAGGGCGCGGGGCACGCGGTGTCCTTCGTGATCGCGCTGGCGGTCGCCACGTATCTGCACATGCTGCTGGGCGAGATGGTGCCCAAGAACATCGCGCTCGCCGAGCCGGTGCGCAGCGCGCTGCTGCTCGGCCCGCCGCTGGTCACGCTGTCCCGGGCGCTGCGCCCGGTGATCTTCACGATCAACGCGTTCGCCAACGCCCTGCTGAAGCTGCTGCGGATCGAGACGAAGGACGAGGTCACCGCGGCCTTCTCCGACGCTCAGCTCGCCCAGATCGTCAAGGACGCCGGAGAGGCGGGGCTGATCGACGACCGCGCCCAGGAGCGACTGCACGACGCCCTGGAGCTGGGCCGCCGACCGGTCCGGGACGTCGTCATGCCGCTGGAGCGCGTGACGTACGCGCGCGTGGGCGTGACCCCGGAGGAGCTGGAGCGGCTGTCGGCCGAGACCGGGTTCTCGCGGTTCCCGGTGGTGGACGAGGGGCGCCGGATCGTCGGCTATCTGCATGTGAAGGACGCGCTGGACGCCTCGCCCCGGGACGAGCCGTTCCGGCTGCGGGACATGCGCCCCATCGCGCGCGTACGGGAGACGACACCGCTGGACGACGTCCTGACGGCGATGCGCGGCAGCCGGACGCATCTCGCGGCGGCGTTGGGCTCGGACGGCCGGCTGGCCGGGCTGGTGACGATGGAGGACGTGCTGCGGGAGCTGTTCGGGCAGCGGGCGTAGGACGACGGTGGGCCCGAGAAGCAGGCCCAGGGGGCGACCGACCGCTGGGTATGGTCCTCGGGCTACCATCTATGTCGCCATGCAGACGAATCCCACACACACCAGCCTGGTCGCGGTCGGCGACTCCTTCACCGAGGGCATGTCGGACCTGCTGCCCGACGGCTCCTACCGGGGCTGGGCGGACCTCCTCGCCGGCCGGATGGCCGCCCACAGCCCCGGCTTCCGCTACGCCAACCTGGCGGTGCGCGGCAAGCTGATCGGCCAGATCGTCGAGGAGCAGGTGGGGGTGGCGGCCGCGATGGAGGCGGACGTCATCACGCTGGTCGGCGGTCTGAACGACACCCTGCGCCCCAAGTGCGACATGGGGCGCGTGACGGGTCTGCTGACCGAGGCCGTGGAGCGCCTGGCCCCGGCCTGCAAGCAACTGGTCCTGATGCGCAGCCCGGGCCGCCAGGGCCCCGTCCTGGAACGCTTCCGGCCGCGCATGGAGGAACTCTTCGCCTGCGTCGACGGCCTCGCCGCCCGGCACGGCGCGCTGGTCGTCGACCTGTACGGCGCCCCCTCGCTCGGCGATCCGCGCCTGTGGGACGTCGACCGGCTGCACCTCACGCCCGAGGGCCACCGCCGGGTCGCCGAGGCGGTCTGGCAGGGCCTCGGCTACGCCCCCGAGGACCCCGAGTGGCACACGCCGATGCCGGTGACCCCGCCGCCCGGCTGGGCCGCCCGCCGCGTCGCGGACGCCCGCTTCGCCCGGCAGTACCTGCTCCCCTGGATAGGCCGCCGCCTGACCGGCCGCTCCTCGGGCGACGGCCGCCCGGCGAAACGCCCGGACCTGCTGCCGTACGAGGGCCCCACGGGGTAGGGCCCGCGTGGTGGGATCGCCGTATGCCTGATCGCGCTCTCACCTTCGGAACGGTCGCGGAATCGTACGAACGCTTCCGCCCGGCCTACCCCGCGGAACTCTTCACCCTGGTGACGGAGTACGCGGCCCGCCCGCTGGTCACGGCCCTGGAGATCGGCGCGGGCACAGGCAAGGCGACGCGCGTCTTCGCCGGCCGCGGGCTCGAACTGACGGCCACCGACCCCGACGCGGCCATGCTCACGGAGCTACGCAAACACGTACCGGCGGACGTCCGCTCGACACAGGCAGCCTTCGAGGACCTGCCCTTCCACGACGAGCGATACGACCTGGTCTACGCGGCGGCCGCGCTCCACTGGACCCACCCCAGGACCGCTGCAACCGCCTGGCCACACTCCTGAACCCGGCCGCCACCTTCGCCTCCTTCGGCGGCCCCTTGCGTGTGGCCGACCCGAGGGTCGAGGAGGCGGTACGCACGGCACGCTCCCCCTTCCTGGACCGCGACGACATCCCGTCCCCGGACGGCACACCCCCGGACGACGCGATGCAGTGGCCTGGCACGGAACTCCACCGCTCGGAGTGGTTCACCGACGTCCGCCAGACCGTCGTACACCGCCGCGTGACGATGAGCCCGCACGACTACCTCGGCCACCTCTCCACCGTCTCGGCGTACCTCGTCCTCCCACCTGCGGAACGGGAGGAAGTGTTCAGCCGGATCGAGCGGGTGTTGCCGGAGCGGGTGGAGATGGTCGCGGACATCACGGTGCATCTGGCCCGTCGCCGAGGGGACAGGAAGTGAATTTCCCCTCCGGCTCATGGCCACCGCCTGCATGTCGCCGAGGAACTTCCCATACAGATGGCATGCGTGGCCCGAGCCCGAGACAGCCCGCCCTGTATCAGTCGGCCGATGCGTGGCGGCGAGCGCTGCCGCATGTTCGGAGGCGCAAGACCCAGGCCAAGTCCGCCGCGGTACGCCGAAAGGTCGAGGGCAAGGCGCGCGCACTGCTCACCGAACTCAGCGTCAACCCAGTCGGGGACGCACTCGCCCAACTGCGGTATCTCGCGGGCGAGGTCTCCTCCTCGCAGAAGGCGACGGCCGCGCTCGTCAACCAGCTCGAGCACCTCCGCTACCAAGACTGCATCGGCGAGCAAGGGTGGGCCGAGGTGCCGTTGTACGCGCGCGCGATGGGCCGAGCTGCCAGCATCCTGGCCACCATGCAGAGCGACGAGCGTCTCGCCGAAGTGACGCAACGGCAGGCGGGAGTGGTCATGAGCGCAATCGAGGCCAGTCTGTAGGCGGCCGGTGTGGCCGACGACAACCGGATGACCAAGGCGCCGCGCGGCGGCCCGGCACCGCCGTCTCGTGGACGCAGTGCGCTGAAGAGCGTACGCGGCCGAGTTCGACGAGGCGCAGTGACGGGGTACAACGGCATGTCGTTGTGCAGCTGGCATGCGGCGAACAGGGATAGCGGTTACCCCACGCCCCCGCCATCGACAATGCTTCAGTCGGCGAGGAGTCGCGCCTTTTGCGCCTCGAACTCCTCCGGGCTTAAGAGGCCCTGTTCCCGCAGCGCGCCGAGCTTGGCCAACTCGTCAGCCACGGACTCCGAGGACACGATCGCGGGCGCAGCCGACGCCTTGTGGTGCGCAGCGATGGCAGCCTCGACAGCGGTCCGCAGCTTCTCGAATTGTGGCATCTGCTTCTTGTGGAAGACGACCGAGTTCTCGTCGTGGGCCGCGTCCTTTGTCTGACTACCGAAGGCGGACCGACGCTCATTGCCGCCGGGCACCGTGAATTGAATGAAGCCGTTCACCAGCAGCCCGGCGGGCTTCCACTGCACGCCGCTGATCTGCGATATGTGCATGCGCTTCTCGCCCTTGCCGACGCTGAGCCGGGCGTTGAGGCCCTTTCGCATAATCGTGACGTACTCGCCGTCGAACGCAACCTGACCTGTGTGACCTTTGACCTCAATCATCTCGGATGCCCCTTTTGCCGGTAGGAGGCATGGTTCCATGCTCGGGCTGGCCTCGCACGAGAACGAACGGATACACCGAGCATCCGCGACGCCGATCGACTGCGCCACCCCGCGAGCGCGCGACGAATGCCGCCCCATCCCCCCTCGAGGCGATAGACCCAAGGGCAGATTGCCTCGTTAATCTTCGAATCAATTGGGAGCTGGGGTTATGACCCAGCACGGGACACAAGCATCGCGGGGGCCCCACCAGCCCGCGATGGGCTCAGCACCTGGGCACGGCGACAGCAGCCCACCAGGTTCAGGCGGATAGCTCACAGGTTCGCTCAGGCAGGGACAGCACCCCCACATCCCACGCTGCTCGACCCGGCGCCCCTGTGGCTGTCACCGCCTCTAGCGGCTCGGTGCTGCGCGATCAGCGCCGCCTCGCCGACATTCCCGCCGCCGTCGCAGGCTGCTCCGGGGTGGGACCCGTGGAAGCACGAGACCGACAGGTCCACGCCGCCGTCGGCCTCGCCGACGCCCTCCACCTCTGCCTTGAGCAGCGCCTCACTCGCACGACCGAGCCACGATGTGGCGGCGCGTAACAGCAGGTTGAGTGCTCTGCCCGTCGGACAGCCCCCACCTACCTGGCACACCGCACACGCTTTGGCCCCGGTGCTGTGGTCGAACAAGGCGCACATGGCGTGGCGGGCCACGTCCCTCCGGCACCCCCGTAGGAACACCCTGCGGCCGGCGTGGTCGCACTCGCCGACGGTGACCGCCGTGCCGGCCGTCAGGGATTCCCCGCCCCACACGCACACGTGCCCCTCCAACTGCGCCCCGGAGAGTCGAGCCAGGTCGGGCACGGGCAGGGCCTTCAGCGCTGCTGCGGTGAGTTCCTCCAGGGTGGTGGTCATGGTGCCGTCTCCCGTGGTTCGAGGGCGTGGGCGAGTCGCAGGGCCACGTCGGCGCGCACGCGGCCGAGTTCGACGAGGCGCAGCGACGGGGACGCGGGGTCCGCGCTGAGGGAGGGCAGGACGATTCCCGCCTGGTCGAGGGCCGCGCGGAGGGACTCCACGGCCGCGTGGGGGTCGATGTCGGCATCGGGTGCCGGGGGTGCAGAGGCCATGAACCGGACCGTAGAAGCGGTCCGTTGACAGCGGACAGGTGATGTTCCTGAATGTTCGCGCCATCCGACTGACTGTTCTCGTATGGTCGCACGCGAGGTACGGCACGCTGTAGCGGCGTGGTCACCGGCCCGGACAGGATGAAGGAGACCAGGCCCCACACCCGAGGGAGGCAACTCATGGCACGACGGCTGCGGTTCACCGGCACCGACAGCAAGAACGGCGGGTGCCCGGCCCTGCACGAGGACGCCGACACCGGACAGGTCATCGTCCAAGGACCGCCGCTCACGGATCCCGAAGACCTGGCTCAGCTCCAGCACTTGGGGGCCGACGACGTCGCCGTGGTCGTCCCGCGGGAACTCCTCGTCCATCACGGCCCCAAGGAGACGCTCCGCGTGCCCGAGCTGATCGGGCCGGAGGAGTTCGGGCGGCTCTTCGAGACGTTCGAGCACTCGGCCTGGCACCTGGAGACCCGACGCGGCTACGCCTCGGACAGGGAAGACCCGTCGTACGCCGCGTTCCTGGAGACCGGCACTGCGGCGATGGATCTGGACAGCGACTGGTGCCGGAACATCATCCGGCAGACCGCCGCCGGCAAGTACGTCGGTCGGGTGAGGGTGGTCGACAACCCGCCCACGCAGGGGCAGTTGTTTCTACTCGACTACGCGCGCTGCAACGCAGCCACCGGCGAGGACGTCGGCAATCTGTGGCGCGCGGACGCGGACCGCGCACACGTACCCGCGGAGGACTTCTGGCTCTTCGACAGCCGCCTCGTCGCCGTCCTCCGGTTCGACGACGCCGACGTCTTCCACGACGTCGAGATCATCACGGAGCCCGCCGAGGTCCTGCGTTACTGCCAGATCCGCGACGCCGCGGTGCACCACGCCGTCCCGTACGACCGGTTCGCGGCGCAGTTGCGCGCCTCGCGAGGTTAGACGGCGTTCCGGTGAGCACAGACTTCCAGCAGGCCCGAGAGGCCCTCGGACTCCGGCTCCGGGAACTCAGGCTCTCAGCCCCTGGAGGCAGCCGGCTCACCGGCACGCAGCTCGCACAGCGGCTCGGCTGGCCGCATTCGAAGATCTACAAGCTGGAGAACGGCCGCCAGACCGCGACCGGTGAAGACCTCAAGGCATGGGCGGACGGGGTGGGTCAACCCGACGCCTACGACGAACTCCACGCCCGGCTCAAGGGATTCGAGTCCCGCATCCGCTCCTGGCGCCGCCAGCTTGCGGCCGGCCACCGGCCCGTACAGGACAGTTGGAACCTCGAGGTCTCCCGCTCCACGGTCATCCGCGCGTGGGAGGAGGCCGTGATCCCCGGCATGCTCCAGACCGCGGAGTACGCGCGGCACGTCTTTCTCCGCTACGCCGAACTCCAGGGCACGGTACGCGACACCGACGCAGCCGTCCGCGCCCGGCTCAAGAGGCAGGATTGGCTGTACGAGGGAGGCGGACGCACGTTCCACGCCCTCGTCTGGGAGGCGGCGCTCCATGCCCTGATCTGTCCTCCGGCCGTCCTTGTCGGCCAACTGGACCGCCTGATGGGCATGGTCGGCATGGACACCGTGGAGCTGGCGATCATCCCGCTCGGCGCCTCCCTCAGGATTCCCCCCGCCAACGGCTTCTGGATCCTGGACGAACGACTCGTCGTTGCCGAGGACTGGCACGCGGAGCTGTGGCTGGACGACGCCGAATCCACGACAACGTACCTGCGGGTCTGGAACACCCTGCGGGAGTCGGCGGTGCACGGCCCGGAAGCACAGAACGTCATCAGCCGCGCCCGCCGTGCCGTGAGCCCTCTGTGAGGTACCGGCCAGGCTGCAACAGTGGTCGAGGTGCGACCCGCTGACCCCGGTGTTCGGCGCGTCAGGAGAGGGGGACGAGGACCCGCAGCAGCCGTCGGTGTCGAGCGCGCCGACTCCGTCCGTGACGGAGACACCCGACATCACGGTTACTCCGTCGACCAGGACACCGGACCCGCCGACCGTCTCGGTCACCGTCACCGAGACCAAGACGGAAGAGGTTCCTGCGGCCGAAGTGCCGGAACAGCATTCCGCGGCGCCCAGGCCGCCGAGTACGCCCGCCCTCTCCGACGTGTACTACGAGAACCGTGACGAGGCGCGTTCGGCCGGTGTCGCTCCGTTGCATCGCCGGGAGCCCGGCTACGGACCGCATCTGGACCGTGACGGTGACGGCGTCGCGTGTGAGCCCTATCTGGGGAGGTGAGGATCTGCGTCTTTGCCGGTGTGGGCCCCGTCTCGTAGCTTCCGCCGAAGGGGTCGCGGCGCGGGGCTGCATGTTTCGCCAGTAGAATCCGGTCACGTGACTTCTGCGCCCGTCAAGCCCCGTATCCCCAACGTCCTCGCCGGACGGTATGCCTCCGCCGAGTTGGCCACGCTCTGGTCGCCCGAGCAGAAGGTGAGGCTGGAGCGTCGGCTCTGGCTTGCCGTGCTGCGGGCTCAGCGCGACCTCGGGATCGAGGTGCCGGACGCGGCGATCGCCGATTACGAGCGTGTCCTGGACACCGTCGACCTGGTCTCCATCGCCGAGCGCGAGAAGGTGACGCGGCACGACGTGAAGGCGCGGATCGAGGAGTTCAACGATCTCGCCGGGCACGAGCAGGTCCACAAGGGCATGACGTCCCGCGACCTCACGGAGAACGTCGAGCAGCTCCAGGTCCGGCTGTCGCTGGAGCTGGTCCGTGACCGCACGGTGGCGGTGCTGGCGCGGCTCGGCAAGCTGGCCGGGGAGTACGGCGAGCTGGTCATGGCCGGCCGGTCGCACAACGTGGCCGCGCAGGCCACCACCCTCGGGAAGCGGTTCGCCACGGCCGCCGACGAGCTGCTGGTGGCCTACCAGCGCGTCGAGGAGCTGCTCGGGCGGTATCCGCTGCGCGGGATCAAGGGGCCTGTCGGTACCGCGCAGGACATGCTCGACCTGCTCGGCGGCGACGCGGACAAGCTCGCCGAGCTGGAGGCGCGGATCGCCGATCATCTCGGGTTTTCGCAGGCGTTCACGTCCGTCGGCCAGGTCTATCCGCGCTCGCTCGACTATGAAGTCGTCACCGCGCTCGTGCAGCTCGCGGCCGCGCCCTCCTCGCTGGCCAAGACGATCCGGCTGATGGCCGGGCACGAGCTGGTGACCGAGGGCTTCAAGCCGGGCCAGGTCGGTTCGTCGGCGATGCCGCACAAGATGAACACCCGCTCCTGCGAGCGCGTCAACGGCCTCATGGTCATCCTGCGCGGGTACGCCTCGATGACCGGCGAGCTGGCCGGCGACCAGTGGAACGAGGGCGACGTGTCCTGCTCGGTGGTGCGCCGGGTCGCGCTGCCGGACGCGTTCTTCGCGCTGGACGGCCTGCTGGAGACGTTCCTGACGGTGCTCGACGAGTTCGGCGCGTTCCCGGCGGTCGTGGCGCGTGAGCTGGACCGTTACCTGCCGTTCCTCGCCACCACCAAGGTGCTGATGGGTGCGGTGCGCGCCGGTGTGGGCCGCGAGGTCGCGCACGAGGCGATCAAGGAGAACGCCGTCGCCTCCGCGCTGGCCATGCGCGAGCAGGGCGCCGAGCGCAACGAGCTGCTGGACAAGCTGGCCGCCGACGAGCGGCTGCCGCTCGACCGGGCCCAGCTCGACGCGCTGATGGCCGACAAGCTGTCCTTCACCGGTGCCGCGTCCGCCCAGGTCGCCACCGTGGTCGCGCGGATCGAGGAGATCGTCAAGCAGCGCCCGGAGGCGGCCGGTTACACCCCCGGGGCGATCCTCTGACGCGGTTCACCCCCGCCGAGCTGGAGGCCGCCCGCGACCGTCTCGTACCGGACGTCGTCGCGGGCGGTCTGCGCGTGCTGTTCTGCGGGATCAACCCGGGCCTGATGACGGCGGCCACCGGCCACCACTTCGCCCGCCCGGGCAACCGCTTCTGGCCCGTGCTGCACCTCTCCGGCTTCACGCCGAGGCAACTGAAGCCGGCGGAGCAGGCGGAGCTGCTGTCCTACGGACTCGGCATCACCAACGTCGTCGCCCGGGCGACCGCGCGCGCCGACGAGCTGTCCGCCGAGGAGTACCGGGAGGGCGGGCGGCTGCTCGCCGACAAGGTCGTACGGCTGCGGCCCCGCTGGCTGGCCGTGGTCGGCGTGACCGCCTACCGGGCCGCCTTCGGGGAGCGCGGGGCCGCGGTGGGGCCGCAGGAGCGGGTCTTCGGGGACACGCGCGTGTGGGTGCTGCCCAACCCCAGCGGGCTCAATGCGCACTGGACGGCGGCGACCATGGCGGAGGAGTTCGCGCGGCTGCGTGCGGCGGCCGGGGACGAGGGCTGACGCCCCGCGCGCGCTCAGGGCGGGTCGGTCTCCGTGGCGAGCGCGAGGAGTTCGAACGGCAGCTCGCGGTCCCACTGCGAGACGCCCAGAGCGACCCAGCGGGGCGTGTCCGGGTGCCGCCACAGGTGGACGTCCGGCACGTGCTGAGCGAGCCAGTCCCAGGGCTCGGGTATGTCCTCGCCCTCCATCGAGCGCTCCAGGACGCTCGCGAGGCTGATGACGTGCGGCGGGCCCCAGCGGTCCGTCAGCCGCTCCGACAGGCCGTCCCGGTCGGCCTCGTACTGGTCGACCGTCTCCTCCCAGGCCGTGCCGTCGTCCTCCCAGAAGTCACGGCTCATCTGTAAGGCGGCGGCAAGCCATCCGGGGCCGCCCGGACCCACGTCGGTCCTGCCGTACTCCGCGGGGAACTCCCGGGTGCACAGCAGGTCGACGGTGGCGAGGCAGCGCGTGATGTCCATGCGTTCCAGTAAACCCGGCGCCACTGACAATTGGCGTGGCGTCAGCCCCCTCGGCCCCTCCGAGGCAGACCCCAAGCCCACCGAGCAGTCAGGCGTCCCGGTGCCGCAGCCGCCACCCGCCCGCGAGGATCACCCCGGCCGTCCACAGCGCGGTCACGGCCAGCCCCGACCACGGCCCCAACGGCCCCTCGTACGACGCGTGCAGCGCCACCTGCCCCGCCCGGTCCGGCAGATACGCGACGGCGCCGCCCGCCGCGTCGCCGATCACGAACGACACCACGAGGATGAACGGGATCAGCAGCGACAGCGCGCCCACCCCGCTGCGCAGCAGGGCCGCGAGACCGGCCGCGAGCAGTGCCATCAGCGTGAGGTAGATCCCGCAGCCCACGACCCCGCGCGCCTGTCCGGCCACGCTGAGGCTGTCCGCCGCCTCGCCGAGTCCCGCGCGGGCGACGACGAGCGAGGCGCACGCGGTGACCAGTCCGACGGCCAGCACGGGTACGGCGACGGCGGTCAGCTTGGCGGCGAACCACCGGCCCCGGCGCGGCACCGCGGCGAGGGAGAGCCGCAGCGCGCCGGAGTGGAACTCCGCGGACACGGCCAGGGCGCCGAAGGAGATCGCCGCGATCTGGCCGGGCATCACACCGGACAGGGCCGTGTACAGCGGGTCGAAGCCGGGCTCCCCCGTCTCGGAGGGGTCCGCGCTCGCGAGCGCCGAGAACGCCGTCGTCGCGGCGAACAGCGCGAGCAGCGCGCCGAGGAGCGAGCGCAGGGTGCGGATCTTCAGCCACTCGGAGTGGAGGGCGGGTACGAACGTCATGTCATGCCTCCTGGGGCTGTGCCGTGAACTCGGCCTCGGCGGACGTCAGATCGAGGTAGGCCCGTTCCAGCGTGGCCTCCTCCGCGGCCAGTTCGAGGACGGGCACGCGCGCGGCGGACAGCAGGCGTCCGATGTCGTCCACGCGCGCGTGGTCCACCAGCCAGTGCCCCTGCTCATGCTCCAGGGCGTCGTGTCCGCCCGCCGTTAGGGCCTGCCGGAGGGCGGCGGGGTCCGTGGTGCGGATCCGGACGCGGGGCCGTACACGCGCGTGGATGAACTCCCGCATCGGGGTGTCGGCCAGGAGCCGTCCGCGGCCCAGGACCACCAAGTGGTCGGCGAAGGACGCGGTCTCGTTCATGAGGTGGCTGGAGACCAGGACCGCGCGCCCCTCCCCCGCGAGCCGGCGCAGCAGCCCGCGGATCCAGACGATGCCCTCCGGGTCGAGGCCGTTGGAGGGTTCGTCCAGCATCACCACCGCCGGGTCGCCGAGCAGGGCGGCCGCGATGCCGAGCCGCTGGCGCATGCCCAGGGAGTACGTGCGTACCCGGTGCCGGGCGACCGCCGCGAGGCCGGTGGCCTCCAGCACCTCGTCGACCCGGCGGGGCGCGATGCGGTTCGCGGCGGCCAGCGTCCGCAGATGGTCGCGGGCCGTGCGGGAGCCGTGGGCGGCCTGGGCGTCGAGCAGGGCGCCGACGTGCCGCAGGGGTTCGGTGAGGGTGGCGTAGGCGCGGCCGTCGAGGGTGGCGGTGCCGGAGGTCGGCCGGTCGAGGCCGAGCACCAGCCGCATGGTCGTGGACTTTCCGGCGCCGTTGGGGCCGAGGAAGCCGGTGACGCGGCCGGGCAGGACGTCGAAGGTGAGGTCGTCCACGGCGCGCCGGGTGCCGTACTCCTTGGTGAGGGCGCGGACTTCGATGCTGGTCATGGCAGGAGCATGGCCGGGCGGGCGGGTCCGGGGCCTCCCCCGCGGGTGGAGATCGTCTCCCCCGGGCGGGGGAGGCCGGCTGTCGGTGGCGGCTGGCACGATGGCGGGATGGTCCGCATCCTGCGCCCGTTCGGCCGGGCGGTGACGTACACCCGGTGGCTGCACCTCTTCATGGCCTGTGTGTGGCCCGCCCTGTGGTACCTCGTCGACAGCACGCGCATGTACATGACGGCCGTGCTGCTGGTGCCCGTCGGACTCGTGCCCCCGATGCGGGTCGCGGAGGGCGTGCAGGCGCGGCTGCTGCTGACCGGACACCGGCAGGACGGCGGCCCGGACCCGGGGATCGTGGTGACGCCCTCGGCGACCTGGGCGGACCGCGGCCGGACCGTGCTCTGGCTGGAGACCCGGCTGCTCCTCGGCGGTACCGTCGCCTTCCTCACCATCCAACTGCCCATGCTCACCGAGGATCTGCTGCGCACCTCCCGGGGCGGCGGCGCGGACCCGTCCACGTTCGTCCAACTCCCCGGCCACCACTGGTGGTACGCGCTGCTCGCGCCGCTCCCCCCGATCGCGCTGGCCGCGGTCGTGGTCGGCGCGGGAGAGCTGATCAGCGTCGCGGCCGGGCATCTGCTGGGCCCCTCCCCCGGCGAGCGGCTCGCGGCGCTGGAGGAGCGCACGGAGCGGCTTCTGGAGCGCAACCGCATCGCCCGCGAGCTGCACGACTCCATCGGGCACGCGTTGACGGTCGCCGTCGTCCAGGCGGGCGCCGCGCGGGCGGCGGGCGATCCGGCGTTCACGGAGCGGGCGTTGGACGCGATCGAGGAGACGGGGCGGGCGGCGCTGGAGGATCTGGAACGGGTGCTGGGCGTCCTGCGCGAGTCGGAGCGGCCGGTGAGCGGGCGGCCCACGCTGGCCGACGCGGACCGGCTGCTGGAGTCCGCGCGGGCCTCGGGGGCGAAGGTCGACGCGGAGCTGACGGGGCCGCTGGAGACCGTGCCGGGGCCGGTGTCACGCGAGGGCTACCGCATCCTCCAGGAGTCGCTGACGAACGTGCTGCGGCACGCGGGCGCCGTGCCCGTGCGGGTGCGCGTCGAGGTCGACGGCGGGTCGCTCGGCCTGGAGGTCCGCAATCCGCTGACCGCCGGGGCACCCGACGCGGGCCGGGGCAGCGGGCTGCGCGGGATACGGGAGCGCGCGGCCCTGCTCGGCGGGCACGCGCGTACGGGGCCGTACGAAGGGGACTGGCGGGTGCGGGTCGACCTGCCGTTGCGCTGATCTAGGCTGGGCGGATGCCGGTCACCGTCCTGCTCGTCGACGACGAACCCCTGGTCCGCGCGGGGCTGCGGGCCGTGCTGGAGGCACAGCCCGACATCGAGGTCGTCGGCGAGGCGGCCGACGGGGCGGCGGTGATCCCGCTGGTGCGGCAACTGCGGCCCGACGTGGTCGCCATGGACGTCCGCATGCCGCTGATGGACGGCATCGAGGCCACGCGCGCGGTGCTGCGCTCGGTGGCCGACCCGCCGCGGATCGTCGTCGTGACGACGTTCGAGAACGACGAGTACGTGTACGACGCGCTGCGGGCGGGCGCCGCCGGGTTCCTGCTGAAGCGGGCGCGGCCCGCGGAGATCGTGCACGCGGTACGGCTGGTCGCGGCGGGCGAGTCGCTGCTGTTCCCGGCGTCGGTGCGGCGGATGGCCGCCGACTACGGCGACCGGGGCGGCAACGCGGCGGCCCGGGACACGCTGGAGCGGGCCCGGCTGACCGACCGGGAGGCCGAGGTGCTGCGGCTGATGACGCGCGGTCTGTCCAACGCGGAGATCGCCCGGCGGCTGGTCGTGGGCACGGAGACGGTCAAGTCGCATGTGAGCGCGGTGCTGGCGAAACTCGGCGCGCGGGACCGCACCCAGGCGGTGATCCTGGCGTACGAGTCGGGGTTCGTGGCGCCCGGTTGAGCACCCGCCGATGCCGGGGTGTGTGATTCCGCACTCGCCGGGGTGCCCCGCGCCGAGTACGATCCGCCCAACACGCGCACGAGCTGGAAGGACGGACGGTGGGTCGGCTGACCGGCGGGGATCCCTCGCTGCTGCGAAGGATCAACTCCGCGGTGGTACTGCACGCGCTGCGTGCCACGGACTGCGCCACGCTGACGGAGATCACCCGGGTGACCGGCCTGTCCCGGCCGACCGTCGAGGGCGTGGTCGAGGACCTGATCACGGCGGGGCTCGTGGTCGAGACGGCGGCCGACGAGAGTGTCGCCCGGCGGCAGGGGCGGCCCGCGCGGAGGTTTCGGTTCCGGGCCGAGGCCGGCCATCTGCTGGGCCTCGAGATCGGACCGCACCGGGTGGCGGCGCTGCTGGCCGACCTGGACGGCCGGGTGCTGGGCGCGCAGGCCAAGGACGTCGACGAGACGGCGTCGGCGGACGAGCGGCTGGAGCGGCTGCGCACCGCCGTCGCCGAGCTGCTGCGGCGGGCGGGTGTGCCGCGCAGTTCGCTGCGGGCGGTGGGCGTCGCGACGCCAGGCATCGTCGAGGCGGACGGGACGATACGGCTGAGCACCGCGCTGCCGGAGTGGACGGGGCTGCGCCTCGGCGAGCGGCTGAGCCGCTCCTTCAAGTGCCCGGTGCTGGTGGAGAACGACGCCAACGCGGCGGCCGTCGCCGAGCACTGGAAGGGTTCCGCGACCGAGTCCGACGACGTGGTGTTCGTCCTCGCCGGACTCAGCCCGGGCGCCGGCTCGCTGATCGGCGGACGGCTGCACCGGGGGTACGGCGGGGCGGCCGGGGAGATCGGCGCGCTGCACCTGCTGGGCCGGGGCGTGACGCCGGAGACGCTCCTGTCGACCACCGACGAGCCGTTGCACCCGCTGGACGAGCAGGCGGTGGCCGCGGTGTTCGCGCAGGCCCGCCAGGGCGACCAGCGGGCCCGGGCGGCCGTGGACCGCTTCCTCCAGCGGCTCGTCCACGACGTGGCCGCGCTGGTGCTGGCCCTCGACCCCGAACTCGTCGTGATCGGCGGCTGGGCGGCCGGTCTGGACGGCGTACTGGAGCCGCTGCGGCGGGAGTTGGCGCGTTATTGCCTGCGCCCGCCGAAGGTGGTGCTGTCCCTGCTCGGCGAGGCGGCCGTGGCGACGGGCGCGCTGCGGCTGGCCCTCGACCACGTCGAGGAGCAACTCTTCGCGGTGGAGGGGACGGTGACGGGCCGCTCCACGGTGGGGCAGGTGTGAGGCCGCCGTTTCACCGCGGGGCCCCGCGCCCCGCGCCGCGCCCCGGGAATGCCGGGGCGCGCTGCCCGCGCACCACATGAGCGTGCGCACCGTGCGCGGGCCGGGCCGCCGCGGTGACGCGCGTAGCGGCCGGTCGGGGCCGTCGGAGGCCCGCCCGGGTCAGGACGCCTGGCGTTCCGGGCCGTGGTGTATCTCCACGCCTCCTGACGCGCCGAAGGTGAGGCGGCAGGTGTCGGCGCGGTAGGTCGCCACCGACAGGGCGGCGGTGCGGCCCGCGGCGAAGAAGCGGGTGGTGACGACGAGGACGGGCGCGCCGGGCAGCCGGTCGAGTTCCTTCGCGTCGTCCGCGCGGGCCGAGCCAAGCTCCACGGCGCGGTCCTGGGTGTCGAGCGGAAGGCGCTGGAGTTCGCGCAGCACCGCACGCGCGCGTGCGGCCTGGTTCGCGGTGTCGATCGCGGACAGGTCGGGCACCGAGGCGTGCGGCACGTAGAGCAGTTCGGCGGCGACCGGCTGGCCGTGCGAGACACGGGAGCGCCGCACGATGTGCACGCTCTGCTCGCGCGGGATCTCCAGCGCCGTCGCGACGGTCGACGGCGGCACCGCGTCGGTGCTGTCCACGGCCCGCCAGGCGTCGTCGCCGCCCCCCGGCCACGCCTGCTGTCCGGTGCCGACGGCGACCCCCACGCGCGGCGGCGCCACGGTCGTGCCGACCCCCCGGCGGCGCTGGAGACGGCCTTCCAGTTCGAGCTGCTCCAGGGCCTGACGGAGCGTCGCGCGCGCGACGCCGAAGCGGGCGGCCAGCTCACGCTCGTTCGGCAGGATCTCGCCGACCGTGAACTCGGAGTCGAGCGCCTCGCTGAGCACGGTCTTGAGATGCCAGTACTTCGGTTCCGGTACCGATTCCAGATGCGTGGTCCCCACCCTGTCCTCCGCATTCCCCGTGGTCCGGCGGCGTTTTCACGCCCTTGTTTATTAAAGGTTGTTGTACTTCTCTGCGACGATAGGGCGGCCCCCACCCTTGGTCAAGACCAATCCTCACCCCCGCGCGGGCCGCCGGGCGCGGTGACGGCGAGGTTTCACGGCCCGTTCGTACAGACCCGGTTTCGTGACGTCGCGGCAAACCTCCCGTCGCGAAAGACCCGGAAAGAGAAGGCGGGGTGACTTTCCGAAGGGGCTACCCGCGAGTAGCAATTGCTGACAAGCTGTCTCGGGCGTCCGCCCCCACGTCCAGCCGAGGAGCATCCGCATGTCCGCCACCGTCTCCTTCCCGGTGCCCGCCCCCAGCGGCCCACAGACCGTCACGGTCTCGTACACGCGCGTGGGCGCGGGTGAGCCGCTGCTCCTGCTGCACGGTATCGGTCACCACCGGCAGGCATGGGACCCCGTGGTGGACATTCTGGCCACCGAGCGGGACGTGATCGCGGTCGATCTGCCGGGCTTCGGCGTCTCCCCGGCCCTGCCCGACGGACTGGCCTACGACCTGCCGACGACGACCGCCGTCTTCGACGCGTTCTGCCAGGCCCTGGACCTGGACCGGCCGCACGCGGCGGGCAATTCGCTGGGCGGTCTGCTGGCCCTGGAACTGGGCCGGGAGAAGCTGGTGCGGTCCGTCACCGCGCTGTCCCCGGCCGGGTTCTGGTCCGAGGCGGAGCGCCGGTACGCGTTCGGCATCCTGCTGACCATGCGCAGGATCTCCCGCCGGATGCCGCTGCCGATGGTCGAGCGGCTGGCCCGGTCGGCGGCCGGGCGCGCGGCGCTGACCAGCACCATCTACGCCCGCCCGGCGCGCCGTTCACCGGACGCCGTGGTCGCCGAGACGCTGGCGCTGGCCGGGGCCACCGGCTTCGACCAGACCCTGCGGGCCGGCGGCTCCGTGCTGTTCACCGACGACGTCCCGGACATCCCGGTGACCGTCGGCTGGGGCACCCGTGACTGGCTGCTCGTACGCCGCCAGGGCGTCCGCGCCAAGCGGGTCATCCCGCGCGCCCGTCTGGTACGGCTGCCCGGCTGCGGTCACTGCCCCATGAACGACGACCCGGCGCTGGTCGCGCGCGTGATCCTCGACGGCAGCCGCTGAGGTCCGGCGCCCGGTGGAGGCGCCGCGGTCACGGGGTTACCGGGAGCCCGGCGCCCGGTGAAGGCGCCGCGGTCACCGGGTTACCGGGTGCCGTCGGCGGTCTCCACCCGGGCCGCCGGACCGCGCTCCGATCCGGCCTGATCTTTTCCCGTCCGCTCCGGATCCGTCTGCTCCGGAGCGGACGTCTTGTATGCAACTCCCCCGGCACGCACAGCGCCTTGATGACCCGTCAGCGCTCCCCACACCACTCCCGCACCCACCAGCGCGCTGCCCACGGCCTGGGCGGGCCCGTAGGAACCGGTGCCGACCAGCGGGGCGGTGCAGGCGGCGGCGACGGGGATCAGGCCGGAGAAGAGCGTGGCCCGTTCCGCGCCGAGCCGCTGCATGCCCATGTACCAGCACACGAAGCCGACGACGGTGACCACCACCGCCTGCCACAGCAGCGCGGCACCCTCCGCCGCGTCCGGCATCCGCAGCCACCCGCCGCCGTCGGCCAGGAGGCCCACCGCGGCCGACTCGGCGGCCGCGAGACCGCACACCGTGGCCGACAGCAGCCGCGGGCCCAGCGGCCGCAGCACGGGGACGGCGAGCACCGCGAAGCCGACCTCCCCCGCCAACGCGCAGAAGGAATAGGCGAGTCCGGCGCCGTCGGTCCTCCCCCACCCCTGCACCACACAGGCACCCACCGCCACGAGCCCGGCCCCGAACAGGACCGTGCGGCGCGGCCGCCGCCCTTCCAACAGCGGGACCACGACCGCCACGACGACCGGCGCGCAGCCCACCAGGACCCCGGGTACGGCGGGTTCGGCCGAGCGCTCGGCGGCCAGGACCGCCAGATTGAAGCCGACCATCCCGACCGCCGCCAGCAGCGCGAGCCGCCCCCACTGCCGGGCCGTGAGCGCGCGCAGCCGGTCCAGGGCGCCGGCGCCCGTCAGCGGGACGAGGAGCAGACAGGCGAGGCCGTACCGGAGGAACTGGCCACCCGCGTACGGATAGTCGCCGAGCACGCTGTTGGCGGTGAAGGAGGCGCCGACGAGGACGCAGGCGAGCGCGGCGAGCAGGGAGCCGCGCGTGGTGGTGGCGTTCATGAGGACGACGCTAGGAAGAGCGGCGGTCCGGTCTAAGGTCCACTTCCATGACGTCATCGGGGACCAATCCGAACGGAACGAGCGGACCGCCCCCCTTCTCGGCCGCCTGGGAGGTGCTGCTGCCGGCCGCCGCCGCGCCGGCCCGCTCGCGGGGGCGGGCGTTGCAGGGCGCGCTGCGGGACGCGGTGCGGTCGGGGCGGCTCGCGCCGGGCACCCGGCTGCCGTCCAGCCGGGATCTCGCCACCGACCTGGGAGTGTCGCGGGGGCTGGTCACGGAGGCGTACGAGCAGCTCACGGCCGAGGGCTATCTGCGCAGCGGCCGGGGCGCCGGGACCTGGGTGGGCGGCGCGGTGCGGGCGGTCCCCGCACGCGCGCGTGACCTGGCGCCCCGGGTCCCGGGTGCGGCGGCCGACTTCGTGCCGGGCACCCCGGATCTGGCGCTGTTCCCGCGCACCGCCTGGACGGCCGCGCAGCGGGGCGTGCTGGCCGAACTGCCGCACGCCGACCTGGGATACCCCGATCCGCGCGGGCTGCCCCGGCTGCGCACCGCGCTCGCCGCGCTGCTCGCCCGGCGGCGGGGCGTGGTCGCCGACCCCGAACGGCTGGTGATCGTCTCCGGGGTCGCGCAGGCGATGGCGCTGCTGGGGCTCGCGATGCGGGCGCGCGGCTGGGACACGGTCGGCGTCGAGGACCCGGGGAGCCCGCAGCACGGCGACCTGTACGCGGCGGCGGGCGTCACCGCCGTACCCCTGCCGCTCGACGGGGACGGGCTGGCGCTCGGGCCGTTGCGGGGGTCGGGGGTGCGGGCGGTGGTGGTGACGCCGGCGCACCAGTTCCCGACCGGGATCGCCTACTCGGCGCGGCGGCGTGCCGAACTCCTGGACTGGGCACGGTCGGTGGACGGTTTCGTGCTGGAGGACGACTACGACGGCGACTTCCGCTACGACCGGGCGCCGGTCGGCGCGCTCCAGGGACTGGACCCGGAGCGGGTGGTGTACACGGGGTCGGTCAGCAAGTCGCTGGCGCCGGGGCTGCGGCTGGGCTGGATGCTGGTGCCCGAGGCGCTGGCGGAGAAGGTCGTGGAGCGCAAGCGGACGCTGGACCTCGGCCATCCGACGCTGGACCAGGCGCTGTTCGCGCGATTCGTGGAACGCGGCGACCACGACCGGCAGTTGCGCCGCTGCCAGCGGGCGTACCGGGAACGGCGGGACACGCTCGTGACCGCGCTCGGGAAGCACTTCCCGGGGGCGCGGGTGACGGGGATCGCGGCGGGTCTGCACGTCATCGCGGAGCTTCCGCCGCGCCACGGGCCGCAGGCGGAGTTCCTGGCGCGGGCCACGGCGGCCGGGGTGCGGGTGCGGGCACTGACCGAGTACACGCACGCGCGTAACGAGGACACGAGCCCGGTCGAGGGCGGGGTGCGGCTGGTCCTGGGGTACGCCCATCTGCCGCCGACGCGGATCCGGGACGGGGTGCGGGTACTGGCGCGGGCGGTCGGCGCGGAGTGACCCTGTTTCTCTTTCAGTAAAATAATCAACAATACGGACAATTACATCCTTTACCCATCGGTCACACATCGTTCGTGATCACGCAACACCCTTCCTTCACAGTGGTTGCATGACTCGAGACATGACTGACACGCGGGGCGCGAAACACGGGCACCCCGTCCACCACTGGCTGCGCGACCTCGTGAAGTGGGCACGCCGCCACGGACACGCGCCGCCGACAAGTGATACCGGCGCCCGGCCGCCCTCCCCCGAGGAGCAGGCCGGGCCGTCCGCGCTTCCGGGCCGGGCAGGCGGCGGGAGCACGCTGTGGCGGATGCGGACCACCGTGCGGGACGAACCGGGGGCCCTGGCCGCGCTGTGCACGGCGCTGGCCGGCCACCGGGTGGACATCCTGAGCCTCCAGACGCATCCGCTGGGCGCGGACACGGTGGACGAGTTCCTGCTGCGCGCGCCCGGCGCGCTCGGCGCCGACGAGATCACCCGGGCCGTGTCACTGGCGGGCGGGTCGGACACCTGGATCGAGCGGGCCGACGCCCACGATCTGGTGGACGCCCCCACCCGGGTGCTGGGCCTGGCCACCCGCACCGCGCTGGACGCGGCGGAACTTCCGCTCGCGCTGCGGCAGTTGCTGGGCCGGTGCACGATCCGTTCGCTGCCCGCCAAGCCCGCGGGAGGCGGCCGGGGACCGGCCGGGGTGCCCGTGGAAGGGGTGCTGGAGGACACCGTGATGCGGCTGCGGGCGCCGGAGGGCGGTGTGATCACCGTGGAGCGGCCGTATCTGCCGTTCACCCCGACCGAGTTCGCCCGCGCGCGTGCCCTGGTGGAGCTGGACGCGCGGCTCGGCCCGCGCGTGCCGGGCGGCCAGGACGTGCTGACACTGCCCGAGGGCAACGACATCACCGTGCGCCGGGCCGACACGGGCGATCTGGCGGCGGCCCGGGAGATGCACGAGCGGTGCTCGCCGCGCACCCTCGGCATGCGCTACCACGGGCCCGTCGGGGACGCCGACCGCTATCTGAACCACCTGCTCAGCCCCCGCTTCGGCCGTACGCTCGCCGTGCAGACGACGTCCGGCCGGATCGTCGGACTCGGCCATCTGCTGTGGGACGGCGACGAGACCGAGGTCGCGCTGCTCGTCGAGGACGAGTGGCAGCGGCGCGGCATCGGCGCCGGGCTGCTCGACCGGCTGGTGGCGATGGCCGTCGAGGCGGGCTGCGAGAGCGTGTACGCGGTGACGCAGTCCTCCAACACCGGCATGGTCGCCGCCATGCGCGGGCTCGGTCTGCCGCTCGACTACCAGATCGAGGAGGGCACCCTCGTGATCACCGCCCGCCTGGACCGCGCGACGGCCCGGACGGAATCGTCCGCGGCGCTCGGCGAACGGGTCGGCCGCGACTGACGGCATGTGCACCGCGTGGGGCCCGGCGAGATGATCGCCGGGCCCTCTCTCACGCCTTCACGGCCACGGCGCCGAGCGCGCCACGCAGGTCCCGCCACAGGTCGTCGACGTCCTCAAGCCCCACCGACAGCCGCAGCAGCCGGTCGCTCACGCCCGCGCCCCGGCGCTCGTCCGCGTCCACGATGCGGTGGCTGATGGACGCCGGGTGCTGGATCAGGGTGTCGACGCTGCCCAGGCTGACGGCCGGGGTGATCAGCCGGACGCCGGCGATCACCTCGTGCGGATCGCCGTGCACCTCGAAGGCGACCATCGCGCCGCCGATCCGCGGATAGTGCACGCGCGCCACCCGCGGGTCGTCGGCCAGCCGCCGGGCCAGTTCGGCGGCGCTCGCGGAGGCGGCCCGGACCCGCACCGGGAGGGTGGCGAGGCCGCGCAGCAGCAGATAGCCGGCGAGCGGATGCAGCACCCCGCCGGTCGCGAACCGCACCTGCCGCAGCCGCCCGGCGAACTCCTCGTCGCAGGCCACCACCCCGGCCAGGACGTCCCCGTGGCCGCCGAGGTACTTGGTGGCACTGTGCAGCACCAGGCGCGCGCCCTGCTCGGCGGGCCGCTGGAGCACCGGGGTGGCGAAGGTGTTGTCGACCAGCAGCGGCACCGAGCCGCAGGCGTGGGCGACGGCCCGCAGATCGACCTCGGCGAGCGTCGGGTTCGCCGGCGACTCGACCAGCACCAGCCCGGTGTCCGGGCGCAGCGCGTCCGCGATCCCGGCCGGGTCGGTCCAGGTGACCTCCGAGCCGAGCAGCCCGGCCGTCAGCAGATGGTCGCTGCACCCGTACAGGGGCCGTACCGCCACGACGTGCCGCAGACCCATGGCGGCGCGGGCGAGGAGGACCGCGCTCAGCGCCGCCATGCCGCTGGCGAACGCCACCGCGCTCTCGGTGCCCTCCAGGCGGGCGAGGGCCGTCTCGAACCGGGCGACCGTCGGATTGCCCAGCCGCCCGTAGACCGGCGGGCCGTCCGGCTCGGCGCCGGTCGCGGCGAACGCGTCGATCCGGGCGGCCTCGGCGCGGCTGTCGTACGAGGGATAGGTGGTGGACAGATCGATCGGCGGGGCGTGCAGGCCCTGCCGGGCCAGATCGTCCCGGCCGGCGTGCACGGCCTCGGTGGCCAGGGCACGGGGCGGCGTCGCTGACGGACGTACGTCGTCGTACGTGGAGGTGCTCGCTGCGGCTGAGTCCATGCACCGCAGGGTGAACACCGGACGGGTCACTTCATTCGAACACCGTGCTACGTTCGGCCGATGGCCGAATCTGTCGTACTGGACCCGGTGGACCTCCAGCTCCTGCGGCTCCTTCAGAACGACGCCCGGACGACCTACCGCGATCTGGCGGCCCAGGTCGGCGTGGCGCCGTCCACCTGTCTGGACCGGGTGACGCGGCTGCGCCGCTCGGGCGTGATCCTCGGGCATCAGCTCCGACTGGATCCGGCCAAGCTCGGGCGCGGGCTCCAGGCGCTGCTGTCCGTGCAGGTCAGACCGCACAGGAGGGAGCTGGTCGGGCCGTTCGTGGAGCGCATACGGGCGCTTCCGGAGGCGCTGAGCGTCTTCCATCTCACCGGGCCCGACGACTATCTCGTGCATGTCGCCGTCGCGGACATGGCGGATCTGCAACGGCTGGTGCTCGACGAGTTCACGGCCCGGCGCGAGGTGGCCCGGGTGGAGACCCGGCTGATCTTCCAGCAGTGGGAGTGCGGCCCCCTGCTGCCGCCCGGCCCGCCGCAGCCGCCCGGCCCTCCGGCGCCACCCGCGCCTTCCGGACAGACTCCCTGAAAGACGCCGGTGACGTGCGCGGTCCCGCCGTACGAAGATGGTGTGCATGCCACAGACCACCAGCCCGCTGCCCCGTGAGGTCGCCGACGCCTACGTCGACGATCTCATCGCCCTCGACCCGGTCACCGGCACCTTCCTCGGGGTGCCGGAGAGTTCGAGCCGGCTGCCCGACTACTCCCCCGCAGGCCAGGAGGCGCTCGCCCGGCTCGCCCGGGACACCCTGACGAAGCTGGCCGAGGCCGAACGGCGGCCCGGCGCGGACAGTGACATCGAGCGCCGGTGCGCACGCCTGCTGCGCGAGCGCCTCACCGCCGAACTCGCCGTGCACGACGCCGACGAGGGGCTGCGCTCGGTCGGCAACATGTCCACGCCCGCGCACCAGGTGCGCGAGGTGTTCACCGTGACGCCCAACCGGACCGACGCCGACTGGGCCGCCATCGCCGAGCGGCTGCGCGCGGTGCCCACCGCGCTGGCCGGCTACCGGGAGTCACTGGAACTCGGCCTGGAACGCAAGCTGTACGCCGCGCCGCGCCCCACGGCCACCTTCGTCGGCCAGCTCACCGAGTGGTCGGACCCGGAGGGCACCGGCCGCGGCTGGTTCGAGGACTTCGTCGCACCCGGCCCGGCGCCCCTGCGCGCCGAACTGGAGGAGGCGGCCCGCGCGGCGACCGCGGCCGTGGTGGAACTGCGGGACTGGCTGCGCGACGTGTACACGCCGACCGTGCAGGACGCGCCGGACACCGTCGGCCGGGAGCGCTACGCCCGCTGGTCGCGCTACTTCAACGGCACCGACCTCGACCTGGACGAGGCGTACGCCTACGGCTGGTCGGAGTACCGCCGGCTGCTCGGCGCGATGCGCGAGGAGGCCGAGAAGGTCCTGCCGGGCGCGGCCACGCCCTGGGTGGCGCTGGCCCACCTCGACGAGCACGGCCGGCACATCGACGGCGTCGACGAGGTCCGCGACTGGCTCCAGGGCCTGATGGACCGGGCGATCGAGGCGCTGGACGGCACCCACTTCGAACTCGCCGAGCGGGTACGGAAGGTGGAGTCGCGCATCGCCCCCGCGGGCAGCGCCGCGGCCCCCTACTACACGCCCCCGTCGGAGGACTTCTCCCGGCCGGGCCGCACCTGGCTGCCGACCATGGGGCAGACCCGGTTCCCGGTCTACGACCTCGTCTCGACCTGGTACCACGAGGGCGTCCCCGGTCACCATCTCCAGCTCGCCCAGTGGACGCACGTCGCCGGGAACCTCTCCCGCTACCAGGCCACCGTGGGCGGGGTCAGCGCCAACGCGGAGGGCTGGGCGCTGTACGCGGAGCGCCTGATGGACGAACTGGGCTTCCTCACCGACCCGGAGGAGCGGCTCGGCTATCTCGACGCGCAGATGATGCGCGCGGTCCGCGTCATCGTCGACATCGGCATGCACCTGGAGCTGGAGATCCCGGCGGACTCGCCGTTCCACCCCGGGGAGCGCTGGACGCCGGAGCTGGCACAGGAGTTCTTCGGCGCGCACAGCAGCCGCCCTGCGGACTTCGTGGAGAGCGAGCTGACCCGCTACCTGAGCATCCCCGGCCAGGCGATCGGCTACAAGCTCGGCGAACGCGCCTGGCTGCTGGGCCGGGAGCGGGCCCGCGAGCGCCACGGCGACGCCTTCGACCTCAAGTCCTGGCACATGGCGGCCCTTTCACAGGGCTCGCTGGGCCTGGACGACCTGGTGGACGAACTGGCCGCGCTCTAGGGCGTGTCGGGGCGGTGGCGCCCTCCCGGACCGTCAACAGCCGCAGTCGGCCCCGTCGTTCACCGGCGCGGTCAGCGGGTCGGCGGGGCGCCGGTCACCGCCCTCCCAGGTCTCGTACGCGAAGCCCTCGCGCACCCAGTACTCGAAGCCGCCGAGCATCTCCTTGACCCGGTAGCCGAGTTCGGCGAGCGCGAGGGCGGCGCGGGCGGCGCCGTTGCAGCCGGGGCCCCAGCAGTACGTCACCACCGGGACGTCCTTGTCGAGGAGGGCCTCGGCCTGCTCGGGGATGAGCGCCGTGGGCAGATGGACCGCACCGGGGACATGGCCCTGGTCCCAGGAGTCGGTGGAGCGGGAGTCCAGGACGACGAACCCGGGGTCGCCACCGGCGGCGAGCGCCCCGGCCACGTCGGAGACGTCGGCGTGGAAGACGAGGCTCGCGCGGAAGTAGGTGGCGGCTTCGGCGGGGGCGGCGGGGGCGACGCGGAGGACGGGGTTCGGGGTGGTGGGGGCGGTGGTCATCGTGGGCGGTGCCCTCTCTGTGCGGATGCGGCGGACGCGGCGGATGCGGCGGATGCCCAGAAATCTACGGCCGGTGATCCGTCCCGCTGAAGGGGAATTCCCCGGCCCCATCCTTGCCCCACCGGGGATTCCCCTGCTATTTCTCGTCTATGACCGCGTATTCCCCGGACGCCACCGACTGGCGCATCCTGGAGGTCCTCCAGCGTGAGGGCCGGGCCAGCTTCGCCGAGCTGGCGCGGGCCGTGTCGATGTCGGCGAGCGCCGTGACCGAGCGGGTGCGCAGGCTGGAGGAGGCCGGCGTGATCCAGGGGTACGCGGCCGTGGTGGACCCCGAGCGGCTGGGCCTGCCGATCCTGGCGTTCGTGCGGCTGCGCTACCCCAACGGCCACTACAAGCCGTTCCACGACCTGGTGGCCGTCACGCCGGAGATCCTGGAGGCGCACCATGTGACGGGCGACGACTGCTTCGTGATCAAGGTCGCCGCCCGCTCGATGCGCCACCTGGAGGAGGTCTCGGGCAAGATCGGCACCCTGGGGTCCGTCACGACGAGCGTCGTCTACTCGTCACCACTCCCCCGACGGCCTCTTGGCCGCTAGCTCCGCTGGCGCAGCGTCGACCCCGAGCGGCCCTTCACGATCTCCAACTGGGCGTGGACGCGGCGCCGCAGGTCGGCGACATGGCTGACGATGCCGACGCTGCGGTCGCGTTCGCGCAGGGAGTCGAGCACGTCGAGCACCTCGTCCAGGGTCTGTTCGTCCAGGCTGCCGAACCCCTCGTCGATGAAGAGGGTGTCGAGGCGGACCCCGCCCGCCTCGTCGGTGACCACGTCGGCGAGGCCGAGCGCGAGGGCGAGCGAGGCGAAGAAGGTCTCGCCGCCGGACAGGGTCGCGGTGTCGCGCTCCCGCCCGGTCCAGGCGTCCACGACGTGCAGCCCGAGCCCGCTGCGGCCGCGTCCGGCCCGGTCGTCGGAGTGCACCAGCGTGTAGCGGCCGGACGACATCCGCTGGAGCCGTGCGGTCGCGGCGGCCGCCACCTGTTCGAGCCGGGCCGCGAGGACGTACGCCTCCAGCCGCATCTTGCGCTCGTTGTCGGCGGAGGTGCCCGCGGTGAGCCCGGCGAGGCGGGCGACCCGGTCGTACTCGTCGCGGAGCGGCGCGAGCCGTCGTACGCCGTCGGCGGCGCGCGCGGAGAGCTGGTCGAGTTCGGCGCAGCGGCGGGCGGCGGCGTCCTGGGCGGAGGACGCCCGGCGGAGCCGTTCGGCGGCCTCGGCGGCGGTCCGTTCGGCCGTGGCGAGGTCGGCGGGCGGCCGCTGGGCGGCGGCCACGGTGTCGGGTTCGGCGAGGACCGCGCGGACGGCCGCCTCCTCGGACTGCCAGGCGTCCAGGCGCCGTTGCAGCTCGCGGTGGGCGGTGTCGTCGAGGAGGGCGTCGGCGGCGGCCCGGGGAGTGTCGAACCCGGCGCGGAAGGCGGCCTCGTCCAGGCGTCCGTCGGCGTCCTTCAGACGTGCGGCGCTCTCCTCGGCGGCCCGGGCGCCGTCGGCGGCGGCGGTGAGCAGCCGGACCTGCCGCTCCAACTGCTCGGCCCGCGCGGCCACACTGTGCGCGGCACCCCTGGCCCGCGCCAACTCCTCCTCCAGCGCGGCCCGTTCGCTGTCCAGCCGCTCGCGGTGTCCGACCCGGGAGGCGGCGCGGACGGCGGCGTCGCGCTGGGCGGCCGTGCGGCGCTCGTGCTCCTGCTCGGCGGCGCGCAGTTCCTCGCGCGCGGCGTGCAGCGCACCGGCCTCGCGGCGCGCCTCCTCGTGGTCGCGCTCCAGCTCCCCGGCCTCGGCGGCGAGCGTCTCGGCGGGGGTGTCACCGGCCTCCGCGACGGCGGCGGCCAACTCCCGTTCCACGTCGGCGAGTCGCCGCAGCTCCCCGCCGTGCGTCTCGGCGGCGTCCTGCTGGGCGGCGAGGGCCCGGTCCTCGGCCTCACGGTCGATGTGCCCCGCGTCCTTGCGGGCCGGGGCGGGGTGCTCCGTGGCGCCGCAGACGGCGCACGGCGCCCCGTCGCTGAGACGGGCGGCGAGTTCGGCGGCGATGCCGTCGAGCCGCTGTTCCTTGAGCTCCAGCCAGTGGGCACGGGCGTCGAGGGCCCGCTGTGCGGCGGCGCGGACGCGTGCGCGGGCCGTCTCGGCCTCGCCGGTGAGCCGGTCGCGCAGCCGGGCGGCCCGCAGCCGCCGCTGGGCGGGCTCGATCCCCACGGCCAGGCGCTCGGCGCGGGCGGCGGCCTCCTGCGCGGACTCGATCCGCTCCCGGAGCGCGGTACGCGTGGCGTCCCAGCCCGCGAGCCAGCTCCCGGCCTCGGTCAGGACGTCGTCGTCGGCCCGCTCCTGCCGGTCCAACCGCGCGCGTTCGTCGGTGAGTTCGGCCAATCGGCGTTCACCGCGCCGGGCCGACTCCAGTCCGCCCAGTTCCTCGGCGGCCCGGCGTGCGGCGGCGGCCAGTCCTGCGGCGCCGGCCTCGGCGAACCGCTCCGGCAGGGCGGCACGCGCGCGTGCCTCGGTCTCGGCGGCCCGCCGGTGCTCGGCGTCGGCGGCGTCCCGCAGGTCCAGCGCCGGTGCCACGGCCTCCGCCTTGCGCCCCCGCTCCAGCCGGGTCCGCGCCGCCTGATGCTCTCCGGCCCGCTCCTCCAGCCGCCGGGCCCGCCCCTTCGCCTCCTCGAACCGCCCCTGCAACCGGGCGAGTTCGCGTACGTCGTCCAGGGCGCGGTCGGCGGCGGCCTGGGCGGACGCGGCGGCGAGGCGGCCGCACTCGGCGACCGTCAGCCGTTCACGGGCGGTACTGCGGGCCAGAGCGGCGGCGGTGAGCACGGCGTCGGCCAACCCCGGCTCCCCGGGGGCCAGTTCGGGCAGCTCCATGGTGTCGCCCGCCGCCTGCTGCATCCGGTGGGCGTCGGCGAGCAGCGCGGCGTCGCCCTCCCGTACGCGTGCCTCGGCGGCGCGGCGGCGCTCCACGAGCCGCTTCTCCACCTCGGCGAACCGCCGGGTGTCGAAGAGCCGGCCCAGCAGCCGCCCGCGGGCCTCGGCGTCGGCGCGCAGGAAGCGGGCGAAGTCGCCCTGCGGCAACAGCACGACCTGGCAGAACTGCTCGCGGCTCATGCCGAGCAGTTGGGTGATCTCCTCGCCGATCTCCTGGTGGGAGCGGCTGAGGTCCTTCCAGACGCCGCCCACCGGGTCGTACTCGCGCAGCCAGGTCTGGGCCTTGTCGACCGTGACGCCCGTGCCGCGTTTCTTGGGCCGCTCGTGGGGCGGCCGGCGGGTGATCTCCAGCCGGCGTCCGGCAACCGTGAGATCGAGGGTGACCTCGGTGCGGACGCCGGGGGCGGCGTGGTCGCTGCGCAGGGTGAGGCCCTGGCCGTTCTGGCGGGCGCCAGGGACGGAGCCGTAGAGCGCGTAGCAGACGGCGTCCAGGACGGAGGTCTTCCCGGCGCCGGTCGGGCCGTGCAGGAGGAAGAGCCCGGCGGCGGACAGCTCGTCGAAGTCGACGCTCTGCGGGCCGCCGAAGGGCCCGAAGGCGGTGAGGTCGAGCCGGTGCAGCCTCATCGGTCGCCTCCCACGTTTTCGTCGCCGGGGTGGGTCACCGGGCCACCTCGCGTACGGTCTCGTCCGCGCGGACCGCGTCGAAGGCGTCGCGCAGGACACCCCGCTCGCGGGCGTCGGGTCCGGCGCCGCGGACATGGGCCACGAAGTCCTCGGCGATCTCCTGGTCGTCGCGTCCGGCGAGGCGGCGGGCGTACGACACGTCGGGGTCGTCCGGGGCGCGTTGCGGGTCGAAGACCAGGCTGAGGGTGTGCGGGAAGCGGTCGGTGAGCCGGGCCATGGGGTCGGCGGGGCGGACGGCGTCGGTGAGCGTCGCCTCCACCCAGGCGTCCTCGTGCACGGCGAGCGCCGGGTCGGCGAGCAGGTCGTCCAGGGTGCCGCGGATCCGGGCGAGGGCGCGCGGCACCGGGCAGTCGATCCGCTCGGCGGTCAGGGAGCCGTCGCCCGCGAGGTCGATCAGCCACATGGTCTTGCGGTGCGCGGCCTCGGAGAAGGAGTACGGCAGCGGGGAGCCGGAGTAGCGGACGCGGTCGGTGAGGGTCTGGCAGCCGTGCAGATGGCCGAGGGCCACGTAGTCGACGCCGTCGAAGACCCCGGCGGGCACGGCGGCGACCCCGCCGACCGTGATGTCGCGCTCGCTGTCGCTGGGCTCGCCGCCGGTGACGAAGGCATGGGCGAGGACGACCGAGCGGGTGCCCGGCGTGCGGCGCGCGAGGTCGGCGCGGACCCGGTCCATGGCCGCCGCGAGCACGCTCTCGTGGCCGGCCTTCTCGACCCCGAACTCGTCCTTCACCAGGGCGGGTTCGAGATACGGCAGACCGTAGAAGGCGACGTCGCCGTGGGCGTCGGCGAGGACCACCGGGGTGCCGGCGGCCGCGGGGTCGGTGCGCAGATGGATGCCGGCGCGGTCGATGAGTCCCGCTCCGACGCCGAGCCGGCGGGCGGAGTCGTGGTTCCCGGAGATCATCACGGTCGGCACGCCGAGCGCGGCGAGCCGGTGCAGGGCGTCGTCGAACAGCTCGACGGCGGCGAGGGGCGGTACGGCACGGTCGTAGACGTCGCCCGAGACGACCACGGCGTCGACCTCGCGCTCGCGCACGGTGGTGACGAGCCGGCCGATGAACTCGGCCTGGGCGCCGAGCATGCCGACGCGGTGGAAGGCGCGGCCGAGGTGCCAGTCGGAGGTGTGCAGCAGTCTCACGCGACAAGGCTCCGAGGTCTCACGAAATCGCTCCGCCCCCGCATGTGGCTCCCCCTCGTTCCCGCCCGTGACGTCCCTGCCGTGCCGTGCGGTCCCGGCCGGCGGCAACCACCACGCTAACGCCTGCCGGCCCCACGACGGTCACGAGATCGGCAACACGTGGCCCGCTTCCCGCACGGCGCCGTGCTCCGGTACGGCCTCACGCGTCGCCGTACGCCTCCCCGCCCAGCGTGAACTCCGCCGTCCCGGCGGTCGCGTCGGCGAGCCAGGAGCGGAAGGCGTCCACGTCGGCGTCGGGCAGGCCGATCTCGATGGTGACCGCCTCGCCGTAACGGACGTCACGCACTTCGCGGCCGGTGGCCCGCAGATCGTTCTGGATCTTGCCGGCGCGCTGGTGGTCGACGGTGACGGTGGCGAGGCGGAAGCGGCGGCGGGTGAGCGTGCCGAGGGTGTCGAGAGCCTCACCGACGGCTCCGCCGTAGGCGCGGATCAGACCGCCGGCGCCGAGCTTGATGCCGCCGTAGTAGCGGGTGACGACGGCGACGGCGTAGCGCATGTCGCGGCGCAGCAGCATCTGGAGCATCGGGACGCCCGCGGTGCCGCCGGGTTCGCCGTCGTCGCTGGCCTTCTGGACGGAGGCGTCGGCGCCGATGACGTACGCCCAGCAGTTGTGGGTGGCGTCGGAGTGCCGCTTGCGGACCTCGGCGATGAACTCCTGGGCCTCCCGCTCGGTGGCCGCCGGGGCGAGCGCGCACAGGAAGCGGGAGCGGTTGACCTCGGTCTCGTGCACACCCGCGCGGGCCACGGTGCGGTACTCGTCCTGCATCCGGTCAGCCTAAGCGCTGGTGGCGGGTGCCGTGTCTCAGCCTGGCGGGTGCCATGTCTCGGCCTGGCGGGTGCCATGTCTCAGCCTGGCGGGTGCCATGTCTCAGCCGCCCCTCAGCGGTCCCTCACTCACCCTTGGGCCCCCGGGGCACGGTCATCGAGGTCAGCAGGGCGGTGCCGGGGGCGAGGGCGCGCCAGGTCGGGCCGTGCCAGGCGAGCACGGCGATCGCGGAGGTGGGGAACTTGAGCCGCACCTCGTCGAGGGCGTCGCCGAGCGCCTCCCCGGCCAGCTCCACGACCAGGTCCTCCAGGCCGGGGTTGTGCCCGACGAGCAGCAGTGTGCCGACCTCGGCGGGGGTCTCCCTTACGACGCCGAGCAGCTCGGGCACGTCGGCGGCGTAGACCCGCGGCTCATAGTGCACCGGGGGCGGGGTGGCCCACTGGGCGGAGGCCAGCTCGTAGGTCCGGCGGGCGCGGACGGCGGTGGAGCAGACGGTGAGGTCGGGCAGGCAGCCGGCCTCGGCGAGCGCGCGGCCGGCGGCGGGGGCGTCGCGGCGGCCGCGTCCGGCGAGGGGACGTTCGTGGTCGGGGACGCCGTCGGGCCAGTCGGACTTGGCGTGCCGCAGCACGACGAGGCGGCGGGGCGGGCCGGTGGGGGTGCTCATGGGGCGGCTCCGATGTCGCGGGTCAGCTCCAGGCCGAGCAGTCGGTCGGCGTAGGCGTAGGTCTCGAAGCGGGCGCCGTCGGGCAGTTCGGGCCCGGCGTCGGCGACCGACCGCAGGACGCGCAGCACGGCGGGCACGTCCAGATCGTCCTCCCAGGCGGCGCGCAGCCGCCCGCGCACCTCGTCGGGCACGGGCCGCGAGGGCTGCCGCGCCCACGCGGCGACGGCCCGCCGCCAGCGCACGAGCGTGTCGTGGGCGTCGCTGAGGACGGCGGCGTCGAGCCGGACGGTCTCGGTACGTGGGCGCTCCAGCAGGGCGAGCCGCAGCACGGTGGGATCGGACGGCGCCTCCCCGAGGACGTCCCCCACGGCGACCTGAACGCCGTCGGCCCCGGCGTCCCCCTCGGCCGCCACCCGCAGCACCTGCCGCTCGGCCGGCCAGCCGCCGGGCTCGTGTCCTTCCTCCAGCGGATGGATGCCGAGGTCGGCGGCGCCGGCCCGCAGCACGGCCCGGTCCGCCTCCCCGGTGAGCACGGCCCGCACGGGCGTGCTGTCGAGTTCCAGGGCCCGCACGAGCAGATCGGTGACGAGCAGCACCCGGAGCGCGCCGGTGCCATGCCCCGAGACGTGCGCCTCGATCCGGGTGGGACCGCGGCGGACGGGGGCGGCGAGGACGGCTTCGCCGGTACGGGCGTCGATGATGCGCAGCACGTGCCGAGCTTAGGAGAGCGGCGGCGCTCGTGCCCGGGCGGCGCGGAATCAGGATCCGCGGCGGTGCGTTGCAGCGAACAGGTCAGAACGACTGGAAGAGCTGTCCGATCCCGAGGAGGCCGCCGGTGTACGGCGACGAGGCAACGGTCCGCAGGATTCTCACCGAGGCGGGCGACACCTGGGCGGTGGTGGGGCTGTCGACGAACCGCTCCCGGGCGGCCTACGGCGTCGCCCGCGTCCTCCAGCGCTACGGCAAGCGGGTCGTCCCCGTCCACCCGAAGGCGGAGACGGTCCACGGCGAGCAGGGCTACGCCTCCCTCGCGGACATCCCCTTCGAGGTGGACGTGGTCGACGTCTTCGTCAACAGCGACCTCGCGGGCGCCGTCGCGGACGAGGCGGTCGCCAAGGGCGCGAAGGCGGTCTGGTTCCAACTGGACGTCGTCGACGAGGCCGCCTACGACCGCACCCGCGCGGCGGGCCTGGACATGGTGATGGACCGCTGCCCGGCGATCGAGATTCCGCGACTGGGGTGACGTACGGCGGCGGTCCTGACGCGGGCGCGGGCGAGCCGACTCGATCGGTGCGGGGTCGGCTCCCATACTGGGCCGGTGGCCGTCAACTCCCCCTCCTCAGAACGTCATCCGGTCGTCATCGTCGGTGCCGGGCCGGCGGGGCTCGCTGTCGGGAATGTGCTGCGGGCCGCTTCCGTCGGGTGTGTGGTGCTGGAGGCGGAGAGCCGGGCGGTGATCGAGCGGCGGCCGCGGGCCGGGGTGGTCGAGGAGTGGGCCGTTCGTGCGCTGGAGCAACGGGGGCTGGCGGAAGGGCTGTTGGCGCGGGCTCAGCGGCACTCGGCCTGCGAGTTCCGCTTCGCGGGGGAGCGTCATCGGCTGGAGTACGGCGAGCTGACCGGGCGTCATCACTGGGTGTATCCACAGCCGTTGCTCGTGACGGACCTCGTGCGCGAGTACGTCGACGTGCGGGGCGGTGACGCGCGGTTCGAGGTGCGGGACGTCGAGGTGCGCGGGGTGGAGACGGACCGGCCGTCGGTGTCGTACACCTGCCCGGACACGGGTGAACGGCGGGTGCTGCACTGCGACTTCGTGGTGGGGGCCGACGGTGCGCGCGGGGTGAGCCGGGCCGCTGTTCCGGCGGGGCGGGCGCGGATCGCGCGGCACGACTACGGCATCGGCTGGCTGGCGCTGCTCGCCGAGGCGCCGCCGTCTTCGGACTGTGTGGTGTTCGGCGTCCATCCGAACGGTTTCGCCGGGCACATGGCCCGCAGCCCCGAGGTGACCCGGTACTACCTCCAGTGCCCGCCGGGCGACGACCCGGAGAACTGGTCCCACGACCGCGTGTGGTCCGAGCTGCGTCTGCGGCTCGCGGCCGAGGGCGCGCCGCCGCTCACCGAGGGGCGGCTCGTGGAGAGACGGGTGCTCGACATGCACGACTACGTGGTCGAGCCGATGACGTACGGGCGGCTCTTCCTGGCCGGTGACGCGGCGCATCTCGTGGCGCCCATCGCCGCCAAGGGCATGAACCTGGCGCTGCACGACGCGTTCCTGCTCGCCGACGCGCTGGTGGCGTGTCTCGACGGCGGGGACCGCACCGGTCTTGACGGCTACTCGGACGCGTGTCTGCGGCGGGTGTGGGACTACCAGGAGTTCTCGCAGTGGTTGTCGGAGGTCTATCACGGGGAGGCGGCCGGGGATCCGTTCCGGGCGGGGACGGCCTCGGCCCGGCTGCGGCGGCTGTTCACCTCGCCGGTGGCGGCCGCCGCCTTCGCCGAGCAGTACCTCGGGACGGCGCAGCGGTACTGACAGGGCAAAACCGCAGCCGGTCAGTCGTGCAGGGGCTTGTCCCCCAGGCGGTGGTCGGCCACGTTCAGCGCCTCGTCCACCAGGCGGCGCAGATGGCCGTCGGAGAGGGAGTAGATCACCCGGCGGCCCTCCTTGCGGGTGTGGACCAGGCCGGCCAGCCGCAGCCGCGCCAGATGCTGGCTGACCGCCGGACGGGCCGCCCCGCACACCTCCGTCAGCGTGGTCACGTCGGCCTCGCCCGACATCAGGGCGTGCAGCAGGGTGAGCCGGGTGCGGTCGCCAAGCAGGGCGAGCAGCTCGGCGGCGAGGGAGAACTGCTCCTCGCCGGGGGTGCGCGGATGCGCATGGTGTGCAGATGACAGGTGCATGCGTGCGCTCATACGCACATAATGGCGAGAGGGACGGGTAGACGTCCAGTTCTCCCCTCCTCCGCTTCCTCCGCGCCGAAAGGGACGACGTGAGCGAACACCACCACCAAGCCCACGAACACCACGGCCACGCCCACGAGCACCCGCACCACCCCTCCCCCGCCCGTCCGTGGCACCGCCTGCGGCATCTGCTCACCCCGCACTCCCACGAGACCGCCGACAAGCTCGATCACGCCCTGGAGTCCTCGGCCCGGGGCATGCGGGCGCTGTGGGTCTCGCTGGCGGTGCTGGGCGTGACGGCCCTCGCGCAGGCGGTCGTCGTGGCGCTGTCCGGGTCGGTGGCGCTGCTCGGCGACACCGTGCACAACACGGCGGACGCGCTGACCGCCGTACCGCTCGGCATCGCCTTCGTGCTGGGGCGGCGGGCGGCCACCCGGCGGTTCACCTACGGCTACGGGCGGGCGGAGGACCTGGCGGGCATCGTGATCGTGCTGACCATCGCGGCGTCGGCGGCGTTCGCCGGGTGGACGGCCGTCGAACGGCTGCTGCATCCGCGTCCGGTCGGATACGTGCCCGCCGTGGCCGTGGCCGCGCTGGTCGGTTTCGCGGGCAACGAGTGGGTGGCTCGCTACCGCATCCGGGTCGGCCGGGAGATCGGCTCGGCGGCGCTGGTGGCCGACGGGCTGCACGCGCGCACCGACGGTTTCACGTCCCTCGCGGTGCTGCTGGGCGCGGGCGGCTCGGCCCTCGGCTGGCAACTCGCCGACCCGGTCGTGGGGTTGGCGATCACCGCGGCGATCGCGCTGGTCCTGCGGGACGCGGCGCGCGAGGTGTTCCGGCGGGTGCTGGACGCCGTCGACCCGGCCCTCGTCGACCGGGCCGAACAGGCGCTGCGGGAGGTGCCGGGGGTGCGCGGGGTGGGTGAGCTGCGGCTGCGCTGGATCGGGCACCGGCTGCGCGCCGAGGTCGCGGTGGTCGTGGACGGGGAGGCGACCGTCCGCCAGGCGCACGCGATCGCCGTGGACGCCGAACACGCGCTGCTGCACGCCGTACCGCGACTCACGGCCGCGCTGGTGCACGCCGATCCGGCGCCGGTGCCGGGCGAGGCGGACCCGCATCTGGGGCTCGCCCATCACACGGCGGCGTAACCCTCCGCCCGGTCCGTCGGCGTCAGACCCCCAGCCCCTCCAGCACGACCGCGCCGGGCAGTTCGGCGAACGCCTTGCCCGGCACGAGGAGTTTGCCGCGGCGACGGCCGCTGCCCACGAGGACGTACGGCAGGTCGACGACGGCGGAGTCCACCAACACCGGCCAGGCGGCGGGCAGTCCGACGGGGGTGATGCCGCCGTACTCCATGCCGGTCTCCCCCACGGCCGTGTCCATCGCCGCGAACGACGCCTTACGGGCGCCCAGTTGGCGGCGTACGACACCGTTGACGTCGACCCAGGTGGTCGACAGGACGACACACGCGGCCAGCGAGGTCTCGCCGCCGCGCTTGCCGGCCACCACGACGCAGTTCGCGGACGTCTCCAGCAGATCGCGCCCGTAGTGCTCGACGAAGACGGCCGTGTCGGCCCACTCCGGGTCGGTGTCGACGTACACGATCTGGTCGGCGGGCACGCTGCCGCTCCAGTGGCGTACGGCGTCGGCGACCGGGCGGGTCAGCTCGTCGAGGCAGGCGGGGGCGGGCCGGGCGTTGTCGAAGTGTCCGATGGGTGCGTCCATGACCGCACGCTAACAAGGCCCGCCGGGCCGCCGACGCGCCGTCTCACCGCTCGGGCGGCGGCGTCGGGGCGGGCTGCGCGGACACGGGCGGGACCGAGACGGCCATCACCATCTCCATCGGCACGTCACCCCGATTGCCGTACACATGGGGGGCGTTGGCCTCGAAGGAGGCGCTGGCGCCCGCCGGGATCCGGTGGTCCTCGCCGTCCACGGTGAGGGTCAGCTCGCCCGCGTTCACATGGAGCAGCTCGACGGTGCCGCGCGGATGCGGTTCGGAGGGGCTGCTCTCGCCGGGCATCAGCCGCCAGTCCCACATCTCCAGGGGTCCGGGCGCCTCGGCGCCCGCGAGGAGCCGGTTGTAGCTGCCGGCCTCGGTGTGCCACAGGCGCACGGCCCGGTCGGCGGGCACGATACGGACCTTCGGGCCCCGCTCGTAGTCGAGCAGGGTGGTGATGGCGACGCCGAGGGCGTCACCGATCTTGACGACGGTGCCGATGCTCGGGTTCGTGCGGGCCTGCTCGATCTGGATGAGCATGCCCCGGCTGACACCGGCCCGGGCGGCGAGCACGTCCAGGGTGAAGCCCCGCACCGCACGCCAGTGCTTGACGTTGCGCGCGAGGGACTGGGTCAGCAGTTCGAGGTCCGACACGTTCCGTCCAGTGCAGAGGTGAATGCGGTGGACGACAGGGGCCGGCCGCCTGAACTACGGTGAAGTGCACCTGATCGTCCACCGCACTGTACTGCGCGGACGACGGGACGCGATCGACCACCGGATGCTTCTACGGCCCCTCAGCCCTCGCGTTCCATCCGCGCCAGTTCCACCGCGCCCTCGTCGTCGAGTTGTGCCAGCCGTGCCGCCGTCTCCTCGTCCAGGCCGGACAGCGCGACCAACTGGTCCGAGGTGACGCCGTCCGGGATCGGCACCGGCGGCGGGGTGCGCAGCGGCGGCTGCCAGCCCTCGGCCGGCGTCCAGCGCCGCACGACGCGGGCGGGGGCGCCCGCCACCACGGCGTGGTCGGGGACGGTGCCGCGCACCACCGCGCCGGCCGCCACGACCACGTTCCGTCCGATCCGCGCACCCGGCAGGATCACGGCGCCGGTGCCGATCCAGCAGCCCGGGCCGATCTCCACGGGCTCCATGCGCGGCCACTGCCGGCCGATGGGCTCGTGCGGATCGTCGTAGGAGTGGTTGGTGGAGGTCACATAGACGTACGGGCCGAAGTAGCAGTCGCTGCCGATGGTGACCGTGGTGTCGGCGATGACATGGCTGCCGCGGCCGAGCACGACCCCGTCGCCGATCCGCAGGATGGGGTCCGGGCCGAGGTCGAGGTCGGGCATCAGCCCGGCCGTGAGGGTGACCTGCTCGGCGACGATGCAGTGGGAGCCGAGATGGATCCAGGGCTCGCCGAAGACCGTGCCGAGCGGGAACGCGAGCCGGGTCGCCGGGCCGATCGCGCCGAAGCGCAGCCGGCCGGGGTGCTCCGCCGTGACGGAGCCCGCGCGCTGCGCCCAGGCCCAGCCCGCATGGACCGCGCGCTGTACGAGGCGGCGGCGCCATGATGAGAACGTGTTCTTGTCCGTCGGCACCCGCCAACGGTACTCAGCGCGCGGTGAGCGCACCGGCCCGGAGCCCTGTGATCTTCACCCCACCGGGTGGCGTACGGTGCGGGGACACGGATCGACGAGGAGGCGGTGGGACGGTGACGACGACGCACAAGGCGCTGATCGTGGGCATCGGCGGCAGGGAACCGAAGGTCGACGAGGGGGCGTTCGTGGCGCCGACGGCCTCGGTGATCGGGGACGTGACGCTGGAGGCGGGCGCGAGCGTCTGGTACGGCGCGGTCGTGCGCGGTGACGTCGAGCGGATCTCCGTCGGCGCGCGGAGCAACATCCAGGACAACTGCACCCTGCACGCCGACCCCGGGTTCCCGGTGACCATCGGCGAGCGGGTCTCCGTCGGCCACAACGCCGTCGTGCACGGGGCGACCGTCGAGGACGACTGCCTGATCGGGATGGGCGCGACCGTCCTCAACGGCGCGGTGATCGGCGCGGGCTCCCTGGTGGCGGCGCAGGCGCTGGTGCCGCAGGGGATGCGGGTGCCGCCGGGCTCACTGGTGGCCGGCGTACCGGCCAAGGTGCGGCGCGAGCTGAGCGAGGAGGAACGCCAGGGCGTGACGCTGAACGGGACGCTGTACGCGGACCTGGCGAAGGCGCACGACGAGATCCACGACGAAACCCACGAGTAGGACGACGCCGTCGGTACGCGCGCTCGGTGCGCGCCGTCAGTCCGTGACGCCGACCGGCTCCGCCTCCGCCGGGGTCTCCTCCGCGGAGGCGGCGCTCTGCTTGGCGGCCTTCCGCTTGATGACCAGCATCGACGTGACACCGATCAGCACGGCGAGCACCAGGCCCAGCCAGGAGAACCGCTTCAGCCAGGACTCGGCGACGACACCGACGTAGTAGATGACCGCGGTCGTGCCGCCCGCCCAGAGGATCCCGCCGAGGACGTTGGCGATCAGGAACTTCCAGTACGGCATCCGCAGCACGCCCGCGAGGGGGCCGGCGAAGATCCGCAGCAGGGCGACGAAACGGCCGAAGAAGACCGCCCACATGCCCCACTTCTCGAAGGACCGCTCGGCCGTCGCGATGTGCCCCTCGCTGAAGTGCCTGGGGAACTTCTTGCCGAGCCAGGCCAGCAGCGGCCGTCCGCCCTTGCGGCCGATGGCGTAGCCGATGGAGTCGCCGATCACCGCGCCCGTGGAGGCGACGGCGCCGAGGACGAACGGGTCGATGCCCGCGTGCTGGGAGGACAGCAGCGCGGCCGAGACGAGGATGATCTCGCCCGGCAGCGGGATGCCGAGGCTCTCGAGTCCGATGACCAGACCGACCACGGCGTACACGGCGGCCGCGGGTACCGTGTCGAGCCACTCCTGCACGTGCACCGGCGCTTCCTCCCCTTGGGCGTTCCTGGATTCCCGGGAAGCCTACCGTGGCGCTCTCCACAGGATCCTCCGAGCCGTCTGACCGGGAACTCCTATCCGGCTCGGCCAGCATGACCGCCATGAGCACCCCCCACACCACCGCCCGCGTCCGCAAGGCCGTCGTCCCGGCCGCCGGGCTCGGCACCCGCTTCCTGCCCGCGACCAAGGCCACCCCGAAGGAGATGCTCCCGGTCGTCGACAAGCCGGCCATCCAGTACGTCGTCGAGGAGGCCGCGGCGGCCGGTCTGGACGACGTGCTGATGGTCACCGGGCGGCACAAGCGGGCCATCGAGGACCACTTCGACCACGCCTTCGAACTGGAGCAGGCCCTCGCGGCCAAGGGCGACACGGTACGGCTGGACGCGGTGCGCGACCCGGCGCGTCTCGCCGACATCCACCACATCCGCCAGGGCGACCCGCTCGGCCTAGGTCACGCGGTGCTCTGCGCGCGGCAGCACGTGGGCGACCAGCCGTTCGCGGTGCTGCTCGGCGACGACCTGATCGACCCCCGGGAGACGCTGCTCAGCCGGATGCTCAACGTCCGCGACCGGTACGCGGGCAGTGTCGTCGCGCTGATGGAGGTCCCGCCGGAGCAGGTCCACCTGTACGGCTGCGCGGCCGTGGCCCCCTCGGGGGAGGGCGAGGACGACGTCGTGCGGGTCACGGGCCTGGTGGAGAAGCCGGACCGTGCGAGCGCGCCGAGCCGGTACGCGGTGATCGGCCGCTATGTCCTCGACCCGGCCGTCTTCGACGTGCTCGACCGCACCGCCCCCGGACGCGGCGGCGAGATCCAGCTCACCGACGCCCTGGCCCGGCTCGCCGCCACCGGCACGGTGCACGGCGTGATCTTCTCCGGCCGCCGCTACGACACCGGCGACAAGGCCGACTATCTCCGTACGGTCGTCCGGCTGGCCTGCGAACGCCCGGACCTGGGGCCGGAGTTCATCGGCTGGCTGAAGACGTTCGTGGCCGGGCTGGAGCGGGGGGAGCCGTGGCGGGAGGGGCGGAAGGCGGCGTAGGGGCCGTGCCCGGCGAACCTCAGCCGTTGGGCCGCAGCGTCCAGACGACCGTCATCTCCCCGGTGACCGCCCCGTCCGCGCGGCGGATCTCGATGGCGACCGGGAACTCGGGGCGCTCGCCCGCGTCGAGCTGGGCGACGACCTCGGCGGCCGGGCGGCCCAGCGTCGCGGTGGCGGTGACGGCGCCCATCGCGAGCTTGCGGTAGGCGATCTCCGCGCGCACGGCGAGCGGCACGGCGCGCGCGAGCTGGTCCCCGAACGCGGCGAGGACGATCGCGCCGCTGGCGGACTCGCCCAGCGTGAACATCGCGCCGGCGTGCGGTCCGCCCACGTGGTTGTGGTAGTCGCTCTGGTCGGGCAGGGCGACCACGGCCTTCTCCGGAGTGGTCTCCAGGAAGTCGAGGTTCAGGGTCCGGGCCATGGGCACGGTGGCGGCGAGCATCTCGCCGATGGACATCTGGTCTGCGCTCATGGCCGCGATGTTACCCATGAGTAGGACGGCTGACCAGACGCGCGGGAGGGGGACCGCGTACCCGACGGCGGTGGCTCCGGGCGCCCAGGCGCGAATTTCGGTACGTCCCTGACAAGGGGCGGTGACCGAACCGTGTCCATGGGGGAACTAGGGTTTCTGGCCATGTGGCCAGGACAGCAGCCGCCCGGGGGAGAGCAGAACCCGCAGGCGCAGAACAACCCGTACCAGCAGCCGGGATATCAGCAGCCGAATCCCTATCAGCAACCCGGCTATCAGCAGCAGCCCAACCCGTATGGGCAACAGCAACCGCAGTGGGGCGCCCCGACGGTGCCCGTCGGGCTCCAGCAGACCGGCGGGGACGGAAGCGGCGGGGGCGGCGGCAACCGGACGAAGCTGGTGGCGATCGTGGCGGCCACGGCCGTCGTCGTGACCGCCGGCGTCACCGGTTTCCTCGTCCTGGGCGGCAAGGACGACGATCCGGCGAAGGCGTCGGAGAAGACCAGCCCCAGCCCGACGGCGTCCGCGTCCGCCTCGGCCTCCGCTTCGGCCGGCGGCGACGACAACCCGCGCGGAGGTGAGGAGGAGAAGGCGACCATCGACGGCTGGAAGATCGTCGTGAACCCCAAGTGGGGCATCGCCTTCGACGTGCCGGCGGACTGGGAGGTGCAGTCCCCGGGGCTGAGCCAGGGCTTCGAGTGGGAGGACAAGAAGCAGTCCAGCGGCTACGACTCGATCATCATGGGCGGTACCGTCGAGTACAAGTCCAAGTGGTGCGGCGTGGACGACGACAAGGACGGCAAGATCGACTACACGCCGCTCGCGATGGCCGGCTCGAAGGGCGCCTCGGGCGCCAAGAGCACCGACGAGATCGCGATCAACACGCCCGCCTGGTGGGTGTTCGGCGGTTACACCGAGCCGGACAAGAAGAGCATCACCTTCGAGAAGAAGGCGACCGCCTACACGACGACGTCCGGTGTCGTGGGCAGCTACGCCTGGGCGCAGTCGACGAACACGCCCCAGAAGGGCAAGTGCGACAGCGACGGCAAGGCGATCACCTTCGGGTTCAAGAACTCCAAGGGCGACTACGTGTCCTGGAACTGGTACGGGGCCAAGGGCGTGAAGGAAGAGGTCCCGAAGGAGACGATCCTGAAGATCCTGAGCACCGTGCGGCTGCACGGGGAGCCCACGGCGAACTGATCGTCACCCCGCCGTACCGGCGGCTGGGCGCGCTCGGCACGCATGTGGCGGGGAACCGGATTGGCACATCCGTGCTTCTCCGGGGATAGTCGGCCGGTGACCAGAGCCGCCGACTCCCCCCGCCGCCTGCGCGCGCCCGCCTGGGCGGGCCGCAACTACACCCTGCTGACCGCGTCCGCCTTCGTGACGAGCCTGGGCAGCAACGGCGCGCTGATCGCCGCCGCGTTCGCCGTCCTGGAGGCGGGCGGCGACGGCGGTGACGTGGGCCTGGTGGCGGCGGCGCGGACGCTGCCGCTGGTGCTGTTCCTGCTGATCGGCGGGGCGGTCGCCGACCGTTTCCCCCGGCACCGGGTCATGGTCGCGGCGAACGCCCTGAACTTCCTGTCGCAGGGCGCCTTCGCGGCGCTCGTGCTGCTCGGGGAGCCGCGGCTGTGGCAGATGATGCTGCTGACCGCGCTCGGCGGCACGGGCCAGGCGTTCTTCTCCCCGGCGGCCGAGGGCATGCTGCTGTCCACGGTCCGGGGCGAGCAGGCCGGGCGCGCGTTCGCGGTGTTCCGGATGGCGATGCAGGGCGCGGGCCTGGGCGGCGCGGCGCTGGGCGGGGCGATGGTAGCGGTGGTCGGCCCCGGCTGGGTCCTGGCCGCGGACGCCGTCGCCTTCGCCGTCGCGGGTTCGCTGCGCGCGTTCCTCCGCGTCGAGGACATCGCCCGCCCTCATCGCAACGGCGGCCTGCTGACCGATCTCCGGGAAGGCTGGCGGGAGTTCATCGGCCGCCCCTGGCTGTGGACGATCGTCCTCCAGTTCTCGGTGGTCAACGCGATGGTGGCCGCCGCCGACGCGGTCTACGGCCCGCTGGTCGCCCGGGACCATCTGGGCGGCGCGGGCCCCTGGGGCCTGGCCCTCGGCTTCTTCGGCGCGGGCACGGTCGTCGGGGCGCTCCTGATGACCCGCTGGAAGCCCCGCCGCCTCCTGCTCGCCGGCACGCTCTGCCTGTTCCCCCTCGCGCTCCCGTCCGCCGCGCTCGCCGTGCCGGTGCCGATCGCGTTCCTCTGCGCCACGATGTTCGTGACCGGCGTCACCCTGGAGGTCTTCGGCGTCTCCTGGATGACCGCCCTCCACCAGGAGATCCCCGAGGACAAGCTCTCCCGCGTCTCCGCCTACGACTGGTTCGGCTCGGTCGCCATGGTCCCCGTCGGCACGGCCCTGGCCGGCCCGGCGGAATCGGCCTTCGGCCGCACGAACGCCCTCTGGGGCTGCGCCGCCCTGGTCGTCGCGGTGACGGCAGCGGTCCTGTGCGTCCCGGACGTACGCAACCTGACCCGCCGCACAAAGCCGATCACCCACCACACCCCGACCCCGACCCACCCCGAAACCGCCCTCGAGGGCCTCGGCTGACGCCGCTCAGATCAGCCTGCGGCCAAGTCCGTCAGGGTCACCCGATGCCGAACGCCCCCTCCGGGGGCTCCGGGGACGGGACCGCGTCATCGTCGTGGACCGGGTGGGCGTTGCCGATGAAGGTGTGGAGTGGGGGGCCGTGTTCGACGCGGGCCGGGAAGGTGTCGGCGGCGGTGCGGCGAGTAAGGGTGGGGGTGTCCAAGGGGTGGTGTGCGGCGGCGAGTACGGCGTTGCCGAAGCGGCGTCCGCGCAGGACCGCCGGTTCGGCGATGAGGAGGAGTTCCTCGAACACCTCGGCGAAGGTGGCCAGTTGGGATCGGAGGAAGGCGAACGGCGCCGCGTCGGCGAGGTTGGCCAGGTAGACGCCGTCCTCGCGCAGCACCCGCCCGGCCTCGCGCGCGTAGGCGAGGGTGGTGAGGTGCGCGGGGACGCGCGAGCCGCCGAAGACGTCGGCCACGAGCACGTCGGCCGAGCGGTCCGGGGCCGATTCCAGCCAGGCGCGGGCGTCGGCCGGGTGCAGGGTGACGCCGGTGCCGGCGGGCAGCGGCAGATGCTCGGCGACCAGCTCCAGCAGCCCCCGGTCGGCCTCGACGACGTCCTGTCGTGAGCCCGGCCGAGTCGCCGCCAGATAGCGGGGCAGGGTGAGCGCCCCGCCGCCGAGGTGCACCGCGTCCAGCGGCCGTCCCGGCTCGGCGACCGTGTCCAGGACGTGCCCGAGACGCCGCGCGTACTCGAACTCCAGGTGCTCGGGCTCGTCCAGGTCGACGTACGACTGCGGCGCGCCGTCGACCGTCAGCAGCCAGGCCCGCTCCCGGTCGACGTCGGGCATCAGCTTGGCGGTGCCGTGGTCGACGGCTCGGGTGACGGGTATGGGCTCCACCGTTCAATTGTGCCCGCACGGTGGAGCCCGCCGGCCGGAGCGGGGCTCAGAGCAGGGACGTCACCGTCCCCGCCCCCACCGTCCGGCCGCCCTCGCGGATCGCGAAGCCGAGGCCCGGCTCCAGGGGGATGTCACGCCCCAGCTCGACGGTCATGACGACCCGCTCGCCGGGCCGCGCCACGGCCGCCTCGCCCAGGTCCACATCGCCCACGACGTCCGCCGTACGGATGTAGAACTGCGGCCGGTACCCGGTGGCGACCGGCGTCGTACGGCCCCCCTCGCGCGCCGACAGCACATACACCTGCGCCGTGAAGCGGCGGCTCGGGGTGACGCTCCCCGGCGCCGTGACCACATGCCCGCGCCGGACGGCGTCCCTCGGCACCCCCCGCAGCAGCAGCGCCACGTTGTCCCCGGCCTGCGCCTCCTCCATCGGCTTGCCGAAGGTCTCCAGACCGGTGACGACGGACTCCACCCCGGCGCCGAGCACGTCGACCCGGTCGCCCACCCGTACCGTGCCCCGCTCCACCGCACCGGTGACGACGGTCCCCCGCCCGGTGATGGTGAGCACGTTCTCGACGGGCAGCAGGAACGGCGCGTCGAGATACCGCTCGGGCATCGGCACATACGTGTCGACCGCGTCGAGCAGCGCCTCGACGGACGCCGTCCAACGCGGGTCCCCCTCCAGCGCCTTGAGCCCGGACACCCGGACGACGGGCGCGGCGTCGCCGCCGTAGCCGTGCGCGGTGAGCAGGTCGCGGACCTCCAGCTCCACGAGGTCGGTCAGCTCCTCGTCGCCCGCGTCGGCCTTGTTGATCGCGACGACGATGTGGTCGACGCCCACCTGCCGGGCGAGCAGGACGTGTTCGGCGGTCTGCGGCATGATCCCGTCGAGCGCGGAGACGACGAGGATCGCCCCGTCGAGCTGCGCGGCACCGGTGACCATGTTCTTGACGTAGTCGGCGTGGCCGGGCATGTCGACATGCGCGTAGTGCCGGGTGTCGGTCTCGTACTCGACGTGCGCGATGTTGATGGTGATGCCGCGCGCGGCCTCCTCCGGGGCGCGGTCGATCCGGTCGAAGGGCACGAACGTGCCGGCGCCGCGGTCGGCGAGAACCTTGGTGATGGCGGCGGTCAGGGTGGTCTTGCCGTGGTCGACGTGACCCATCGTGCCGATGTTCAGGTGCGGCTTGGTCCGCACGTAAGCGGTCTTGGGCATGGCTGTACCTCGAAGCGTGTCCGTGTGTCCTGGTGATCTCCGGTGGGAGACGGGGACCCCGCGGTCCTGCCCGACCCTCCCCCTGCGGGGTCCGCCGGACGATCCGGAGAGGGTCAGCTTCGGGCGCCGTCGACAGCGGCCGGGAGAAGCGGAACGGCAGCCTTCGGCGCATCCGCGACCGCGGATGCTGCGAGATGGAAGGCGTACCGGAACATGGAACAGATCATCGCCGACGGTTCGTTCGGCGTCGAATGGTTTTCCACAGCCGCAGGTTTTCCACAGGGGGCGTGATCAAAGCGATGACCGAGGACGAGTGCTGGGAACTCCTGCCGGACGGCATCCGCGCACAGGTCGACGGATACGTCCTCCAGGACGCCTTCATGCGCGCGGTGCGCCTCGCCTGGACGGCGGGCCGGTCCGTCGGTCTGGACCTCACCGACGCGCAGCGGGTCGTCCACGCGCGGTACGTCCGGCTCGGCGACCGGATCGCCCGCACCCCCGACGATCCGCTGGACCTGGACTCGCTCGGCGCGCTCGCGGCCGGTGCGCCGGGCCGAGTGGTGGCGGTCGAGGCCGTCTGGGACGGCGACACGGTCCACGACTGGTTCGTGAACCTGCTCGCCGTGACCGCCGGCCCCGACGGCGACCACCTGCTCGCGACCGTGTACCGGGAACGGGCCGTCCGTCTCCTCGACGGCGAGGACCCCGGCACGCGGCACCCGTCGGCGCTGGTGGCCGACCGGGCGGGCAGAACGCTGGCCGCGCACCTCGGCGTGCCCTTCCATTTCGCGAGCCCGCACACCCCGGACGACGAGGCCCCCCGTTGGCGGCCCTCACACGGCGGTACGGCTTAACCGGCCCCGATGTTCTTCAGCGCCTCGCGGACCGACAGCGGCGCGAAGCGGTCGCCCTCGCGGGCGAGGAAGGCGCGGACCGCGTCCGGATCGGTCTTGGGGTACTCGCGCAGGGACCAGCCGATCGCCTTGCGGATGAAGAAGTCCGGGTGCCCGGACTGCCGCAGGCAGTAGGCGAAGAGCCGGTCGGTGTCGGTACGGTCCTTGTAGCGGAGCTGATGGAGCAGGGCGGTGCGGGCGAGCCACAGGTCGTCGTCGGCGATCCAGTCGTCCATGACGGCGGTCAGGCGCGGGTCGGCGGTGACCAGACCGCCGACGACATGCGCGGCGAGCAGATCGACCGTGTCCCACCAGGGCCTGGTGACGATCAGCCGCCGGGTCACCGGCAGGAACGCCGACGAACAGCGCGCGGTGTGCCGCCGGAGGTAGTCGACGGCGAAGTACTGGTACTCGCGCTGCGGCAGCGCCCAGCAGCGCAGGGCGACGGCCGTCAGGTCGTCCTCGCCGGGGCGGGGCGTGCCCGCGAGGACGGTCCGGGACAGGGCGCGGCGCTCGGGGGTGGGGATGCCGAGGAAGGGGGCCACGTCCTTCATGTACGCGCGCATGCCCGCCGCCCTGACCGGGTCGGCCGCGCCCTCGTACGCCACGGTCAGCCGCTCCAGCACGGTGTCGGCCAGCACGCTGTGCGGCGCACTCGACGTTCCCCCCGCTGTGACGGTCATGAGACGAACCATACGGCGATCAGACATCTCCTTCCGTTAGTGTCGCGGGATGCTCGATGCCCACACCCGCTCTGGGGGCACCGCCACGGCCGCTCCCCCGGCCGCCGCCACGGAGCTTCTCCTCCCCGTGCCCGTAGCGCCTGTGCCCGCACCACCCGTGTCCGTCCTCGGCGCCGCGCCCGCCGGTGCCGTCGCGCGCTGCGCGAGAGTGCTGCTCTCGCCCTGGTCACGGTTCTCGCTGCTGGTCGCGCTGCTCGCGGCGGCCGGCGCGAGCGTCCTGCTGTTCGAGCCGCAGCACCTGCTCGCGGACGGCTGGCCGCCCCAGCTCGGCGGTGCCTCGGCGGCCGTGGTGTTCGCGGTGGCGTACGGGCTGTGCACGGTGGCGTTCGTGCCGCGCCCGCTGCTCAACCTCGCCGCGGGTGCCCTGTTCGGCTCCCAGCTCGGCCTGGGCGCCGCGCTCGCGGGGACGGTCCTGGGCGCCGGTTTCGCGTTCGGTCTCGGCCGGGTGCTCGGTCAGGACGCGCTACGGCCGCTGCTGCGCGGCAGACTGCTGACGGCGGCGGACGGCCAGCTCAGCCGCCACGGGATGCGCTCGATGCTGGCGGCGCGGCTGTTCCCCGGGCTGCCGTTCTGGGGTGTCAACTACTGCGCGGCGATCTCCCGGATGGGCTGGGTGCCGTTCCTGCTGGCGACCGCCCTCGGCTCGATCCCGAACACGGCCGCCTACGTCGTCGCCGGCGCCCAGGCGTCGGCGCCCACCTCCCCCGCCTTCCTGATCGCCCTGGCCGGCATCGCCCTGCCGATGGTCGCGGCGGCGGTGCTGACCTGGCGCAAGCGCCACCATCTGCGCGGCCGGAAGGCACGGTAGAGCCCGACGTGCCTGGCCAGGCGGTAGAACGCAAGGCGTCTGGCTAGACGGCCTCCACCACCATCGCGTTGGCCAGTCCGCCCGCCTCGCACATGGTCTGGAGGCCGTAGCGCCCTCCGCGTTCCCGCAGGGCGTGCACCAGGGTCGTGGTGAGGCGGGTGCCGCTGGCGCCGAGCGGATGGCCGAGTGCGATGGCGCCGCCGTGCACGTTGACCTTGGCGAGATCGGCCCCGGTCTCCTGCCGCCAGGCCAGGACCACGCTGGAGAACGCCTCGTTGACCTCGAAGAGGTCGATGTCGTCGAGGCGGAGTCCGGCCCGGCGCAGCACCTTCTCGGTGGCCGGGATGACGCCGGTGAGCATCAGCAGCGGATCGGAGCCGGTGACGGCGAAGCTGTGCAGCCGGGCGAGCGGGCGCAGCCCGAGCCGGGCGGCGGTCTCGCCGGAGGTGATGAGCACGGCCGAGGCGCCGTCGTTGACGGGGCTGGCGTTGCCCGCGGTGACGTTCCACTCGATCTGCGGGAAGCGTTCGGCGAACGCCGGGTCGTGGTAGGCGGACTTGAGACCGGCGAGGATCTCGGGGGTGCTGCCGGGCCGTACGCACTCGTCGCGGGAGACACCGTCGAGCGGGGCGACCTCGGCGTCGAACAGGCCGCGCTGCCAGGCGTCGGCGGCCCGCCGATGGGAGGACACGGCGAAGGCGTCCATCTGCTCGCGCGTGATCGACCACTTGGCGGCGATCAGCTCGGCGCTGATGCCCTGCGGCACGAGCCCTTCGGGGTAGCGGGCGGCGACGCCGGGGCCGAACGGGTCCACGCCGGGCGGCACGTTGGACCACATCGGGACGCGGCTCATCGACTCCACCCCGCAGGCCACGACGAGGTCGTAGGCGCCCGCCATGACGCCCTGCGCGGCGAAGTGCACGGCCTGCTGGGAGGAGCCGCACTGCCGGTCGACGGTGGTCGCCGGGACGGACTCGGGGAAGCCCGCGGACAGCAGGGCCTGCCGGGTGGTGTTCATGGCCTGCTCGCCGACCTGGTCGACGGTGCCGCCGATGACGTCGTCGATCAGCGCCGGGTCGACCCCGGAGCGTTCGACGAGGGCGCGCAGGGTATGGGCGAGGAGTTCGACGGGGTGGACATGGGCCAGGGAGCCGTTCGGCTTCCCCTTGCCGATCGGTGTGCGTACGGCTTCGACGATGACGGCGTCACGCATGGGCGGGCCTCCACGAATACGGGCACGGGTACGGGCACGGCTACTGGCGCGGCTACTGGTGAGTAGGAAATCCGAACTCACCATAGACCCGAGGGTTTGGAAATCCAACCCACTAGAGTTTGTTTTTCCAACCCTCACCTAGACTGTCGGCCATGGCCTCCCCCAAGGACCCGCGCCCCTGCTCGATCGCCGACGCCCTCGCACTCGTCGGCGAGAAGTACTCCCTGCTCGTCCTGCGGGAGGTGTGCCTGGGCAACGGCCGCTTCGACCAGCTCGTGCGCAACATCGGCGCCCCGCGCGACGTCCTCACCACCCGGCTGCGCCGCCTGGTCGACGCCGGCATCCTCACCCGGCGGCCCTACAGCGAACGCCCGCAGCGCTTCGAGTACCGGCCCACGCAGGCGGGCCTCGACCTGGAGCCGGTCCTGATGACCCTGATGGCCTGGGGCGACCGCCATCTGCGCGGGGACGCGGAACGCCCCATGGTCATCGAGCACGCCTGCGGCAACGAACTCGTCCCCGTGGTCACCTGCCGGGCGTGCGGCGGCGAGGTCCGCCACGAGGACCTCACCGCCCACCCCCAGGCCCCCGGCTGGACGACCCAGGGCCCGACGGCGGCCTAGAACACGCGACGCGCGCGCACCCCACACTCCCGCTCACGCGCTCACCAGGGATGCGACTCCAGATACGCGCCGATCTCCTCCCGCCCCCAGGCGCCGTCGGCCACGATCACGCGGTAGCGGCGGGCGAAGGTGTCGCCGGGGGCCAGTTCCAGTTCGTCGAAGAAGGCCCAGGAGGGGGCGAGTCCCACGAAGGGTTCGTTGCGGACGAACCAGTGGGCGGGGTGGGTGCCACCGGCGCCCGTGTGGTCGTTCCCGGGGGCGTGCGCGAAGACGACGGTGGCGTGGCCGTCGCTGCCGTCGTGCTCGCCCGTGACCGCGAGCCACTCGCTCTGCGAGGCCATCAGGCCGGGCCCCTCCCCGTCGGGGCCGATGATCCGGCCGCCCCGGAAGGAGCGCGGGCCCCGCCAGAACAGGCCCGTGTATCCCGCCAGTTCCCGTCCGGCGGTGGTCGGACTGCCGAAGCGCAACGGCTCCTCACGGCGGTTGGTGACGGCACTGGCCCAGGTCAGGGCCCAGACGCCGGCGCCCCGGTCGACGTCGTGCACCTCGATCCGGCGCGACTCCTCGGCCCACAGCCCCCCGCCGTAGGGATGCCAGGTCAGCCGTTCGGCGACGACCGCCCGGTCACCGCCGGCAGTGACCTCGTCGAAATCGACGTGAACCATCGAGCCGACCCGCTCGGGCAGCGCGAGATACCCCTCACCGTGGACGTACGTGTTGCCGCCCCACAGGTTGGCCCCGGACAGATGGGAGGCGGTCAGGGAGAGGCCCTTGTGCCAGCGGTGGTCGTTCGGGCGGTAGTCGGTGACGAGATCGCCCCGGAGGGTCCGCAGCGGGTGGACGTACGGCCGCGGCGCCTCCCAGGCCGCCTCGGGCCGGTAGACGTAGGCGAGCAGCTCGACGCCCGTCGCGGGGTCGCTCACCGTGATCCGGTCGCCGAGGGAGTGCACGAGACGCAGACCGCGGCCGCCCTCGTCCGCCCCTCCGGCGGCGCTCATACGGCCGCCTCCACGGCCGTCGGCGCCCAGCCCGGGGCGCCCCCGTGCAGGGCCGTGTAGTACGGATCCCCGGGGCCGATCTCCCCGCGCCGCACCGTCGCGCCGGTGAACGCGGACTTGTAGAGCGAGGTGACCAGCTCCAGGCTGGTGCGCCCGTCCGCGCCGCTGCCCCGCGGGCGCGTCCCGGCGCGCAGGGCGGCGAGAAGCTCCCGCAGTTGGGCCAGGTGCGAGCTGGGCTCGTCGGGACCGAAGTCCCGCCAGACGGCCACCTCGTCCGCGGGGACGCCAGGGGCGGGAGTGATCCGCCAGTCGGCGTTGGAGTGGCCGTAGAGGTGGGTCAGCTCGACGGTGGCGCGCTCGCAGTCGATGCGGATGCGGCTGACCTCGTCGGGGCTGAGGACGCTGTTCACGACCGTCGCCAGCGTGCCGCCGTCGAAGCGGAGCAGGGCGGTGGAGACGTCCTCGGTCTCGATGTCGTGGACGAGGCGGCCCGCCATGGCGCGCACCTCGCTCCACGGACCGAGCAGGTCCAGGAGCAGGTCCGTCTGATGGATGCCGTGGCCCATGGCGGGGCCGCCGCCCTCGGTCCCCCAGCGGCCGCGCCAGGGCACGGCGTAGTACGCGGCGTCGCGGTACCAGGTGGTCTGGCAGTGCGCGACGAGCGGTCGCCCGAGCGCCCCCTCCGCGAGCAGCCGCCGCACGTGCCGGGCCCCGGAGCCGAACCGGTGCTGGAAGACGATCGAGGCGTACGGCCCGCCCTCCGCGCCCTCCTCCGCCTGTACGGCGTCGTAGTCGGCCAGGGTCGGCACCGGGGGTTTCTCGCACCACACCCAGGCGCCGGCCCGCAGCGCCGCCACGCTCTGCTCGCGGTGCAGAGTGGGCGGGGTGCAGACGGTCACCAGATCGGGGCGCCGCTCGGCGAGCATCCGCTCCAGGTCGGTGTAGGCGTGCGGGACGCCACCCTCGGCGCAGAACGCCTCGACCGCCGCGGCGTCGATGTCGACGGCCGCGACCACCTCCGTCCCGCCCTCGGCAGCGAGCTGCCGCAGCGCGGGCAAGTGGGAGACCCGGGCGATGGCACCGGTCCCGATCACGGCGACCCGGACCGGACGGCCGGCGAGCGGAGCGGGCCGGGGTGGCGGGGTGCGGGAGGACGACATCGGCGGATCAGCACTCCTCCGAGGAACGGCGGACGGCGGACGGCGGACACGGCTCATGAGCGGTACACGCGAGGAGAACGCCGACACCAGAGCCGTAGCAAGCGCTTTCCCCGCCCGGCAGCAACGTAGGCGCCACCCACCGGCCGGGTCAACCGTCCGAACGCCCGGGGCCGCCGTGCATCAAACCCCTGTGCGGGGCCGTCACCCAGGACCGCTACGCTTCCTGTGCACACCTCTTGATCACGCGCGCGGCGGCATGCCGTCCCCGCCGCCCCTTTCCCGATCGGCGCTTGGACTCCTTAACCTCATGTCTTGGTTTGAATCCCTCATCCTCGGACTCGTCCAGGGGCTGACCGAGTTCCTCCCCGTCTCCTCCAGCGCGCATCTGCGCCTGACCGCGGCCTTCTCCGGCTGGGAGGACCCCGGGGCCGCCTTCACGGCGATCACCCAGATCGGCACGGAGGCCGCGGTGCTGATCTACTTCCGCAAGGACATCGGGCGGATCATCTCGGCGTGGACCCGGTCGCTGTTCGACAGCGCGGTCCGCAAGAAGGACCACGACGCCAAGATGGGCTGGCTGGTGATCGTCGGCTCCATCCCGATCGGTGTGCTGGGCGTCACGCTCAAGGACCAGATCGAGGGCCCGTTCCGCGATCTGCGGATCACCGCGACCATGCTGGTCGTGATCGGCATCGTCATAGGCATCGCCGACCGGCTGGCCGCGCGCGACGAGAAGGGCGGCCGGCACCGCGCCGCCAAGCAGCGCAAGTCGCTGGAGGACCTGGGCGTCCGGGACGGCCTGATCTACGGCCTCTGCCAGGCGTGCGCCCTCATCCCGGGCGTCTCCCGCTCCGGCGCCACGATCAGCGGCGGCCTCTTCATGGGCTACCGGCGCGAGGCGGCGGCCCGCTACTCCTTCCTCCTCGCCATCCCGGCCGTCCTCGCCTCCGGCGTCTTCGAGCTGAAGGACGCGATGGAGGGCGGCCACGTGGACTGGGCACCGACGGCCTTCGCGACGGTGATCGCGTTCGTCTCCGGGTACGCGGTGATCGCCTGGTTCATGAAGTTCATCAGCACCAAGTCGTTCATGCCGTTCGTGTACTACCGGGTCGTCCTCGGCATAGTGATCATCGCCCTCGTCGCGATGGGCGTACTGAGCCCTCACGCGGCGGAGTCGGCGGGCTGATCCGACATCGCCGATGGCCCTCACCCAACAGACGGCGCGCGTCTCCCCGGCGTACCTGGACCGCTGCCGCGCGACGGCGCTCGACTCGCCGGACGCCGCGCCGGGCTGGGATCCGCCCGAGACAGATCTGCTCGACACGGACTGGGGCCTGTGGGGCCTGCTCTGGTACGGCCGCCGAGTGGGCGCCGCCCTCGAAGCGAGGGCGCTGATCGTGCGGGCCATCCACGGCGACCCCGGCGGACAGGTCGGCTTCCTGGATCACGACGAGGTCTACGACGGCTACGGCGACCCGCCCCGCCTGCTGGCGCCGGAGGCGGTCCGGGACGTGTCCCGGGGCCTCGACGCCATCGACCTCGACGGATACCTCGCGGCCCTGCCCGCCTCCCCCGGAGAGGCGGCCGATGCCTGCGGGTTCAGGGGATTCAACGGTGACGTCCGGGAGTACCTGGTCCGGCGCTTCGAGGCGCTGCGGGCGTTCTACCGCGAGGCGGCGGAGCGGGGCCTGTGCGTGCTGACGTGGATCGACTGACCGGGTGACGGTTGGCCGAACCCCCGCCGACATGGCCCCCGTTGATCGATCATCCGTGACCAACCCCATACCCCCCGCGTAGCCGTCCGGTAGCGCGCTGTCAGTTCTTGCGCCTAGGCTTGCGCCGTGTCCCCCACTTCAGGTGCCCCTGGTTCCGTGCTGTCCGCGACCGAGTTGAACGAGCGGATCAGAGCCCTGTGGCTGCGCGCGGGCGGGTCGCTGTCGGCCGCCGAGCGGGCGGAGTACGAAGTGCTGGTGGTCGCGTGGGCCCAGGCGGTCCGGGGCAAGGTCGTCGCAGCCGCGTAAGCAAGGGCGCACGCCCGGTCACTGCTCGGGCAGGCGCCAGTACTGCCGGTCCTTCTCGTCGCGCACGATCACGCCGAGGCGCCCCAGTTCCGTCCGCAGCTCACGGGCGTCCGAGGCGTCGTCCTTCGCCTTCAGCGCCCTGGCCCGGGCGTGCAGCAGGGCGTTCGCGCCCTCGGGCAGACCGGCCGCGCCCGGCACCCAGCGCCGGAACTGCTCCCGGTGCGGATCCTCGTCGGCCCAGCGGTGGCCGTGCTTGGTGAAGGCACGGGCCAACCGGGCCCAGGGCAAGCCGCAGTTCTCCCGGGCGAGTTCCGCACCCGTCCGGCTCAGCAGCACGAGCTGCTTGCCGTCACGTGCGGCGAGGGCGATCTCCTCGCGGGCGAACTCCCGCTTCTCGCCCCGCACCGCGAGCCCCACCCGCGCGTCATCCACCGTCACGGTCAGCGACTCGTGCAGCGCGCCGAACCCGAAGAACAGGCCCACCACGGCACCGACCACGGCGGTGCCCAGGGTGCGGGCGGGCTCGGGCACCGAGTCCACCAGTTCGGCCGGACCCTTCAACGGCGCCCACGGCAGCGACACCAGCCAGTCCGCGAGGAACGGGACCAGCAGCCCCACCCCCACCCCGCATCCGACGCAGAACGCCAACACGTCCCGGGCCGACTCCGCGACCACCGTCCTCTTCCTCATGCGACCACTCTGCGCGGTCGTCGCACGTCCGGTCGTCGGCCGATGGTCTACGCCGCCCCGACTTTGGTCGCACCCTGAGTGCGGGCGCCCTCAGGCCCCGGCCGGCTCAGGTCCGGGCTGCCCGACCGCCCCCTCCGGCACCGCCGCCAACTCGCCCGACTCCCGCGTCTCTTCCACGTCATCCGGATCCGCCGGCTCACCCGACTCCCCCGCCGGATCGACAAGTTGCTCCCGCACGTAGTTCCACACCACGGCGATCATCGCGGCGACCGGTACCGCGAGGAGGCTGCCGACGATGCCCGCCATGCTGCCGCCCAGGGTGACCGCAAGCAGGATCACCGTCGCGTGGAGACCGAGCCCGCGGCTCTGGATCATCGGCTGGAAGACATTGCCCTCCAACTGCTGCACCACCACGATGATGCCGAGCACGATCAGCGCGTCCATCGGCCCGTTGGACACCAGCGCGATGAGGACCGCGACGAAGCCGGCGAACAGCGCGCCCACGATCGGCACGAACGCCGAGACGAACGTCAGCACCGCCAGCGGCAGCACCAGCGGAATGTCCAGGACCCACAGCCCGATGCCGATGAAGACGGCGTCCAGCAGCCCCACCAGCGCCTGCGACCGCACGAACGAACCCAGCGTGTTCCAGCCGCGCTCGGCCACGATCGGCACGTCGACCGCGAGCCGGCCCGGCAGTTGACGGGTCAGCCACGGCAGGAACCGCGGACCGTCCTTGAGGAAGAAGAACATCAGGAACAGCGCGAGCACGGCGGTGACCACCCCGTTCACCACGGTCCCCACCCCCGTGGCGACCGCGGACACCATGCTGCCGACGCTGTTCTGCACCCGGTCGACGGCCGAGTCGAACGCCCCCGCGATCTGCTCGTCGCCGATGTTCAGCGGCGGACCCGACGCCCACTCCCGCAGCCGCTGGATACCGGCCACGACACCGTCGGTGAGTTCCCCGGACTGCGAGGACACGGGGACGGCGATCAGCGCGACGATACCCGCCACGACCAGCAGGAACAGCAGGGTCACGGCCGACGCGGCGGGCGCCGGACGCCACCCCCACCGGCGCAGCGCGCGGGTCGCGGGCCAGGTCAGCGTGGTGAGGAACAGGGCGACGACGAGCGGCCACACGACGGACCACATCCGGCCGAGCGCCCACAGCGCGACGGCGAGCAGCACGAGAATCAGCAGCACGTCGAGCGAGGCACGGGCGGACGCGCGCAGCGCGGCACGGGTTCTCGCGGAACTCAGCGGGGCAGACATGCCGCCACCCTATATTCGGCCACGCGCCCTAACGCCGCAGGTGATCCAGCATTCCCGGCTCCGTGGGATACGGCCGCTCCACCGGCAACAGCGCCTGCGCACGGTCGAGTTCACCGGCCCGCACGAGCGCGTGGATCTCGGTGGCGAGCGGGGTGACGTCCTCGATGCCGACGATCCACTCGTCGGCGTACCGCTCGGTCGCCTCCCCCGCGAGGCCCAACTGCAAGGACCGGTACGGCAAGGGCCGCAACCGCAGGTCACGCTCCGGGTCCCACTGGACGCGCGCCGGGGCTCGCTTCAACTGCCGTTTCCACTCGCCCTGTTCGCCGTGGAGGACGGGCACGTGATGGGAGAGGCAGGAGTTGCGCAGGGCCCATTCGAAGCCGTCGCGGCGTATCTCCACGGCCAGTACGGTCTCCTGACCCTCCTTCAGGCCCCATCCGCAGCGGTACATCATCCACAGGAAGCTGGGCTTGATCCAGGTCATGCGGGTGCGGCTCCACTGGGCCGGGAAGCGGCCGTCACGGGCCGCCGGAAGGCCCAACCCCGGGCGGTACGCCTGGTAGACGGTGAGTGTCGTCCCGGTGTGCCGGGCGCGGATGCGGAACTTGGGTTCGGTCTCGGTCGCGGGTTCGGGCATGTCGTTCACGGCATCAGAATCGGCCCCGCCCCCCGACCGGGGCCACCGAATATCACCGCATGGCTCTTGGCCCGGAAGCCGTCATGCCCAACACTCGGCGCATGACGCAGCGTGTGGAGCTGGCCACCGTGATGGACCGGCTGGCCGTCGACGGACTGATCACCGACTACGCGGGGGCGGTGGACGACGGCGACTGGACGGCGTACCGCGGCCTGTTCGCACCCGGCGGGCGGGCCGACTACCGGTCGGCCGGCGGGATCGAGGGAGAAGCGGGGAGTGTCGCCGCGTGGCTCGCGGAGAGCATGCGGCTGTTCTCGATGTGCCAGCACCTCATCGTCAACCGCAGGATCGCCTTCGGGATCCTGGACCAGGACACCGGCGACACGGCCCGGGTACGGGCCGACTACGTCAACCCGATGCGGCTGGCCGCGACCGCGGAGGGTTCCCCGGCCGGCGCGCCGGACTTCGTCTGCGGAGGCCGCTACTCCTTCGGTCTGGTGCGGACGGCCGACGGCTGGCGGCTGAGCGAGGTGGTCGTCGCCGAGAAATGGCGCAGGATGCCCGGCTGAGCCGAAAGGCGCCCTGTCGTAGATCGTCCCGGACGCGCACACTGGAGGGGACGGGTGGGGACAGGGAGGTGCCGTGTGAGGACGTTCGGCCACTGGATCGCCTCCCCCTGGCGGCGCGGTTCCGTCGCCGCCCTCGCGGGCGCCCTGCCCGTGCTCGCGTTCCCGGCCCCGGGGCTGTGGTGGTGGGCGTACGGGGCGCTCGTCCCGTGGATCCTGCTGATCCGCTCGGCGCCGACGGCACGGCGGGCGGCGCTCGACGGCTGGTGCGGCGGGTTCGGCTTCATGCTGGCGATGCACCACTGGCTGCTGCCGAGCCTGCATGTGTTCACCCTGGTCATCGCCGCGCTGCTGGGGGCCCTGTGGGCGCCGTGGGCGTGGCTGGTGCGCAGGTTCCTCGCGGCGCCCGACGGGGTGCCGGCCCAGGGCCGGGTGCCGGCCGCCCTGCTCGTCGTGCCGTCGGCCTGGCTGGCGGTCGAACTGGTGCGGTCCTGGCAGGGGCTGGGCGGGCCGTGGGGTGTGCTCGGGGCGAGTCAGTGGCAGATGGAACCGGCGCTGCGGCTGGCCTCGGTGGGCGGGGTGTGGCTGCTGAGCTTCCTGGTGGTGGCGGTCAACGTGGCGGTCGCCGTGCTCGTCGCCGTACCGGCGGCCCGGGTTCCGGCCGTCGCGGGGCTCGTGGCCACGGCGGCGACCGCGTCGGCGGCCTGGGCATGGTCGCCGCGGCCCGATGTCGACGGGCGGGTCAGGATCGCCGTCGTGCAGCCGGGCGTGATCGACGGGCCCGACGCCCGTTTCGACCGTGAGGAGGAGCTGACCCGGCGGCTGGCCGGGCAGGACGTCGATCTGATCGTGTGGGGCGAGAGCAGTGTGGGCTTCGATCTCTCCGACCGGCCCGACCTGGCCGGCCGGCTCGCGACGCTGTCCCGGGTGACCGGTGCGGACGTCCTCGTCAACGTCGACGCCCGCCGCGCCGACCGGCCCGGCATCTACAAGAGTTCGGTCCTGGTGGGCCCGGACGGTCCGACGGGCGCCCGGTACGACAAGATGCGGCTGGTGCCGTTCGGGGAGTACGTCCCGGCGCGCTCGCTGCTCGGCTGGGCGACCTCCGTCGGCAAGGCGGCCGGGGAGGACCGGCGGCGCGGGACCGAGCAGGTCGTGATGCACGCGGGGCCGGGGCTGCGGATCGGGCCGATGGTCTGTTTCGAGACGGCGTTCCCCGACATGAGCCGGCATCTGACGGAGGACGGCGCGGACGTGCTGGTCGCGCAGTCGTCGACGTCCACGTTCCAGGGGAGCTGGGCGCCCGAGCAGCACGCGTCGCTGGCCGCGCTGCGGGCCGCGGAGACGGGGCGGCCGTTCGTCCACGCCACCCTCACCGGTGTCTCCGCCGTCCACGACCCGAGCGGCCACCGGATCGGCTCCTGGCTGGGCACGGACACGAGCGCCGTCGCGGTGTACGACGTCCCGCGCGCGGGCGGCACGACCCTGTACGTCCGCTTCGGCGACTGGCCGCTGCACCTGGCGCTGCTGGTGCTGGCCGCGCTGGGGCTCACGGAGGGGTCACGCGCGGTGCGGCGGCACGGCGGGGTCGGCGGCGGTCAGGCGGCCCCGTCCGGCTCCCCCACCGCGCGTACCACCCGCTCGCACAGTTCGTGAGTGGCCAGCGCGTCGCGGGCGCTGAGCCGCTTGCCCGCGCGGACGGCGTCCAGGAAGGCGCCGACGGCCTGCTCGATGCCGCGCTGCCGGGCCACCGGCACCCAGTCGCCGCGCCGCCGCACGGTCGGCTGCCCCTTGTGGTCGATCACCTCGGCGAGATTGACGACCTGGCGCTTGGTGTCCTGCCCGGACACCTCCAGGATCTCCTCGTTGGATCCGCTGAGCCGGTTCATCACACCGAGCGCGGTGAACCCGTCCCCGGCGAGCTGAAGGACCACATGATGCAGCAGCCCGTCCCGGACACGGCCTCGCACGGTGACGTCGTCCACGGGACCGGGCGCGAGGAACCGAAGGGTGTCGACGACGTGGATGAAGTCGTCGAGGATCATCGTGCGGGGTTCCTCGGGCAGTCCGACGCGGTTCTTCTGCATCAGGATCAGCTCACGCGGATGGTCGGCGCACTGGGCGTACCCGGGTGCGAAACGCCGGTTGAAGCCGACGGCCAGGGACACGCCCCGCTCCTCCGCGAGCGCCACCAGCCGCTCGGAGTCGGCGAGTTCGTACGCCAGGGGCTTGTCGACGTACGTCGGCACACCCGCCTCCAGCAGCCGCCCGACGATCTCGGGGTGCACACCGGTCGGCGCGTGCACGAAGGCCGCGTCGAGCCCGGCCCCGACGAGGGAGTCAAGATCCCGATGCCGCTGCGCGAGGGGCACGCGCATGACGTCCCCCACCCTCTCGAGAGTGGCGGGCGTGCGGGTCTGAAGGTGCAACTCGACCCCGGGCCACGCGCTCAACACCGGCAGATAAGCCTTCTGAGCGATGTCCCCGAGCCCGACACAACCGACCTTCACGCCAACTCCCTCACCCACGACCCCACCTTTCCTCGCAGCATACGGCGCCCGCGCGGACGGCTGTTCTCCGATCCGGGGAAGCGGGGCACCCGGAAGCCGGAGCAGCGCCCCCCGGTCGCGATGCCGAGCGGGACACGGGCGACCCGGAACAGACAGGCGGTCGGGGCGCGAATCCGTCGCAGGCGGAGGGCCGGGCAGCCGAGCCGGACGGCGGCCGCTCCGCCGCAGGCGCGGCAGCGTGCCAGGCGAACGGACGACGCCCGCCGGGCCGAGCCGACGGGCGAAGCGGCCGCAGTCCGGCCCCGGACACCCGCCTCGGCGAACGGACGGGGCGCCGGACACCTCCCGCTGGAAGCCGAACGCGCGGGCGCATGGCACCGGCTGCCGACAGGCCGGCCCGACGGGTACGGGCCTGTCCGACACCTGGCCCATCAGCCGCAGACCCGAAGCCCCCGAGCAAGCCATCCGGTGGAAAACCCGTGGCCCCCGCGCCCCTCCCCGGCGACGATGCCAGGATGACGACGACGCAGCGCAGTGAACCCGCCCAGAACGCCGATGAGCGCTCGATGTTGGAGGGGTGGCTGGAGTATCACCGGCAGACCCTGGCGCAGAAGTGCGAGGGGCTGACCGACGCCCAGCTCAGGACCGCCTCCGTGCCGCCCTCGGAGCTGTCCCTGCTGGGGCTGGTGCGGCACATGGCGGAGGTGGAGCGCGGCTGGTTCCGCCGGACGCTCCTGGCCGAGGACGCGGACCCGATCTACTACAGCGAGGAGGACCGCGACGGCGACTTCCATCTCACCGACAAGGACACCTGGGAGGAGGCGTACGCCACCTGGCAGGCCGAGATCGAGACCGCCCGGCGCAATGCCGCCGGCTTCGCGCTGGACGACCTCTCGCGCAACCTGAGCAGGCACAACGGGGAGCCGTTCAACCTGCGCTGGATCTACACCCACATGATCGAGGAGTACGCCCGCCACAACGGCCACGCCGACCTGATCCGCGAGCGCATCGACGGCGCGACCGGCGACTGAGCGCCTGAGCCCCCGGTCTGCGGACGTCAGCGCGGGCGGCCGCGCCCCCATCCGTACGGGGCAGGAGATCACCCGTGCGGGGCAACCTGCGCCCGTCCGCTGTCGCCGCGACGCCCGCAGCCACCAGAGTGGCGCGGGTGCAGCGAACGACGACTACCGCAACGCTCCTGGTCACCGTGGCCGTAACGGCCCTCACCGGGTGCGTGACCGTCCAGGCGCCGGCGGGGCCCGCGCCGGGGGCCGCCGTACCGTCCCGGGCGCCGGTGCCCCGGCCGGACGGGCGGGCCGGGACGCGGGTCGTGCAGGCGCCCGCCCGGGAGGCGCTGGAGATGACCGGGACGGGGCCGTCCCGCGGGCCGGAGCGGTCGGCGGCCCCGGCGGAGCGGCAGCAGGTGGCCCCCGCCCGTCCGCGTCCGGCGCAGCCGCGCCCCCTTCCCCGGCCGACCCGTCCGGAACCGCGACGGCCCGCGGCACCACGTGCCGAGGTCCCGAGCGTGCCGCGCGGCGGCGCCGACGTGTGCGCGCTCGGCCGGAAGTACGGCGGCTGGAAGGGCGACAGCCCGGAGTCGACGATCTGCGACCAGACGTACGGACGGTGAGGCGGGCCGGATCAGGTGTCGCGCCCGTCCTCGCCCAGCCGGTGTTCCATCCGGCTGATCGCCGCCCGTACGCCGTCGCCGTAGCTGTCGTCGGCCAGGGCGCGGGCCGCTCTGCGGGCCCTGCGGACATGGGTGCGGGCGGCACCCGCGCGGCCGAGCTTGAGGTAGTCGGCCGCGAGGTTCAGATGCAGCGAGGGGTACAGGGCGCGCGCCGCGCGGGACTCCTCGTGCTCCTCGGCGGCGGTGAGCGCGCGCAGGTCCCAGGCGAGTTCGTCGAAGGGGTCGTCCTGGGTGTCGGCGAGGTAGTGGGCGAGGGTGCAGCGGTGCAGTGCGTCGCCGTCCTCGCCGACCTCCGCCCACAGCTCGAGGAGACGGCGGCGGGCCTCCTCGCGGTCGCCGCCGTGGTGCAGCATCACGACCTGCCCGATCCGCGTCAGCAGGGCGTCCGGCGCCGTCTGCCCGTGTCGCTCCGCCACCGCGTTCTCCTTGCCGTTCCGGGACGACGCTGCGTCCTCAGGGCGACGCTATCGGCAGCCACCGGCATTCCCGGTCAGGCGGCACCGGGCCGGCGCGCGGAGCGACCGGCCCGGCGGGGCCTCAGGCCGAGGCCAGGTTGGGGATGGTCCAGTCGATCGGGTCGTGGCCCTGCCGGGCCACCGCCTCGTTGATCTGGGTGAACGGACGCGAACCGAAGAACTTCTTCGCCGACAGCGGGGAGGGGTGCGCGCCCTTGACCACGATGTGCCGGCTCTCGTCGATCAGCGGGAGCTTCTTCTGCGCGTAGTTGCCCCACAGGACGAACACCGCGGGGTCGGGCCGGTCGGCCACGGCGCGGATCACCGCGTCCGTGACCTTCTCCCAGCCCTTGCCCTTGTGCGAGTTCGCCTCGCCCGCGCGGACCGTGAGGACCGCGTTGAGCAGCAGCACGCCCTGCCGGGCCCACGGCATGAGATAGCCGTTGTCCGGGACGGGCGTGCCCAGCTCCTCGTGCATCTCCTTGTAGATGTTGCGCAGCGAGGGCGGGATCTTCACCCCCGGGCGCACGGAGAAGCACAGTCCGTGGCCCTGCCCCTCGCCGTGGTACGGGTCCTGGCCGAGGATCAGCACCTTGACCTGGTCGTACGGTGTCGCGTCCAGCGCGGCGAACACCTCTTCGCGCGGCGGGTAGACGGGGCCCTTCGCCCGCTCCTCCTCGACGAACTCGGTCAGCTCCTTGAAGTAGGGCCGGCCGAGTTCGTCGCCCAGAGCCTCGCGCCAGGTCTCGGGCAGCATGGCGATGTCGGTCACGTCAACGTCCTCCGTCGTGCGGTCACTTGCCTGCCACAGAACCTACAGGCGACCACTGACAACGGGGGCCCCGAGTGGTTACCAGCTCGTCTTGCGGGACAGTTCCCAGACCATCATGATCGTGGACGGGTCGAGGGAGCGCTCCGCGCCGGACAGGTCCTCGTTGACGGCGAGGTACTGCTTGCCCTGCCACAGCGGCAGCAGCCGCGCGTCGTCGACCAGGATCTGCTGGGCGGCCTCGAAGTCCTTCACCACGTTGGCGCGGTCGCTCTCCTCGCGGGAGCGCGGCAGCAGCACCTGGGTGATCTCCTTGGCCGGGTAGGGCGTACCGAGGGCGTTCTGGTCACCGACGAAGGGGGCGATGAAGTTGTCGGCGTCCGGGAAGTCGGGGGACCAGCCGCGGCCGAAGACCGGGTACTCGCCCTTCTGGTAGCCGACCACGTAGGTGTTCCACGGGCGGCTCTTGAGGGTGATCTTGAACAGGCCGGACGCTTCGAGCTGCCGCTTCAGCTCCTTGAACTCCAGGGCGGTGTCGGAGCCGTAGCGGTCGGTGGTGTACCAGAGGGTGAGCGGGACGGTCTGGGTGATCCCGGCCTCGGTGAGGATCTCACGGGCCTTCTTCGGGTCCGGGTCGCCGAACTGGTCGAAGAACGCGGTGGTGTGGCCGGTCAGACCCGTCGGGACCATGGAGTACAGCGGGTCGACGGTGTCCTTGTAGACCTTGTGCGCGATCGCGGCCCGGTCGACCACCTGGGCGACGGCGCGGCGCACGGCGAGCTTGTCCGACCAGGGGTCCTTGGGGTTGAACACCAGGTAGTTGATGTTGGCGGTGACGCCCTCGACGATCTGGAGGCCCGCGTTCTCACCGCCCTTGGTGTCCAGGGCGACGATGTCGTCGGCCGCGAGACCCTGGTAGGTGATGTCGATGTCGCCGGCCCGCAGGGCCTTGACCATCTCGCCGGAGTCCTGGAAGTAGCGGATGGTCACCGCGTCGTTCTTGCGGTCGGCGAAGCCGTCGTAGTTGCCGTTGCGGACGAGGACGGCTTCCTTGCCCTCCTCGTAGGAGTCCAGCCGGTACGGTCCGGAGCCGACGATCCCGGAGTCCTTGCGGACGGCGTCGGCGGGGTACTCGTCGGGGTCCACGAGGGACAGGCCCGGGGTGGCGAGGACGAACGGGAAGGTGGCGTCCGACTTGTTCAGCTTGAACGTCACTTCACGGTCGCCGGTGGCCTCGACGCTCTTGAGGGTGCCGAGCAGACCCGCGGGGCCGGTCTCGGCATTGATCTTCTTGATCCGGTCGACCGAGTACTTGACGGCCTCGGCGTCGATGGCGTCGCCGTTGGAGAACTTCAGGCCCTCGCGGAGCGTGCAGCGGTAGACGCGGCTGGCGCTGTCGTCGAACTTGCAGTTCTCGGCGGCGTCCGGCTGCGGGGTGGTCGCGCCCGGCGGGTAGGACAGCAGCGTCTGGTAGATGTTGCGGAACAGCTCCCAGGAGCCGTCCCAGGCCGCGGCGGGGTCCAACGTACTGGGGGCGCTGGTCGTACCCATGACGATGGGTCCGGCCTCGTCGGAGCCCTCGTCACCGAGAAGACCGCATCCGCTCACCAGGGATATGGACACGATCGCCGCCATGTAACGCAAGGATCGGTTCCGGTTGAACACGCGCACGCTCCTCGATAAGCCATGCCAAGGGTTGGCAGACCATACCGCAGCGCCCGGGGCGCTGGACCCTTGCTCGATACACCATTTGGATCACGGTCGCGCTGACTACGTTGTCATGCCGGATGCGACCTTTTTGCACCGACAAGGGCGCCGCTTCCGTCAAGAAGCGGCGCCCGCGGAGTGAGACGCGGTCCTGCGGGCTCAGCCGACGCCGGCGTTGAGGAAGATACCGCCGTCGACGACGAGCGTCTGCCCCGTGATCCAGTCGGACTGCTCCGAGGTGAGGAACGCGGCGGTGCCGCCGATGTCGGAGGGGACGCCGAGCCGGGCCAGCGGGTAGGCGGAGGCGGCCTCCTCCTCCCGGCCCTCGTACAGGGCCTGCGCGAACTTGGTCTTCACCACGGCCGGGGCGATCGCGTTGACCCGCACCTTCGGGGCGAACTCGTGCGCGAGCTGCTGGGTCAGGTTGATCATCGCGGCCTTGCTGACGCCGTAGGCGCCGATGAACGGCGAGGCCGACAGACCGGCGACGGAGGCGATGTTGACGATCGCGCCGCCGTTGTCCTTCTGCCAGGCGTGCCAGGTGCGCTGGGCGAAGCCGAGCGCGGAGACCACGTTGGTCTCGAAGACCTTGCGGGCGACGTCGAGGTCGAGGTCGGCGATCGGTCCGAACACCGGGTTGGTCCCGGCGTTGTTGACCAGGTAGTCGACGCGGCCGAAGGCTTCCATGGTGCGCTCGACGGCGGCGGCCTGGTGCGCGAGGTCGTGCGCCTTGCCGGCGACGCCGATGACCCGGTCGGCGCCGAGCTGCTCGACGGCCTCCTTCAGGGCGTCCTCGTTGCGGCCGGTGATGCAGACCCGGTCGCCGCGGGCGACCAGCGCCTCGGCGACGCCGTATCCGATGCCCCGGCTGGCGCCGGTGACGAGGGCGACCTTGCCGGAGAGTGCGGGCAGTTCAGTCATGGTGGTGATCCCAGGGGGTCGAAGGGGCCGGTCCGGGTCGGTGCGGATCGGGCTCGGGTCGGCTAGTCGAGCGGTCCGCCGGCCACGTACAGGACCTGGCCGGAGACGAAGCCGGCGGCCTCGTTCGTGAAGAAGGCGATCGCGTTGGCGATGTCGTCGGGCTCACCGACGCGGGCCACGGGGATCTGGGTGGCGGCCGCGGCCTTGAACTCCTCGAAGCCCATGCCGACGCGGGCCGCGGTGGCGGCGGTCATGTCGGTGGCGATGAACCCGGGGGCGACGGCGTTGGCGGTGATGCCGAACTTGCCCAGTTCGATGGCGAGGGTCTTGGTGAAGCCCTGGAGACCGGCCTTGGCGGCCGAGTAGTTGGCCTGGCCGCGGTTGCCGAGCGCCGAGGACGACGACAGGTTGACGATCCGGCCGAAGCCCGCGTCGACCATGTGCTTCTGGACGGCCTTGCTCATCAGGAACGAGCCGCGCAGGTGCACGCCGAGCACGGTGTCCCAGTCGGAGACGCTCATCTTGAACAGCAGGTTGTCGCGGAGGACGCCCGCGTTGTTGACGAGGATGGTCGGCGCGCCCAGCTCCGCCACGACGCGCGCGATGGCCGCCTCGACCTGGGCCTCGTCGGAGACGTCCGCCCCGACCGCGATCGCCCGGCCGCCCGCCGCGGTGATCTTCTCCACGGTGTCCTTGCAGGCGGCCTCGTCCAGGTCGATCACGGCGACGGCGCGGCCCTCGGCGGCCAGCCGTACGGCGGTGGCGGCGCCGATGCCCCGCGCCCCGCCGGTGACGACCGCGACCCGCTGTTCAGTGGTGGACATTGATGTGTCTCCTCGCCCTCGAGTAGAACCTGTGATGTGGTGAGCGACCGCTTAGTACCTTCGTCACGTGACGCTAGAAGCGATGGCACCCGGTGTCAACGGCACACGGCGCCGGTGTGATCCATTACCTCACCAGCAGATCCAGCAACCGCTCGGTCTCGGCCGCCGGATCGGTGGTGAGCCCGGTGTGCACGGGCCCCGGCCGGACCACGGTGGAGCGGGGCGCGACCAGCCAGCGGAACCGCCGCCCGGGATCGTCCCCGGCCGCCTGCCCGGCCGCCGCGCCACCGGCGCAGACGCCCTCGACGGCGCCCAGCGCGGCCCGCACCCCGGCCACGTCCGCCGCCGGGTCCAGGGCGAGCAGCCGGGCCTCGTCCAGATGGGTGCGGGCGCCGAGGTAGCCGCGGGCGCGGCAGTACACCAGGACGCCCGCGTTGATGCGCTCGCCGCGTTCGACGCGCGGTACGACGCGCAGCAGGGCGTACTCGTAGACGTCCCGGTCGCCGCCCTGGCCCGAGCGGGTGATGTGGCGCTCGGTGACATGGCCGGCCATGTGGATGTGGTGGGCGCTCACTTGCCTGCCTCCTGGCGGCCGTCGAGGCCCTCGACGCGCCCGGCGACGACCGACGCCCGGGCGAGCAGGGGCCGTGCGTAGGCCCGTCTGAGGTCGTCGGGGGTGTCGAAGCCCGGTTCGCCGTCGAGCCAGACGTCGGGGATCTCGGCGGTGACCTCGGCGAGCAGGTCGGCGGTGACCTGGGGGGCCAGTTCGGCGGCGGCCGCCGCGATGTCGGGCGCGAAGGACGCGAGGGCGTGGTCGGAGGCGTCGTAGGGGCGGGCCGCGGAGGTCTCCGCGGAGGGCCAGTTGTGGTGCCAGATCATGGTGGCGCCGTGGTCGACGAGCCACAGATCGCCGCGGTGGACCAGCAGGTTGGGGTTGCGCCAGGAGCGGTCGACGTTGTTGACGAGGGCGTCGAACCAGACGATCCGGCCGGCCTCCTCGGGGCTCACCGGGAAGGCCAGCGGGTCGAAGCCGAGGGCGCCGGAGAGGAAGTCCATGCCGAGGTTGGTGCCGCCGCTGGAGCGCAGCAGGTCCTGCACCTGCTGTTCGGGTTCGCCGAGTCCCAGCACCGGTTCCACGTGCACGGTCACGAGGCGGGGCATCCGCAGGCCGAGCCTGCGGGCGAGTTCACCGCAGACGACCTCGGCGACGAGCGTCTTGCGGCCCTGTCCGGCGCCGGTGAACTTCAGGACGTAGGTCCCGAGGTCGTCGGCCTCGACGAGCCCCGGCAGCGAGCCGCCCTCCCGCAGGGGCGTGATGTAGCGGGTGGCGGTGACTTCCTTGAGCATCGACCCAGGTTACTGGCGTGCGGCGGAGCGGCGCCGACAGGTCGGCGACAGCTCCGGCTTACGCGGCCCCGACCTCGAAACGGTCAATATCTCGACACTGTCCGGAGTTGGCACGGGCACTGAACGAGCGGCTCAGATGGTCCGTACCACTCGGCAGATCCACCGATCCCCCTGGAAGGGACCACAGCATGACCAGCGCATCCATCAAACCCTCGTCGGGACCCGCCCGTCGTACCGTCGTGACGGCCGCCGGAGTCGCGGGGCTCGCCGTCGCGCTGACCGCGTGCGGGGGATCCGACGACGGCGGCTCGTCCGAGTCCGTGTCGGCCGGGTCCGCGTCGTCCGGGGGCACCTCGGGCGGCGGCTCCGAGGGTGCGAGCAGCGGCGGCACGGGCGGCGGGGACAACGCGGCGGGCGGGGGCGCGCTGACCACGACGGCCGACATCCCGGAGGGCGGCGGCAAGGTCTTCGGCTCCGAGAAGGTGGTCGTCGTCCAGCCGTCGGCGGGCACGTACAAGGCGTACTCGGCCGTGTGCACGCACGCGGGCTGCGGGGTGAAGAGCGTCGCGGACGGGATCATCAACTGCCCCTGCCACAACAGCAATTTCTCGATCGAGGACGGCAGCGTGAAGAGCGGTCCGGCGACGAAACCGCTGCCCGAGGTGAAGATCACCGTGAGCGGCGACTCGATCAGTCTGGCCTGACGCCGGACGCCCGCAGGCATGTCAGCACCTCGTCCGTGGTCGCGACCGTGGCGACCAACGCGAGGGTGTGACGGATCATGGCGGGCGTGTAGTCGGCGGGCACCCCCGCGATGGCGTCGGAGGGCACGACGGCCGTGTAGCCGCGGTTGACGGCGTCGAAGACGGTGTTGGGAACGGCCACATTGGCCGAGACGCCGGCGACGACGAGCGTACGGCAGCCGAGGTTGCGCAGCAGCGCGTCGACGTCGGTGCCCTGCACGGGCGAGAGGCCGTGCAGCCGCCGGACGACGAGGTCGTGTTCGGCGACCCGGATCGGGGGTGCCACGCGGACGGCGGGGGTGCCGGTGAGCTGCTGGACCGGGAGGCGCCCGGCGGCGCGGAAGAGGCGCGCGTTGCGGTTCGCGCCCCGGCCGTCCGGGCGGCGTTCGGCGACGGCGTGGATCACCTGGACGCCGGCCGCGTGCGCGCCGTCGACCAGCCGGGCCACATTGGCGAGGGCGCCCGACTCCCGTGCCTCAGCGGCGAGTCGGGGCAGTGCGGCGTCCGGTCCCACGACGCCCTGCTGGCACTCCACGGTGATCAGCACGGTGGAGCCGGGGTCGAGAAGGGCGCTCAGTTCTTCGGACGGCGGCACGGCTCCCCCTGGTGTCGGTGCGGACCGGGCGGCGACACTGAACCGCCATTGCGCGGAGCAGGAAGAAGACTCATTCTTTTCTGACGGTACGTCAGGAAGCGGCACAGGAGAAGAGAAGAGGGGGCCGGATGACCGTCACACAGCGCCGGGGCCGGAAGATCATGATGACGTCGGGCGAGCTGGACGCGTTCCTCACCACCCAGCGCACCTGCCGGGTGGCCACGGTGTCCGCCGAGGGCGCACCGCATGTGAGCGCGCTGTGGTACCTGTGGGACGGCAGCGCGCTCTGGCTGTACTCCGTCGTCCGCAGCAAGCGCTGGACCCAGCTCCGGCGCGATCCACGGGTCGCGATCGTGGTCGACACCGGCGAGGAGTACGAGTCGCTGCGCGGCGTCGAGCTGTCGGGGGCCGTGGAGTTCGTGGGCGAGGCTCCGCGCACCGGGGAGCTGTGCGCCGAACTCGACGCCGTGGAGACGCTGTTCGCCCGCAAGAACTTCGGGCTGGACGCGATGCCGCACGACGGACGGCACGCCTGGGTGCGGCTGCGGCCCGACAAGATCGTGTCCTGGGACTTCCGCAAGCTCGGCGACCGGTAGCCCGTCGGCCGCGGCTATGGCGGCCGGTAGCCCCTCGACGGACGTCAACTCACCTTTGTGGCAGCCTCCTTCAGCGCCCTGACCGCCGCCCGGATCGACGGACGGCGGTCGGCGTCCGCCCGCCACACGACGTAGACGTGCCGGCGCACCCGCTGGCGCAGCGGGATCATCACCACCCCGTCGGGCACCGGGTGCCGGCCCAGCACCGGGGCGATGCACACCCCCAACCCGGCGGCGACCAGGTTCAGTTGGGTGTGGGTCTCGGCGGCCCGGTGGCCGACGATCGGTTCGACGCCGCGCGAGCGGAGCGTGAACATCAGCCACTCGTGGCAGAACTCGCCCTCGCCCCAGGTGATCCACTCGTCCCCGGCGAACTCCCCGAGGTCCACCTCGTCCCGGTCCGCGAGCCGGTGCCCGGCGGGAATCGCGACCTCGGCGGGGTCGTCGAGGATGGGCGCCTTGACCAGGCCGTCGGGCAGCGGCATCGGCTTGTTGTACCAGTCGAGGACGACGGCGAGGTCCAGGTCGCCGCGGACCACCCCGGCGATTCCGCGCTCCGGCTCCAGTTCGCACGAGCGCAGCCGCAGCCCGGGGTGCTCCTCGCGCAGCGCGGCGAGTGCCACCGGGAACAGTCCGCGCGCCGCCGTCGGGAACGCCGACAGTCTCAACTCCCCCACCACCTGGCCGCGTTGGGCCTCCAGATCGGACTGGGCCAGCTCGACCTGGGACAGGATCCGGGCCGCGTGGTCGGAGAGCAGCCGGCCCGCGTCCGTGAGCCGCACCCCGCGCCCGTTCTTGGCCAGCAACTGCTGTCCGACCTCCCGCTCCAGCTTGGCCATCTGCTGCGAGACGGCCGAGGTGGTGATGTGCAGGGCGGCGGCCGCCCCGCTGACCGAGCCGTGCCGGGCGAGGGCGTCGAGGGTGCGCAGGCGCTCCAGATTCAACATGTAAGCGATCCTACGAGGTACCGGGTGCGAAGTCTCGCTTGTGCTACGAGATCGTGGGCGGCATGGTGTGGACCATGAGGACCACGACCACCGTCACCGCTCCCGAGCCCGGCCTCGGCACCGCACCCCGTTCCACCCCGCGCCGCGCGCTCGACTGGCGGCTGCGCTTCGGCGCGCTCTCGCTGATCTGGGGCTTCAGCTTCCTGCTGATCAAGGTCGGCACGCACGGCTACGCGCCCTTCCAGGTCACCCTGGGCCGGCTGGTCTTCGGTACGGCGGTCCTGGCGGCGGCGATGGCGGTGAAGCGGGAGCGGATACCGCGCGGGGTGCGCACCTGGGTCCATCTGACGGTCGCCGCGTTCCTCCTCAACGCGCTGCCGTTCTCCCTCTTCGCCTATGCCGAGCTGACGATCCCCTCCACGCTGGCCGGCATCTGCAACGCGACCTCGCCGCTGTGGGGCATGGCCCTCTCCCTGGTCGCCCTCTCCGAGGACCGCCCCACCCGGGTCAGGGTCGCGGGGCTCGGCCTGGGCTTCCTCGGGGTGCTGACCGTCCTGGGCGCGTGGCAGGGCTTCCACGGTCTGGACGCGCGCGGCACGGCGATGGCGCTGCTGGCCTCGCTGAGCTATCCGATCGGCTGGATCTACGTACGGCGCACCCTGGCCGACACGGGGTTCTCGGCGCTGTCGATGACGGGGGCGCAGTTGTTTCTCGCGACGGTGCAACTGGCCGTCGTGACACCACTGTTCACGTCGTTCCCGAGCCGGTTCGCGGTGCTGCCGCTGCTCGCGATCGTCGCGCTGGGGACGCTGGGGACGGGGCTGGCGCTGCTGATCCAGTACGGGCTGGTGACGGAGGTCGGGCCGACGACGGCGCAGATGGTCACGTACTTCATTCCGGTCATCGCGACGGGGGCGGGGGTGGCCGTTCTGGGGGAGTCGCTGCGGTGGTCGACGCCGGTGGGGGCGGTGGTGGTGTTGGCGGGGGCGGCGCTGACGCAGGTTCGGGGGGTGCGCTCCGGCTCGGGGGGTGTGGGGGTGCGTCGGCGGGTGCGGGTGCGTGGGGGCTGGTCGCACAGTTCCCCGCGCCCCTGAGTCGGCCCCCGCATCCGGCACCTATACGTAGCTGCGGGACGGGGACGGGTTCAGGGCCTCTGCCACCGCCGTCGCCAAGGGGGCCGTTTCCTCTTCGGTCAGGGTGGAGATCGTGATGCGGATCGCCGGTGGGGAGGACAGGCGGAAGCGGGCCCCCGGGGACACCGCCCACCCCGCGTGCAGCAGGCGGGCCACCGCTCCCGTCTCGTCCGGGACCGGGACCCAGACGTTCATCCCGCTGCGCCCGTGCGCCGTCACGCCCCGCTCGGCCAGCGCGTCGAACAGCCGCTCGCGCCGCTCCCGGTAGGCCGCGGCCACCGCGGGGCCGTCCACCGCGCCGTCCGTCCACAGCCGTACCACCGCCCGCTGCATCAGCAGACTCACCCAGCCCGGCCCGAGACGGTGCCGGCCGCGGACCCGGTCGACGGTGACGTCGTCCCCGGTCAGCAGGGCGAGCCGCAGGTCGGGGCCGTACGTCTTGGCGACCGAGCGGACGAACGCCCAGTGCCGGGTGACCCCGGCGAGGGGGTGCAGCGGAAGGTCGACGACGCCGTGGCCGTGGTCGTCCTCGATCAGCAGGGTCCCGGGGTGGTCGGCGAGGACGGCCCGCAGGGCGCGGGCGCGGGCGGCGCTCACGGCGGCGCCGGTCGGGTTCTGCGCGCGGGCGGTCACCACCACGGCGCTCGCCCCGCCCTCCAGCGCGGCCCGCAGCCGGTCGGGCAGCGGACCCTCGTCGTCGACGCCGACCGGGACCGTGCGCAGCCCGAGCGCCGGCACGAGGTCGAGCGTCCGGCCCCAGCCGGGATCCTCGACGGCGACGCCGTCCCCCGGTCTGAGGTGCGCGGCGAGGACCCGTTCGACGGCGTCCAGGGCGCCGGAGGCCACGGTCAGCGGTCCGGCGGGCACCCCGTCGGCGTCGAGGGCGGCCCGCGCGAGCCGGGCCAGTTCGGGGTCGACGGGCTCGGCGCCGTACAGGACAGGGTCCCGGTCGCCGCGCTCGGCGGCCGCGGCGAAGGCGCCCGCGAGCGGGGGCAGCAGGGCGGGATCGGGGTTGCCGCCCGCCAGGTCGCGCACCCCCTCGGGCACGTCGAGCCGCACCTTCTCGCGGCCGGTGGTGGCCGGCTTGGGCCGCACCCGGCTGCCCCGGCGCCCGTGCGTCTCGATCACCCCGCGCTCCCGCAGGGTGCGATAGGCGGCCGCGACGGTGTTCGGGTTCACCCCGAGTGTCGCCGCCAACTCCCGCATCGGGGGCAGCAGTTGCCCCGGTTCCAGCGCACCTTCGCCGACCGCGCGCTCGATGCTCGCGGAAATGTCCGCTGCGCGCCGCCCCGTGATCCGATACTCTCCTAGCACAAAGCCAAGTATGCACTAGTGCAATGGAGAGCGCCATGCAGGGGACCCCGGAGACGACGACCCGGCCCGCCGCCTACACCCCGACCGACCGCACGGTCCCCACGCGGTCGGCGCAGAAGGCGTCGTACGACAAGGAACTGGTGCACTCGATACTCGACGAGGGGTACGTCTGCCATCTGGGCTTCGTCCGCGACGGCGCGCCGGTCGTGCTGCCGACGCTGTACGGCCGGGTCGGCGAGACGCTCTATCTGCACGGTTCGACGGGCTCGCGGCCGCTGCGGATGACGGGCAAGGCCGACCCGGGGCTGCCGGTGTGCGTGACGGTGACGCACGTGGACGGTCTGGTGCTGGCGCGCTCGGCCTTCCACCACTCGATCAACTACCGCTCGGTGGTGGTGCACGGTGTCGCCCACACGGTCACGGACCCCGAGGAGAAGCGCGTCGCCCTCGACGCCCTGGTCGACCATGTGGTGCCGGGCCGGGCCGCGGACTCCCGCCCCGCGAACAAGAAGGAACTCGCCGCCACCGCCGTGATCCGCCTCGACCTGAACGAGGTCTCGGCCAAGACCCGCACCGGCGGGGTGAACGAGGAGCCCGAGGACCTCGGCCTCCCCCACTGGGCCGGCGTGATCCCGCTGCGCACGGGCTACGGCGCCCCGCTCCCCGAGGCCGACCTCGCCCCGGGTACGGCCTTCCCCGACTACCTGGCCGCGCTCTGATGCTGATCCACCCCTGGGACGCACCCCGCGACGACACCGAATGGCAGAGCTGGCTGGCCGGCCGCGACTTCGGCCAGCTCGCCGTCAACGGGCCGGCCGGCGAGCCGCCGTTCGTCCAGCCCCTCCACTTCGTCTACGACCTCGACCGCGCCGAGGCCCTCACCCACCTGGCCCGCCCCAACCCGCTCTGGCCCGCGCTGGAGGCGGCCCCGGAGGTCGTGCTGAGCGTGGTGGACGACTACGTGTACGTGCCGGGCCCCTGGCAGGCACCGCCCGACGGACCCCCCGAACACGGCACACCCACGAGCTTCTACACCGCCGTCCAGCTCCGCTGCCGAGCCCACATCGTGGACGACCCCGCCGCCAAGGCCGCCCTGCTCAACCACCAGGTCGGCCACTTCCAGCCGGAGGGCGGCTCGGCCCGCGCGACGGTGGGCGAGGCCCCGTACGGCCGCCTGCTCACCGGAATCCGCGGCCTGCGCCTGGAGGTGACGGGAGTCCGAGCCAAGTTCAAGTACGCCAACCACCGCCCCCCGGAGGTCCAGAACAGGATCGCAACCGCCCTGGCACAACGAAACGCCCCGGGCGACGCGGCGGCCCTGACCCACCTACTACGCCGCCGCACCACCTGACCGGACCGGCACGCCCCACCCTCCACATCGCCGCACCGGCCGACCTGGTGCGGGCGCGACCCACCCCTCGGACGACCCGCCAGGCAAGAACGATCCGCCGGGACGACGCTGCACCACCGCCCCACCCGCTGCGCCGACGCTCCACCAGACCTGGACAGCGCGACCCACCCAATCCACGCAAACCCACCGCGCCGAGGAACGGCCGACAGCCCGCCCCCTCGGACGGCCCCGCCGGGCGAGGGTGGTCCGCCGGGCGACGCCGCCCCACCCGCTGCACGGACGATCCGCCTGATCAGACGGCGCAGCCCACTCGGCAAACGCAAACCCGCCCGGCCGACGAACCGGCCCACCCGGGCGAGAGCCCGCCCCTCGGGCCGCCCCGCCCAGCGAGGGCGGCCCGCCAGGCAACACCGGGGCACCGGCCCACCCACTGCACCGGCAGTCCACCCGGCCACACAGCGCGAACCGTTCGCCACCCACAAACCCACCCACCGACAGACCAGGCGACCCGCGCGCCGGTCAGCCCTTGGACATCCCGTCCGACGATCCCGCCCCTCCGGACACCCCGCCCGGCGAGGGAGGCCCGCCGGGCGCAACCCACCACCACACCTGCCGCGCCGACACTCCGCCGGACCAGACAGCGCGCGCCCGGCATCCCCACACCCGCCACACCCGCCACACCGGCGAACCGTTCAACCCAGGCGGCGCCCAGCCCCTCGGACAACCCGCTCGCTGATTTCCCCCTCGGGCACCCCGCCAGGCGAGGCGATCCGCCGAAGCGACGCCGCGACATCGGCACACGCGCCACGCGGAACTCCGCCCAACCGGACAGCGCGCCCCACCCGCCACCCACAAACCCCGCCCCGCCGACGAACCAGCCGACCCAGGCCACGCCCCCGCCGCCCGGCAAGGGCCGCCGTCTCAGACCACGCTCTCCTGCCGCACCCGCTCCGACTCCGCCTCCGGCCCCGCCCCCGGTACCGGCTCCGGGCTGCCCGTCACGATCGGTGTCGCCGAGCCCTTCGACGGGGTGGAGGACTGTGCGATGAACGCCCCCAGCAGCACCACCGCGCCGCCCGCGATCTGCGGTGCGGAGAGGTGTTCGCCGAGCAGGACCCAGGCCAGGACCGTCGCGATGACCGCCTCCAGGCAGGCCACGACCCCGGCGACCTGCGGGGACAGCCGGCGCACGGAGACCACGCCGGTCACGTACGCGACGACCGTGGCGATCAGCACGATCCAGGCGAGCAGCAGCCAGGCCGGCACCTCGGTGCCGTTCATGTCGGCGCCGTGCCCGAGGACCGAGAAGTCCATGCCCCACGGGCGGGCGACGACGGTCAGCACGAGCGCGCCGACGAGCAGCCCGTACGCGATCACGCCGAGCGGATCGGGCGCGTCCGCGCCGGAGTCGCTGCCCTGGTCGGACAGGACGAAGTAGCCGACCTGGCAGCCGGCGGCGGCCAGCGCGAGTGCCAGGCCGAGGGCGTCGAAGCCGAGTCCGGCCCAGACCTCCACCACACAGGCGAGGCCGCCCACCGCGAGGACCACCCCGAGCGCCGCGGCACGTGTCACCGGCCGACGCTGCACGAACCGCACCCACCCGAGCACCAGCGCGGGCGCCAGGTACTCGACGAGCAGCGCGACCCCGACCGGGATCCGGGAGATGGACGCGAAGTAGAACGCCTGGACGCCGGCCACGCCGAGCAGACCGAACCCGGCGAGCAGCGCGGGACGGCGGCGCACCAGCGCGCGGTGCCGCACGGCGAGCGGCAGCATCACGAGGGCCGCACCGGTCACCCGCAGCCAGACCACGTGCAGCGGATCGAGGCCCGCCTCGATCAGCGGCTTGGCCGCGACCCCGGACCCGCCGAAGGCGATGGCCGACCCGACCGCCAGACCGAGCCCGATGCCCTTGCCGCGGTTGACCGTACTGCTCACAGACGTATGCACGGCACCCATGATGACAGGGCATGACATGACCGTCATCCCCGATGACACCTGTCTCAACGGCTGGACCCTCGCGGACCTCCCTCCCCGCCACGCTCCGGCGGACCGTCACCCAGGCGCGTACGGAGCCCGGGGACGTCGACACCGGCACGGGTGAGGACCTCGACGGCCCGCGCCCGAGGGTCGTCGACGATCGCGGCGAGCAGATCGGCGCCACGCGCGGGGCCCCCGTCCCGCCGGGCGGCTCGCACACCGGCCCGGTCCAGGGCGACGGCGGCCAGCGGGGAGAGCCCCTCGACGGGAGGGGTGCCCGCTCCTACGACGGGCAGGGCCCCGGAGTCCTCGACGCCGCCGCGCCAGCGCAGGCCGTAGCCGATGCTGCGCTGCACAAGGTAGCCGAGCAGCCGGGCGAGCTGGGGGCCGTCGAAGAGGGCGCACACCTGCGGGTCGTGCTCCAGGAGCGAGTGCAGAAGGTGCGCGGTGTCGATCTGCCGGTCCCCGTCCCGCAGCGCCCGGCGGCGCGCGGCGGTCACCGCCGCCGCGGGCTCGGCACCGAGCCCGGCGCGTTCACGGATCGGCTGCCGTGGACCACGGGAAGTACGGGGAGTACGGGGCTGCACTCCCCCACCCCACCAGCCCCGGCCGGCGAGGGCATCCCCGGCGGGAACCATTTCGGCGTCCCACGTCGAGCGGACCGGCCGCGCCGAAATCTCCTCCTCGGGGAGGAGATCAGGCCGCTCCACACTCATTCTGACGGTTCATCAGTATTGAACATTGACGTCCCCGGAGCTACTTTCCGCGACAACGCACGCCGTCGCAGCCGGAGTTGCCCGACACGAAGAGGTGGTCGCATGGCCGAGATCAACGCCGAGGCACGTATCGAGGCACCGGCCGAGAAGGTGTGGGCCCAGCTCACCGACTGGCCGGCGTACGGCGAGTGGAACGCGACCCACACCAACTTCCCTCAGGGCGGCCCCGATTCACTGGAGGTGGGCGCCACCTTCCAGGAGAACATGAAGCTGATGGGCTTCCCGGCCGAGGTCGAGTGGACGGTCGCCGAACTGGAACCGGCCCGCGTGCTGGCCATCCGCGGCAAGGGCCCGATGGCGGTGGACGTCGCGACCCGGTACACCCTCACCCCCGACGGCGACGGGACGACGGTCCGTATCGACGGCGAGTTCACGGGCGCGGCGGTGTCGCTGATGGCGGGCCGGCTCAAGGACTCCGGCACGGCGGCCCTCAACGAATCGCTGCGCAAGCTGGGCGGCCTGGTCTCCTGACACCGGCCGGGCCCCGGGTCCGCGAGACGCCCCGCGGAGTGTTCCGCGGGGCGCCTTCACCGTCGTACGCCATCAAGCCGTCGTATGACATCAAACCGTCGTACGACCTCAAGTGCCGTCCCCGGCCGGTCAGTCCTCGTCGGCGAGGATCAGGTACAGCTTCTTGCGGGCCTCGTTGACGACCGCGAGGGCCTTCTCACGCTGCTCCTTGCTGCCGGCCTTCCAGACCTGCCCGAAGGCTTCCATCAGACCGAAACCGGCCTGGCGGACCTCGCCGAGCGCCTCCCAGTCGACACCGCGGCCGGCGTCCTCCCAGGGGGCGTCGGGGCCTTCCTCGGCGGCCGCGCGGCCCTCCTCGGTGAGCGCGAAGAGCTTCTTGCCGCCCTCGGTCTCACTGCCGATCAGCCCCTCGTCCTCCAGCAGTTGGAGGGTGGGGTACACCGAACCGGGGCTGGGCTTCCACGCCCCGCCGCTGCGCTCGGCGATCTCCTGGATCATCTCGTAGCCGTGCATCGGCCGGTCCTTGAGCAGGGCCAGGATCGAGGCCCGCACATCACCGCGCCGCGCCCTCCCCCTGGGCCCACCACGCCCTCGGCCACCCCAGGGCCCACCGGGCCCGAACCCGCCGCCGGGGCCGAACCCCGGACCACCCGGGCCCCCCGGACCGAAGGGCCCGAAGGCCGCACGCCCGCCCTCGAACCCACCCCGGCCACGCCGGAAGGGGCCGCCCTGACCATGTCCACGCTCATATCCGTGGGTACGCATCGCAACCACTCCATTCCATCGATCGTTGATCTGTCGCGATGCGTCAACGATATATCGGAACACTTCGCTTGGCAAGCATGCGGCAGGCAGGGGGGCGTGCAGGCGGCACGCGGGCGGCGAACGCCCGGTCGGCAGGCCCTAGGGTTCGGGCATGGATTCGCGCAGCTATCTCGCCGAACTGTTCTCGCTGGAGGGCCGGGTCGCCGTGGTGACCGGGGGGAGTTCCGGCATCGGGCGGGCCGTCGCCGGGGCGCTCGCGCGGGCGGGGGCGAGCGTGGTGGTCGTGGCGCGCCGGGAACCGGAGCTGGCCGAGACGGTGGCGGAGCTGACGCGGGACGGCTGCCGGGCGGCCTGGGTGAGCGCCGACCTGGGCAGCCGCGAGGGTGTGCACACGGCGGCGGAGCGGGCCGTCGAGGCGTTCGGCGAGCCGGACATCCTCGTCAACAGCGCCGGGATCAACCTGCGGCCGCCGCTGGACGAGCTGGGCGACGACGTCTGGGACGCCACCATGGCCGTCAACCTGGAGGCGCCGCATCTGCTCAGCCGCCGGTTCGGGCCCGGCATGGCCGAGCGGGGTTTCGGCCGGATCATCCACGTCACCAGCCAGCAGGCCCACCGCGCGTTCGTGCAGAGCGGCGCCTACGGCGTCTCGAAGGGAGCGCTGGAGTCGCTGGCCCGCTCGCAGGCCGAGGCGTGGTCGCCGTACGGCGTCACCTGCAACACGCTGGTGCCCGGCTTCGTCATGACACCGCTGAACGCCCGGCTGTCCTCCGACCCGGAGCGGGTCGCGGCCCTCGCCGCGCGGACCATGGTCGGCCGCAACGGCCTGGCCGGCGACTTCGCCGGTGCCGCGGTGTTCCTGGCGAGCCGCGCCTCGGGCTATGTCACCGGTCAGTCGATATTCGTCGACGGCGGCTTCTCGGTGCACTGAACCGGCATCTGGACCGGCATCTGGACCGGCAACTAGTCCGGTATCTGAACCGGCACGACGTGGGACGTCCCCGACCGACCGGGTGAGGCGATGTGGAAGGGCGGTCGATGACGACCACGAACGACGGACGGCAAGCGGACTCCTGGTGGCGGGCCGTCCCCGGGATCCGGGCGGTGACGACGTACCGGCGCGCCTGGCTGCCGAAGGACCTGGTCGCCGGGGTCGTCCTGACCACCCTGCTGGTGCCCCAGGGCATGGCCTACGCCGAACTCGCCGGACTGCCGCCGATCACCGGTCTCTACACGACGATCCTCTGTCTGCTGGGCTACGCGGTGTGCGGGCCGTCCCGGATCCTGGTGCTGGGCCCGGACTCCTCGCTCGGACCGATGATCGCCGCGAGCGTGCTGCCCCTGGTGGCGGCCGACGGCGACCCCGACCGGGCGGTCGCGCTGGCCTCGATGCTCGCGGTGATGGTGGCCGCGATCATGATCCTGGCCTCGGTGGCGAAGCTCGGGTTCGTCGCCGACCTGATCTCCAAGCCGACCATGATCGGCTATATGAACGGCCTGGCCCTGACCATCCTCATCGGTCAGCTCCCCAAGCTGCTCGGCTTCAAGGTCGACGCGGACCATCTCGTCGAGGAGGCCGCCGGGGTCGTGGAGAAGATCGCGGACGGCGCGGTGGTGCCGGCCGCCGCCGCGGTCGGCTGCGGCGGGATCGCGCTGATCCTGGTCCTGCAACGGCTGCTGCCGAAGATCCCCGCCGTGCTTGTCATGGTGGTCCTCGCGATCGCCGCGGCCGCCGCCTTCGACCTGGGCGGGCGCGGGGTGAACCTGGTCGGTCAACTCCCGGAGGGTTTCCCGCCGTTCACCCTGCCCGACGTCCGGCTCTCGGACCTGGCGCCGCTGTCGGTCGGTGCGCTGGGCATCGCGCTGGTCTCCCTCGCCGACACCATCTCCAACGCCTCCGCCTTCGCCGCCCGCACCGGCCAGGAGGTCCGCGGCAACCAGGAGATGGCCGGCGTCGGCGCCGCGAACCTCGCGGCCGGCCTCTTCCAGGGCTTCCCGGTCAGCGCCAGCGGATCCCGTACGGCGGTGGCGGAGCGCACCGGGGCCAGGAGCCAGCTCACCGGCGTCGTCGGCGCGGCGCTGATCGCCCTGATGCTGCTGGTCGCCCCCGGCCTCTTCCGCAACCTCCCCCAGCCGGCCCTGGCCGCCGTCGTCGTCACCGCGTCCCTGTCCCTGGCCGACATCCCCGGCACGGTACGGCTGTGGCGGCAGCGCCGGGCCGAGTGCCTGCTGTCGCTCGCCGCGTTCGCCGGGGTGGCCCTGCTCGGTGTCCTGGAGGGCATCGCGATCGCGGTGGCCCTGTCGGTGCTGAACGTGTTCCGGCGCACCTGGTGGCCGTACAACACCGTGCTGGGGCGGGTGAAGGGGCTGGAGGGGTACCACGACGTGCGCTCGCACCCGGGGGCCGAACGGCTGCCGGGGCTGGTGCTGCACCGGTGGGACGCGCCGCTGATCTTCGCCAACGCCAAGACGTTCCGCGACGAGATCCTGCGGCTCGCCCGCACCGAACCGAGGCCCACCTGGATCGTGGTCGCGGCGGAGCCGGTGACGGACGTCGACACGACCGCCTCGGACGTCCTGGAGGAACTCGACGCGACCCTCAACGCCGAGGGCGTCCATCTGGTGTTCGCCGAGCTGAAGGACCCGGTGCGCCGGAAGATCGAGCGGTACGAGCTGACCCGCACCATCGACCCGGAGCACTTCTTCCCGACGGTGGAGGCCGCCGTCGCCGCGTTCCGGCAGCGCACGGGGGCACGGTGGCAGCCGGCGGATGGTGACGCGACGCGGCCTGGGGAGTGAAGGTGACGCTCAAGCATCCTGCGGCGTGAAGGTGACGCTCAAGCATCCTGCGGCGTGAAGGTGACGCTCAAGCGGCCTGGGGAGTGAAGGTGTGCATCTCGTCGTCGCCGTCCTCCACCACGCCGTACGTGCTCTCGGGCACCTCGTTCCAGGCGCCGGGGAGGTCGCCCAGCGGTTCGGAGACGATCAGACGGGTCTCGTCGGAGACCTCCTGAAGGAAGCCCAGATCGGGGTGGAGCTGGCGCAGGGCCTGCACCCGGGTGCTGTAGAACAGCGACCGGGACTGCTTCTGGCTGGAGTAGCGGAAGGCCCACATCCGCCGCCCCTCCGTCACCGCGACCGTCATCTGGAGCGGGTACTCCACGCCGTGTTCGCGACCGACCCGCTCGACGAAGCCCGCCATGCGGGCGACGGCGCCCGGCGGGTCGTCCTCCAGACCGAAGGTGAGGGCCAGGTAGAACATCATCTCCGAGTCCGTCGAGCCCTCCATGTCCAGGAAGAGCTGGGGGTCGACGGCCAGCGCGAGGTCACGCCGGGTCCGGTGGAACTCGGCGATCGCGCCGTTGTGCATCCACATCCAGCGGCCGTGCCGGAAGGGGTGGCAGTTGGTCTGCTGGACCGCCGTCCCGGTGGTGGCGCGGATGTGCGCGAAGAACAGCGGCGAGCGGATGTGGTCGGCCAGCTCGCGCAGGTTGCGGTTGCTCCAGGCCGGCCCGATGTCCCGGAAGACGCCGGGGGTCCTCATCCCCTCGCCGTACCAGCCGATCCCGAACCCGTCGCCGTTGGTCGTCTCGACGCCGAGCCGCGAGTGCAGGCTCTGGTCGATGAGCGAGTGCTCGGGTTTGTACAGGATGGTGTCCAGCAGGATGGGCGTTCCCGAGTAGGCGAGCCAACGGCACATGGTCCCCTTGCCTTCCTGGTCGGCGGTGTCGCTGTCCGGGCCGGTGCGTGGGGGGCTCCCCGCACCGGCCCGGTCCCGGACCGCTCTAGTAGCCGGAGTCCTCGGTCGGGCGTGCCACGCACAGGCCCCAGATGATGAACGCGGAGAACGCGATCATCACCACGGACCAGACCGGGTAGTACGGCAGGGACAGGAAGTTGGCGATGATGATGAGCGAAGCGATCGCCACACCGGACCAGCGCGCCCAGGTGGCGCCCTGGAACAGACCCATGCTGACGATCACCGCGACCACGCCGAGGGCGAGATGGATCCAGCCCCACCCGGTGAGGTCGAACTGGAAGACGTAGTCGCGTGTGGTGACGAAGATGTCGTCCTCGGCGATGCCCATGATGCCGCGGAAGATGTCGAGCACCCCGGCGATCATGAGCGTCACGGCGGCGAAGACCATCAGGCCCTCGGCCCACTGTCGCCTCGCGGACGACGTCTCTTGCGTGGCGTGTGTCATCCCGATGCCTCGATTCGGTGTCGTTCGGTGTGCCCGGGGCTCAGCGGCTCGCGCCGGTTCCGGAGGCGACCGGTCCGGGGCGGTCCGCGGGGGGCTGGTCGCCCAGGATCTGCGCCTTGGCCCGGCGGAACTCCTCGTCCGTGATGTCACCGCGGCTCTTCATCTCGGACAGCTTGTGGAGCTGGTCGACACTGCTGCCGGAGCCGCCGCCGTGACCCTTGGCGGTGTCACGGATGTACTGGTCGAACTCCTTCTGCTGCGCACGCGCCTGGGCCATCTCGCGCTTGCCCATGTTCTTGCCGCGGGCGACCACGTAGACGAACACGCCCAGGAAGGGCAGGACGACGCAGAACACCAGCCAGCCGGCCTTGGCCCAGCCGCTGAGGTCGTCGTCGCGGAAGATGTCGACGACGATCCGGAACAGCAGCACGAACCACATGACCCACAGGAAGAAGACCAGCATGGTCCAGAACGCGCTGAGCAGCGGGTAGTCGTACGCGAGGTACATGTCTCCTCCGTTCCGGGCGTTCGCCCGATGTCCGTCCGGGCCTGCGCCCGACATACGCCCCGGACCTGAGCCCGAGCCCGTACCGCTCTCAGCGTGCGCACGGCAAGAGGCCGGCGCCTCACCCGGGGAGGGTGATCGGGGGGTTCACCCGGGGTGGGGTGGGGGTTGGGGGCGGGCGGGGTCTTTGGAGGGGGACGGGGACGGTGGAGTTGATCGTGGAGGGGGGAGCGGTGGGCCCGGCTGATCTGGTGGAGCCGGTGGGTCAGGCGGAGCTGGTGCCCTCGGTCGGGCTGGTGGGGTTCGGCGAGCCAGGCGGAGCCGGTGTGGGCTGGGCGAAACCGGTGGGCCCGGCGGGTCCGGTGGGCCGGGCGGGGTCGGTAAGTACGGGGCCTGTAGGTCCGGTGAGCAGGCGGAGTCGGTGGGGTCCAGCAGCCTCGGCGGGCTTGGCGAACCCGCAGGCTTGGCAGACCTGGCAGGTCCGGCGGGCCAGGCAGGTGCGCCGGACCAGGTGGCTCCGGCGGCTCCGGCGGGCCAGCCTGACTAGCCGGATGGGCAGGTCCCACTGCACGCGCCAGCCCTACCGGCCACTGGAACCGTCGACCAACTGGACCCGCCGGATACGCGGTCCTGTGGGACCAGCCGGACCTGCCAGATTCGCCAGCCCTACCGGACTCCCCGGGCCAACCGCTCGCGCCGGACCTGCCGAGCCAACGGGCCCACCATGCCTGCCGCATCAGCCGAAGGCGACGGTCCCCACCGCACGCGTCGGCCCGACGAACCACACGGAACTCACGACGCCCGCTGGAGGCGCCGGCCCTACCGCATCCCCGGACCAACCAGACGCCCCGGATCCACCGACCCTGCGCACCAGGCGATCTGCCGAACCAACGGAACCCGCCAGGCATGCCGGATGGACCAGCGCCTCCGGATCCCGGGCCAACCGCACGCGCCGGTCCCGCCGAACCAACAGGACCCGCCCGGCGTATCCCAAGACCTACCGGGTCTGACGGACCAACGGCCCCGCCAGCACCTCCCCCGAACACGGCGACCTCACCGGCCCCGGGCCACCCCAACCCTCCAGACACCCCCGCCGCCCCCGAACTACCCGTCTCCCCCACCAGAAACCCCCGCCCGCCGCAGCGCCGACCTCCACGCGAGGGCGACTGCCACCTCGACCAGGCCGATCAGGACGAGCCAGAGGCCGAGGAGGCGGGTCAGGGCGCGGGCCGATTCCGTGGGGAGGGCCAGGACGACGATGCCGGCGACGATGGCCAGCAGCGCCGCGCCGAGCACCCAGCCGCGGTGCGGCAGATCCTTGGCGCTGAGCGCCGTGAACAGGGTGAGCATGCCGGACACCAGCCACACCACCCCGACGATCAGCGAGAGCGCGGCGATCGTCTGCAACGGGTTCCGCAGGCACAGCACACCGGCCAGCACGTACAGCACGGCAAGCAGCAGCCCGGGCAGCCGTTCCCCATGGTCCTCGCGGCCGAACGCCGACACGAACCGGAACGCCCCGGCCACCAGCAGATACAGACCGATGAGCACCGCCAGGACGTGCAGCGTCTCGTCCGGCCACACCAGGACCAGGATGCCCGGCACCAGCGTGGCGACGGCCGAGCCGAGGATCCACGTCCAGGACCGGCCGAGCGCGGTGAGGGTGGCGGTCGGATCACCGCCGTAGGGCCGGCCGGCGACGGGGGCCGACCCGTAGGGGTCCGCCTCCGCCCCGCCGGGTTCGAACTCCGGTCCGCTGTGCGGTGCCGGACCACGCGACTCGGTCATGGCTCCTCCTCGCACGCTCCGGCGGACCGCGATCGGACCGCCGACGGGGCGGTGTGTGGTGACCCCACCCGAGAAGCGTGTCGCCCGTCCCCCGGCCCCGGGTCACCCTCCACGGGTGATACCGCCACCGGAAAGAGGGACGACGACCCGCCGTCACTCCGGAAGCTGGCGCATCTCCAGCACCCGCAGCCCCAGCGACTGGCAGCGGGCCAGCAGTCCGAACAGGTGCGCCTCGTCGACGACCTGCCCGAACAGCACCGTCTGACCGGACATCACGACATGGTCCAGCTCCGGAAACGCACTCTTCAGCGCCTCCGTCAGATGTCCGTCGACGCGGATCTCATAGCGCATGAGCTGCTCTCCCCGGGTGGGCCTGGGACAGGCGGGCTGCGCCCTCACTCCGGCGATCCGATCCTCCTACCACTCCTGCGATCCTCCGCCCGGACGGACCCCCCGGCCTCACCCCGTGCAGGTGATAAGCCCCTCCCGAGCGCCGGTTCCGCCCCTGCCGACCCCACACCCAGCCCCACGACCCGCCTCAATGCTTCAGGAACAGCTTGAACGAAATGATCACCAACCCGAGCACCAGATTCACCACCCCACTGACCGCCACCATCCCCCACCCGGCCCCGGCCCGCCGCGCCGCGGCCGCCGACCAGCCCACCTGCCCCGCGACCGCCACCGACAGCGCGAACCACAGGGCGCCCTCCACATCGAGGCCGAGCAGCGGACTGACGGCCACTGCTGCGGCGGGCGGAAAGGCCGCCTGGACGATCGGCCACTCGTCGCGGCACACGTGCAGCAGCATCCGCCGGTCCGGCGTCCGCCGCGTCAGCCGCGCGCCGAACACCTGGGCGTGCACATGCGCGAGCCAGAACACCACACCGGTCAGCACCAGCAGGATCACCAGTTCCGCCCGCGGGAACGAGCCCAGGGTGCCCGCACCGACGATCACGGACGTGGCGAGCATGGAGCCGTAGACACCACCGGTGTAGTCGGCACGGGCCCGGTGCTCCTCACCGCGGCCGGCGCCCGCGTCGGGCTCGGTCCGGGACATGGCGGCCTCCTTGGACGGGGTCAGCCGAAGACGGAATCAGCCGGCCGGACCGGCCGGACCGGACAGATCAGATGCATCGGACTCACCGGCCCCGCCACCCCCACCGCCACCCCCTCCAGCCGACTCGCGACGCACCCCCGCCCGCCCCGGCAACCCCGGCGTCACCAGCAACGCGGCGAGCGTGACACCCCCCGCCGCCAGAACCGCCGCCTTCAAGCCGTCGAGCTGCGCCGCCGCGTACGAGTCCACCAGCGCGTCGACCTCACCCGGCGGCAGTCCCGCCCGCTCGGCACCCGTGCGCACCTGGTCGGTGGAGACGAAGCTGACCCCGGACTCCAGGGCCACCCCGGTCTGCTGCCGGGCCTGCTCGGACAGCCGTGGATCGTCCTCGATCTCGGTGGTGAAGGCATGGGCGAGCGCGCCGACGAGCAGTGACCCGATGAGCGCGGTGCCGAGCGCCGACCCCAGGTTCTGGGCGGTGAACTGAAGGCCGCCGACCTCGCTGCGCTCCGCCTCACCGACGCTGGACTGCACGATGTTGCCGAGCTGCGAGGCGAGCAGCCCCATGCCGATGCCGAGCAGGGCCATGGCACCGGCGAACTGACCGTCGTCGATGACGGGGTCGATGGTCGCCAGCAGCCACACGACGGAGGCGGCCAGCAGAAGCAGCCCCAGCCGGACCACCCGGCGTGGCCCGACCGCCCGTCCGAGCGGCGCGGCGGCGAGCGAGGTCACGAGCATGGTCGCGGACACCGGCAGCAGCCGCAGCCCCGTCTCGAAGGCGTCGAACCCCTGGACCACCTGGAGATACAGCGGGATGGCAAAGAACAGCCCCAGCAGGATGAGGTTCTGGGCGAGCAGGGTCAGCAGCCCGGAACGCAGCGCCGGGACGCGCAGCAGCCCGAGGTGGAACAGCGGGTCCTCCCTACGGGCCTCCCGGCGCCGCTCCCAGTGCGGGAAGGCGGCCAGGACGACCGCTCCGGCCGCGATGACGAACAGCGTCGGCGCGAAGCCCAGCACGGTGAAGGGCGGGTTGCGGGGCTGCACCCACCCCCAGCTCCCGCTCTGGAGCACGCCGAGCACGCACAGCCCCAGCCCGGCGGCCGACAGCACGGCGCCCACGCCGTCCAGCCGGGGGCGCGGGCCGGTCCGGGGGGCTTCGGTGACCACCCGGTGGCAGAGCAGCATGACCAGGACGACCACGACCTCGCCCGCGAACACCAGCCGCCAGGTGAGATACGTCGTCACCCAGCCGCCGAGCAGCGGTCCGACGGCGATGCCGGCCCCGGCGAGGCCGCCGATGACGCCGTAGGCGACGGCCCGGTCGCGTCCCTGGTAGGACTCGGCGACGAGGGCCGCCATGGCCGGCAGCACCAGCGCGGCGCCGATCCCCTCGATCACGGACCAGCCCAGCGCGAGCATCCAGAGGGTGGGCGCCACGGCGGTCAGGGCGGATCCGGTGCCGTAGACGACGAGTCCGACGAGGAACAGCCGACGCCGTCCGAAGATGTCCCCGAGCCGGCCGCCCACGATCATGAAGGCGGCCATGACCAGCGCGTACAGCGTGATGACCGCCTGGATGGCCGTGACCTCGGTGTCGAAGTCCTCGACCAACTGGCTGATCGAGACGTTCATGACCGAGGTGTCCAGGACCATCAGGAACTGGGCCGCGCCCAGGACGGCCAGGGCCCGCCAGCGTGCCATCGTCCACCTCGTCCGGTCGGGGCCGGGGTGCGCCGGCCGGGATCGGCCGACGAGGCTGCCGGCCCCCGCGACCGGCCGCCACCCCGATCCCACCCGAGGAACCCCCGACGCGCCTCACCCGCCACGGGCGAGACACACCGGTACCGGTACCACGCGTACTGCGCGTACTGCGCGTACTGCGCGTACTGCGCGTACTGCGCGGGTCAGATCAGTCCCAGCTCCCGCGCCCGGCGCACGGCGTCGTTGCGGCGGTTCACCGACAGCTTCCGGTAGGCGCTCTTGAGGTGCGTCTTGACCGTGTTCACGGAGACGTACAGGTCGGCGGCGATCTCCTCGGTCGACATCATCCGGGACAGCCGCAGCACCACATCGCGCTCACGGCCGCTCAGCTCCTCCACGACCGGCGGCTGCGGCCGGTCCTCGGGCGGGACGGAGGCGGGGGTGGAGCCGGAAGCCGCACCGGGACTCGTGCCGTGCGCGGAACCAGGGGTGAGCCAGTCCTCGGCCAGTGCGCGCAGGGGCGCGGTGGTGAGGAAGGGCCGGATCCAGGGCCCGGCCTCCAGGAACGGCCGGCGCAGCAGATCCCGGCGCGCGTCGTGCAGGGCCTGTCCGATCAGCCGGCGGGCGGCGGCCGGATCGCCCGTGTCGTCGGCGGCCTGCGCGCGCACCAGGGTGGCGCGGACCGTGACGGCGGGCCCGGTACGGCCGTCGGGGCGGAGCCGGTCGAGCAGTTCCCGTGCCGCGTCGGGGCGTCCGGCGGCGAGCCGGGCCCGGGCGGCGGCCACGACGGCGGGCCCGCGGTCGTCGGGCAGCCGTTCCTCCAGCAGCTCGACGGCGGCCTCGGCACGCCCGGCGGCGAGGTGCGCGGCGGCGGCCACGAGGGCGGTCTGCGTACGGACCCAGGGCGATTCGGTGACGGCGTCGACGGCGGGCCCGGTCGCCGCGAGGGCGGCGCGGGTGTCACCGCGTGCCAGGTGGAGGCGGGCGGTGGCGAGCGCGCGGCCGGCCTCCAGCACCGGGTCGCACAGCGCGGGGTGCGGGGCGTCGGCGACGGTGAGCAGCGCGTGGGCCCGCCGCAGTTCGTTCCGTTCCACGGCGACGGCGGCGAGGACCGTGCGGGCGACGCCGGACCCGGCGGGCTCGGGCAGCCCGAAACGCTCGGTCTCCGTCATCGCGGCCCGTGCGGTGCGCTCGGCCCGGCCCGGCCAGCCGTTCAGTTGTTCGATAAGCGCGAGCCGGCCCAAGGCGTCCTCGCGCAGCAGGGCCGTGGCGGCGCCGCCCGCGCACTCGGCCACCTCGGTGAGGGTGGCCCGTGCCTCGTCGTAACGGCCGGCCCACAGCAGGGCGGATCCCAGGTGGGCCTGGAGGAGGGCGGTGACCTCGGGGTGTTCGTCCAGGAGCCGGGCCGGGATGCGTTCGCGCAGCCGTACGGCGGTCTCGGCGGCCTCCTCGGCCGGTCCGGCGGCGCCGGTGAGCCGGGCGGCCAGGGCCTTGAGCAGGGCGCAGCTCAGTTCGGCGGCGGCCGTGTCGGGCGGGTCCGCCGCCCGGCGCAGCTCCGCGAGGGCCTGTTCGGCGCGGTGCAGCGGGGCGCGGCCGTGGTCGGGGTCGCGGCGGGCGAGGTCACGGGCGGCGCGCACCAGGTCCGGCGCGGGGCCGTGGGCCTCGGGCGCCATGCCCGCGAACAGGTCGACCAGGTCGTCCGAGTGCAGTCCCGTGAAGAGCCGGCCGATGGCGAGGTCGTCGACCAGGGCGCCCGCGGTGAACTCCCAGTCGCCCGCGGCGGCGCCGTGCGTGAGCGTCTCGGTCAGGGATCCGGAGCGCCGTAGCCAGCGCGCGGCCCGGCCGTGCAGTTCGGGTTCCAGGCCGGGTTCGCGCATCCGCAGATGGGCCCGGAGGATCTCGCCGAACAGCGGGTGCAGCCGGTAGCTGTCGTGTCCGAGGTGCTCGACGAACGCGTTGTCGCGGTGCAGTCCGGCCAGCAGCGGTCCGGCGTCGGACCGGCCGGTCAGGGCGTTGGCCAGCTCGGGGCCGAACCGTTCCAGGACGCTGACCCGCAGCAGCAGGTCCTGGATCTCGGGGCTCTGCCGTTTGAGGACCTCGGCCAGCAGGAAGTCGGCGACGGTGGAGCGGTCGGCCTCGAACTCCTTGAGGTACCGCTCCGGATCCGGGTCCTCCTGCGCGGCGAGCGCGCACAGCCGCAGCCCCGCGGCCCAGCCCCGGGTGCGCTCCACCAGGGCCTGCGCGGCGCTCACCGGGAGCGTCAGGCCGTGCAGCGCGAGCAGGGCGGCGGCCTCCTCCGGGGTGAAGGCCAGTTCCGCGCCCCGGATCTCGGTGAGATCGCCGGCGGCGCGGTAACGGTGCAGGGGGAGCAGGGGTTCGGTGCGGGTGACGAGGACGAGGCGCAGGCCGGCCCCCGCGTGGTGCAGGACGAACTCCAGTTGCTCCGCGATCTCCGGGTCGGTCACCCGGTCGTACTCGTCGAGCACCAGGACGACGGGCTGCTCACGGGTGCTCAGCTCGGCGGCGAGCCGGGCCAGCAGGGTCTGGGGCACATGGCTCGCGTCCGCCGGGCTGCCGCCGCCGGGGGGCAGGGTGACGCCCGCGGGGCGCAGTGCCTCGATCAGGTAGGCCCAGAACACGCCGGGCCCCAAGTCCGCGGCGTCGGTGGTGAACCAGGCGAGGGGGCCCTCCACACCGGCCGCCCAGTCGGCGAGCAGCAGGGTCTTGCCCGCACCTGCGGCGCCGTTGACCATCGTCAACGGGGTGCCGAGGGCCTGGTCCAAGTGAGTGACCAGCCGGTCGCGCCGCAGAAAGGTCGCGGGACGCGCGGGTATCGCGAACCGGGTCCGCAGATAGGGATCCCCGCGCGGATCCGCCTCCGCCGCGCGCGGGTCGTCCGACGCGCGTGGGTCCGCCGACGCCGTCGGCTCCGGATCGTCCTCGTCCGGCCCAGCCATCCGTTCACCGCCCTGGTCGACCACGAGGTCATGAGGTGACGCTCGCCACCTTCAGCATCCCAGCGATCCGCCGACCGCGCCCTACGAGAGCGACCCGGTCCCCGGCGCGGTACCGGCCGACTCCCACAGATCGCCGGCGAGACACCGGTGACCCTGCGCGCCCCAGGCGAACCGCCGCCCAGCGGTGGACGAGCCAGCCATCGGGCACCCCGCGAGCCGCGAGCGCGGGCCCGGCCGGACGACGCGCCGACCACGGTCCACAAGTCCTCGGCGAGGCACCAGCGGCCTGCACGACCAGGGCGAACCGCCCCGCCGCCGCCCGCACTCGACCAGAAACGCGGATGGCCGCGGGCCCGCGCTCACCCACCTGCGGGCGAGCCCGCTCCCCGCCTCAAGACCCGCGCCACCACCCCCGCGACCCGCGAGAGCGGACCCGACCCAAGCAAGGTGTCAGCCCACCGACCCACTTCCACGGCTCCTCGGCGAGTCAGGTACTGGTGGCCCGATCAGGGCGAACCCCACCCCCACCCGAACCGCCCCGCAGAAAACAGGCGCCGCGCCTCACCCGCCCGCAGGCGAGCCCGCTCCCCCGGCCTCCCGCAGCCACCCCCGATACCAAGCCGCCACCCCCGCAAGCCGTGACAGCGGACCCGGGCCCGGTGACGTGCCTGCCAGCTTCCACAGGTCGTCGGTCAGGTACCAGTGGTCCTGCGCCGCCAGGGCGAACTGCCGTTCCGAGACCCGCCCCGGTGTCGTCCGCAGCCGCTCCAGGCAGTCGGCGAGGGGCCAGTCCGCGTCGGGGCGGGGCGGGAGCACGCCCACCGCGGCCAGTTCGGCCAGCAGGGCGCCGATCCGTACCGGCTCCGGATGTCCGGCGTGATAGGTGCCGGGCGGTACGACGGACGGCCCCACGGCGATCGCGGCGATCAGCCGGCCGAGGTCACCGGCGTCCACCACGGTCTGCTCCGCCTGGCCGCCGTCCCACTCGACCGGCACCCGGTCCACGAGTTCCCGCAAGCCAGGGACGACCCAGCGGTCCCCGGCGCCGAGCACCATCCCCGGCCGCAGCACCACCGCGCCCGCCCGGCGCGCATACGCCTCCCCCGCGAGCCGGGTCCGGCTCACCGCGGACACCGGCTGGGGGGCGATCTCGTCGACGGCGATCCCCCGGTGCGGCCCGGCGCCGTAGACGGCGGCCGTGGACAGATGGACCACCCGCGCCGCTCCGGCGCGCTCGGCCTCCGCCATCAGCGCCCGGGTGCCGCCCACGTTGACGGCCTCACACCGCTCCTCGTCCGCGCCGATGTACGACGCGAGGTGGACGACCGCCGCCGCGTCCTCGCAGAGCCCGCGCACGGACGCGGGGTCGGTGAGGTCGCCGCGCACCCACTCCACGGTGCCGGGCGGCGGCACATCAGGAACGGCGCGCACCAGCGCCCGCAGCCGTGGCGTGGGACAGTCGCCGTCGGTTCCCTGCAATTCCGCCAGCGCGCGCAGCGCGTGCGACCCGATGAACCCGGTCGCCCCCGTCACCACCACCGTGCCGTTCCCCGCCACCCCGTCCTCCCCTCACCACACATCCCGGATGCCATGAACTGCCGTTAAATATAGGGCAGTTGACCACCGATGATCACCGACACCGGCCGATCGCCCCGCAGAGCGACCAGCCCCGCACAGCGGTCAGCCCCACGGAGCAGTCGGTCCAGGACTCCCGGATTGGCCTTGGCCGCCGGCCTCCGCCACCGCCTACCGTCACCACCATGCGGATTCGAATCGTCGACGCCTTCACCGACCGCCCCTTCGCCGGCAACCCGGCCGGGGTCCTGCTCCTCGACGCCTTCCCAGGCGGCGACCGGCTCCAGAACATCGCCCTGGAGGTCAACCACGCCGAGACGGCGTTCGCCCACCCGCTCCCGGCCGGCGGCGAGGCGGACTGGGCGCTGCGCTGGTTCACCCCGGCCGCCGAGGTCGACCTGTGCGGCCACGCGACCCTCGCCACGGCCCACGTCCTGCACTCGACGGGCACCCACGAGGGACCCGTACGCTTCGCCACCCGCAGCGGCGTCCTGGTGGCCACGCCCGCCGAGGACGGCTCCATCACCCTGGACTTCCCGACCGCTCCGCTCACCCCGGTCACCCTGCCGGACGGCGTCACCGAGGCCCTGGGCACCGAGCCGCTCTCCGCCCACGACACCGGCCCGCACGTCGGTGACCTGCTGCTGGAGCTGCCCGACGAGAAGTCCGTGCACGCCCTGCGCCCCGATCACCGGGCCCTCGGCGCCCACTCCCGCCGGGGCGTCATCGCCACCGCCCGCGCCGAGAACCCCGAGCTGGGCTACGACTTCGTCTCCCGCTGCTTCTTCCCGAACATCGGCATCGACGAGGACCCGGTCACCGGCAGCGCCCACACCGCGCTGGCCCCGTTCTGGGCCGAACGTCTCGGCCGTACGACGCTCACCGGGCTCCAGGCCTCACCGCGCGCCGGCCGCGTCCGCACGGAGCTGCGCGGCGAACGCACCCTGCTCGGCGGCCGCGCGGTCACCGTCATCGAGGGCGAACTGCTGGCCTAGAGAGCGGCGTACGCCTACGGCGTGGGCAGCCACGACACCTTCCCGGCCAGCAGCGCGTACCCGACGAACGCCCCGATGTCGAGCAGCGTGTGCGCCACCACCAGCGGCCCCACGCGGCCCCAACGCCGGTACAGGAACACGAAGACGACGCCCATCACCATGTTGCCGATGAACCCGCCGATGCCCTGGTAGAGGTGGTACGAGCCCCGCAGGACCGAGCTGGCCATCAGCGCGTTCCCGGGGCTCCAGCCCAACTGCCGCAGCCTGCGCAGCAGATAGCCGACGACGATGACCTCCTCCAGGACGGCGTTCTGGAGGGCGGACAGGATCAGCACCGGGAACTTCCACCACACGTCGGGCAGCGCCTCGGGCACCACGGTGAGGTTGAAGCCGAGCCCCCTGGCCAGCAGGTAGAAGGCGATGCCCGCGCTGCCGATCACCGCGGCGATCGCGGCGCCGCGCCCGAGGTCGAACCAGGGCCGGGTGCGGTCGAAGCCGAGGGTGCGCAGCCCCTGGCCCTCGCGCATCAGGAAGTGCGCGACGAGGGCGACCGGGACGAGCGCCGAGGCGATCCCGAAGAGCTGCCACGCCAGATCGAGCCAGGGGCGGCCCGGCGCGGCGGACGCGTTGAGGGTCGCCGCCTGGTCCTTCAGCCCGCCCGGTTTCGTGACGGATCCGACAAAGCTGATCAGCGCGGCCACACCGCTCGCACCGAGCGAGAGCCCCAGGACGAGCAGTGTCTCGTCCCGCAGGATCCGCCGCGGGGGCCGCCCCTGGGGATAGGGCTCGCTCAGCGACCCCGCCTCCACCTGCACACCTGCCTCCAGTACGCCACCGTCATCGGACGTCACAGCTTGCCCGATGATCCTGGCGCGGGCGCCACCGGCCCCCTCGGCCCGCCGCGGTACCGGTGACCGTCACCCCAGCGAAACCGGTGGCCGTCACCCCAGCGAAACCGACCCCCTCACCCCGCCGGCACCGGCTCCGGCAGCCCCACCGGCCAGGTGTGCACCGGCTCGCCCAGGCGCATCAGCTCCGCGTACCGGCGTGTCGTCGCCGCCAGCGCCGCGTCCCGCGCGAATCCCGCCTCCACCGCCTTGTGGAACGTCGCCACCTGCCAGGACGCGCCGTTGACCCGCCGCCGGCAGCGCTCCTCGATGACACCGAGATAGAAGTCCCGGTCGGCCGCCTCCACCCCCCACGCGTTCAGCCCGGACTCCGCGAGCGGCAGCAGCTCCTCGCGGACCAGGCTCACCGCGTCGACCTCGGCGACCCCGCCGAGCCGGCCGCGCCGGGGCCACTGGAGCCGGGCGTCGATGCCGTACCGGCAGGCCGCGTCGAAATTGGCCTCGGCCGTCTCGAACGGCAGCCGGGTCCACACCGGCCGGGACTCCTCGGCGAGCGCGCGGACGACGCCGTAGAAGAAGGCGGCGTTGGCGAGGACGTCGGTGACGGTCGGTCCGGCGGGCAGCACCCGGTTCTCGACGCGCAGATGCGGGACACCGTCGGCGATGCCGTAGACGGGCCGGTTCCAGCGGTACACCGTGCCGTTGTGCAGGACGAGTTCGGCGAGCGAGGGGATCCGGCCGGCGTCGAGCGCCTCCAGCGGGTCCTCGTCGTCGCAGATCGGCAGCAGGGCGGGGAAGTAGCGGAGGTTCTCCTCGAACAGCTCGTAGGCCGAACCGATCCAGCGCTCCCCGAACCAGGTGCGCGGCCGGACGCCCTGCGCCTGGAGTTCCGGCGGGCGGGTGTCGGTGGCCTGCGTGAAGAGGGGCGGCCGCGACTCGCGCCACAGCTCACGGCCGAACAGGAAGGGCGAGTTGGCGCCGACGGCGATCTGCGCGGCGGTCACGGCCTGGGCCGCGTTCCAGACGTCGGCGAAGCGCGCCGGGGTGACCTGGAGATGCAACTGCACGGAGGTGCAGGCCGCTTCGGGCACGATCGACTTCGACGTACAGGAGAGGGTCTCCACTCCCTCGATCCGCAGCGCGAAGTCCTCCCCGCGGGCGGCCACGATCTGATCGTTGAGCAGGGTGTACCGGTCGACCTCGGAAAGATTGGACGACACCAGATCGTCCCGGTCGAGGGTCGGCAGAATACCGATCATCACGATTCCCGCGTCGACTTCACCGGCCTTTCGATGAGCATATGCCAGTGACGTACGGAGTTCCTCCGCGAGCTGATCGAATACCCGCCCGCCCAATCGATGGGGGGCTATGTTCACTTCCAGGTTGAACATGGCGAGTTCTGTTTGGAAATCGCGGCTCGCGATCCGCTCCAGCACCTGACCGTTCAGCATTTTCGGCAGCCCGTCGGCGCCCGCGAGATTCAGCTCGATCTCCAGCCCCATGAGGTTCTTGGGCCGGTCGAAGCGCTTCTGGGCCAGAAGCCGCTCCAGCCCCGTCAGGCAGCGCCGGAGCTTGTCGCGGTACTGCTGCCGATCGGACAGATCGAACGCGCCCGCCACGACCTTCTCCCCCATCGAAGCGTCCCTCCTCGCATGGGCGGGCCGCCACCGCGGCCGCCGGTCTCCGGGTCAGGTGGGATGATGCCCAGCCGGACCGATCGATAACGTCTCCTGACGGGCGTGTGACCCGCTACGCTGACCGGAAACGTCCCCGAGGTGACCGGTGGCACATTCACCGGGCATGCGGCAGAGCGCCCTTTCCCATTGAGAACTCGTGAAAAACGCCGACGACAATGGGCCGACCGCTCCGCGCACATATCCCGAGGTCATCGCCGTGCGACCGCTTTGAATCGGGATTTTCCACGCGTTTCCGCGACCGAATGAACCCTTGCCGAGTGGCCCGGGATCGGGTAGACGAAACACAGTCTGAACACGTGTCGTATAAACTCCGCAAACAAGGCAGAGAAGGTTGGGCATCCACAGTCGAAGGAGCCTGTCGTCCCGGTGGCGGCAGGCCGCTCGCGCACCCCGAGAACCTCAGACTCCGGCCCCCGCCTCTCCGACCACCCGAGAGCTAGCCGACAGCGCCGTCCGCCCCCGCCCTCGCGCCACCGCCTGTGAATGAGAGGCGACCCACCATGCCGCTGCATGTCCCTCCGGCACCCGCGCCCGCCCTCCGCTCCGTCCTCACCGCCCTCGGTTCCCCCACCGCGGTCCGTGAGGCCAGGACACCGTCCCTGCGCACCGCGCAGGGCGAGGCCACGCCCGAACAGCCGCTCCCCCTGCACGTCCTGGACCGGATCACCCCGGAGGGCGTCTCCGCGACCCGGCTGGCCGGCTGGCGGTTCCTGATCCGCTGCGGGGACCGGTCCGTCGCCGCCGCCGACACCCGGCTCACCCCGGACGGCTGGGCGTTCTCGCACTTCTTCGAGGGCCCCTACATCGCCTCCACCGAACGCGCCCTGCGCCAGGCCGAGTCGGCGGACCGGCCGTACCAGGCACGGCTGCTGTCGGTGCCCGGCCTCTACATGCTCACCCTCTGGCTGCACGGCGACACCGAGGGGGACGGCTCCACCGGCCACCCGGCCGCCACCGACCTGCTGGTGCCGCTGGCCCCGGCACCGCCCGGCATCGCCGCCCACCGTCCGCACCGGGTCGCGGAGTTGCTCCCGGTGCTGACCCTCCGGGTGCCGCCGGCGGCCCCGCCCCCGCTGCTCGGCTCACCGGCCTGACCACGCCCGACCCGCGCCCGACGCGACCGAACCCGTACCCCGCCACCACGGCCCCGGTGGCGGGGTACGGTGCCGTTCACGGCCGTCTCCCCCGCGTCCCCGGGCGGACTAGCCCTATCCGGCCACCCGAAACCACCCGAAGAGACAGTGCAGTTGAGATGAACCGCCCGCGTGGGTGATGCGTCATCAACCTGTGAGAAGCGGTGCCACGAAATCCCTGCGGATCGGCGCCCGTGGGGCAACACTGGTTCCGACCACTATCACAACGGGGGGCGGCCATGAAGGACGTGACCGACGCTTCACGCCGCGGGTCAGAAACGACAGCCAACTCATCTCACACGCCAGAGCGGAAGAACCCAGCCATGTGCCAGCACCAGCCACCGTGCCCGACCGCAAGCTCCGCAGACCGGGAGTCCGCCCGCCTCGTGGCGCACCACCCGGAACAGGGCTGGAGCCTGCTGTGCAACGGCGTCCTGCTCTTCGAGGACACCGGCGAACTGCTGCCCGACGGCCAGGTCATCGCCCCGCACCGCCCAGCCGTCACGGCGGCCTGAGACACTCCGGCTTCACGAACGACCCACCGGCCAGGGCCCGTTCGGCACGACTCGGGCGGCGCGGGACCGCCGCCCGGGGCCCACAGCCGCCTGCGCGGGACCTTGCGCAGGGCGTGCCCACCGCCCCCGCCGAGCGCCTCGTTGAGCGCGGCCCACGTGGTCGTCCGTCCCGCATATCCGACGCGCCGGACCCGCACCGGCCCCGGCTCCGCCTTCAGGCGCCCGCGGCCCTATCGTGACCGGCATGCAGTCCTACACAATCGGCCAGGCGGCGCGGCTGCTCGGCGTGAGCCCCGACACCGCGCGCCGCTGGGCCGACGCCGGCCGGGTGACGACCCACCGCGACGACTCCGGCCGACGCCTCATCGACGGCGCCGACCTCGCCGCGTTCTCCGTCGAACTCGCCCGGTCGGACGCCCCGGACGACGAACCCTCGTACACCTCCGTGCGCAACGCCTTCCCCGGCATCGTCACCGCGATCAAGCTCGGCGACGTCGCCGCCCAGGTGGAGATCCAGGCCGGCCCGCACCGCCTAGTCTCCCTGCTGACCCGGGAGGCGGTCGAGGAACTGGGCCTGGAGGTCGGCATGGAGGCCACCGCCCGCGTGAAGTCGACGAACGTCCATATCGACCGCGTCTGAACCACACCCGACCGACCGCGCCCGAACCACGCCCGCCGCGACGCACACCCCCGCATCCCGGGGACGCGCCGTCGCCGCGCCTACGGTGGGTGCCCATGACCCTGAGCATCCGCAACCAGCTCCCCGGCACCGTCACCACCGTCACCGCCGGCGAGGTGATGGCCGTCGTCGGGATCCGTCTCACCGGCGGTCAGGACCTCACCGCCGCGATCACCCTGGAGGCCGTGACCGATCTCGGTCTCGCCGCCGGATCCGCCGTCCGGGCCCTGGTGAAGTCGACCGAGGTCGCCCTCGCCACCGGCCCGGTCGAGGGTCTGTCGATCCGCAACCGGATCCCCGGCACGGTCACCGAGATCGCCACCGGCGAAGCGATGGCCTCGGTCAAGGTGCACATCGACGGCGGCTCGCTGACCTCCGCCGTCACCCGGGAGGCCGTGACCGACCTGGCCCTCGCCACCGGCTCCCCGGTCGTCGCCCTGATCAAGTCGACCGAGGTGTCCCTGGCCACGGCATGACCCGCCCGGCTCCGGGCCCCCAGACAGACAGACCGAGGGCCCCCGCCCTGCCCGGACGGGAGCCCTCGGTCACCGCTTCAACGGCCTGAGCCGCTTCCGCCGTCAGTCGTCGTACGCGTCCAGCGGCGGGCACGAGCAGACCAGGTTGCGGTCACCGAACGCCTGGTCGATCCGGCGCACCGGCGGCCAGTACTTGTCGGCGACGGACACCCCGGCCGGGAACACGGCCTCCTCGCGCGAGTACGCGTGCGCCCACTCCCCGCCGAGCGCGCCCGCGGTGTGCGGAGCGTTCACCAGCGGGTTGTCCTCGGCCGGCCAGTCGCCCGCGCCGACCTTCTCGATCTCCGCGCGAATGGCGATCATCGCGTCGCAGAACCGGTCCAGCTCGCCCAGGTCCTCGGACTCGGTCGGCTCGATCATCAGCGTGCCGGCCACCGGGAAGGACATCGTCGGCGCGTGGAAGCCGTAGTCGATGAGCCGCTTGGCCACGTCGTCCACGCTCACGCCGGTCGCCTTGGTCAGCGGCCGCAGGTCGATGATGCACTCATGCGCCACGAGCCCGCCCGGGCCGGTGTACAGCACCGGGTAGTGCGGTTCGAGCCGCTTGGCGATGTAGTTGGCGCCGAGCACCGCGACCTGCGTGGCCCGCTTCAGCCCCTCGCCGCCCATCAGTCGCACGTACGACCACGAGATCGGCAGGATGCCCGCCGAGCCCCAGGGCGCGGCCGAGATCGGCCCCACGCCCGTCGCGGGCCCGGCCGCGGGCTGCATCGGGTGATTCGGCAGATACGGCGCCAGGTGCGAGCGCACGGCCACCGGGCCGACGCCGGGACCGCCGCCGCCGTGCGGGATGCAGAACGTCTTGTGCAGGTTGAGGTGGGAGACGTCCCCGCCGAAGTGGCCGGGCTTGGCGAGCCCGACGAGCGCGTTGAGGTTGGCGCCGTCCACGTAGACCTGGCCGCCCGCCTCGTGCACCTGCGCGCAGATGTCGGCGACATGCTCCTCGAACACGCCGTGCGTCGACGGGTACGTGATCATCAGCACCGCCAGCTCGTCGCGGTGCTTCTCGATCTTGGCGCGCAGGTCCTCGACGTCGATCTCGCCGTCCTCGGCGGTCTTCACGACGACGACCTTCATCCCGGCCATCACCGCGCTCGCGGCGTTGGTGCCGTGCGCGGAGGACGGGATCAGACAGACCGTGCGCCCCTCGTCCCCGTTGGCCCGGTGGTAGCCGCGGACCGCCAGCAGACCGGCCAGCTCACCCTGGGACCCGGCGTTCGGCTGGAGCGACACCTTGTCGTACCCGGTGACCTCCGCGAGCCGCTCCTCCAGCTCCTGGATGAGCGTGAGGTAGCCCTGCGCCTGCTCGGCCGGCGCGAAGGGGTGGAGCTGCCCGAACTCCGGCCAGGTCACCGGCTCCATCTCGGTGGTGGCGTTGAGCTTCATGGTGCAGGAGCCCAGCGGGATCATGCCCCGGTCCAGCGCGTAGTCGCGGTCGGCGAGCCGGCGCAGATAGCGCAGCATCGCCGTCTCGGAACGGTACTCGTGGAAGACCGGGTGGGTCAGGATCTCGTCGGACCGCAGCAGCCCGGCGGGCAGCGTCTCCTCGGTGACGGCGTCCAGCGCCTCGATGTCCCCCTCGACCCCGAAGGCCGCCCACACGGCGGCGACCTGGGCCCGCGCGGTGGTCTCGTCACAGGCGATCGACACCTGGTCGGCGTCGACGAGGTGCAGGTTCACACCGTTCGCGCGCGCCGCGGCCACGACCTCGGCGGCCTTGCCGGGCACCCGCACGGTCAGCGTGTCGAAGTACGACCCGTGCACGACCTCCACCCCGCCGGCGGTCAGCCCGGCGGCGAGGATCGAGGCGTAGCGGTGCGTGCGCCAGGCGATCGACCGGAGGCCCTCGGGCCCGTGGTAGACCGCATACATGCCGGCCATCACGGCGAGCAGCACCTGCGCGGTGCAGATGTTGCTGGTGG